>JBEKTF010000039.1:0-33316 GCA_049516355.1 Bryobacteraceae bacterium | reverse complement strand
GACGATCAATCTCAAAACGTGAGCGTTGCCCGGGGTTGGGGGCTGAATGCACGAAAGCAGCAGCCGCCGCAGGCGGTAGGGGAAAACTGTCTCTTGACATTCCCTCTTATAGGACTTCCGGATGCGCTGTCACCCGTTCCCAATCCACTTCTCGAACGGGTAGACTAACGGAATGTTCAAGCTGTCTGTTGCCGGCGCGATTCTTGTATTTGCCGGGGTGCTGGGCGGCCAGACTTCCGGCAAAATCGATTTCGGTAGGGACGTTCAACCGATCTTTCAAGCATACTGCGTCAGTTGTCACGGCTCGTCGCAGCAAATGGCCGGCTTCCGAATCGACCAGCGGAGGTATGCCCTGCCGAACAGAGTGGGTGCCAATGGAGCCCGGATCGTTCCCGGCGACAGCAACCGAAGCCGGCTCTATCAAAAGCTCATCGGGAACGGGAGCGGCCTGCGAATGCCTCCGACAGGGCCTTTGAGTCAAGAGCAGATCGGCGTCATCAAGGCTTGGATCGAACAAGACGCCGAATGGC
Organism: Bryobacteraceae bacterium; assembly: GCA_049516355.1. Lineage (GTDB taxonomy): Bacteria > Acidobacteriota > Terriglobia > Bryobacterales > Bryobacteraceae > BOG-234. Next base: position 32,786 of record JBEKTF010000039.1, on the reverse strand, counting down.
CGGACGAGCTGTCCAGTGAAACGCCACGGTTGCCTCCCGATCCCCAGGCCACGCGGATCATGGAGGCGCTTCGCAATGGGGATCGGCAGGAATTCGACAAACTCTTGCGGGAAAATCCGAAGGCCGCCGGTGGGCGAGGACCAGGCGGCTCCACGCCGCTGATGTATGCCGCCTTGTACGGAGACGCGGGCTCCGTCCGGCGCCTGTTAGGAAACGGCGCCAATCCCAACGTCCAAAACGATGCCGGAGCCACGGCGCTCATGTGGGCGATGGACGATGAGGAGAGGGCGCGCTTGCTGTTGGAGGGAGGTGCGGACCCCAATGCGCGCTCGGGCGAAGGCCGCACGGCTTTGATTATCGCGGCGGGACGGTTCGGGTCGAGCGCGGTGGTGAAGCTGCTGCTGGATCACGGCGCCGATCCATCGGCGATATCTTCCCAAGGCCAGTCCGCGGCCAGTGTGGCGGCATTGGCGGGAGATGAGGAGGTGCTGCGAATTCTGGTAGCGCGCGGAGCCGATTCCAAAAGCCGGGCCGGCGCCCTTCCGAACGCGGCGCAATCCAAGTGCGCCGGGTGCATCGGCCTGTTGATCGACACGGCCGATCAACAGGCCCTGAACCGGGGGATGGTTAACAGCGCGCTGCAAGGGGATGCGCCGACGCTGAGGATAATGCTCGACCGCGGCGCCCAGGCCAACGCACCGGACCCCGTGGGCGATGGAGTCAGCGCGCTGATGCTGGCGGCCGGTTCGGAGTCCGCTGCGGTGGAGACGATCCAAATGCTGCTGGAAAGGGGCGCCGATATCAACGATAAGAGCGCGAAGGGAGAGACGGTACTGGACATGGCCAAGCGGCACGGAGCCACTCCCATTTCAGACTTCCTGAAGAAGGCCGGGGCGACTGAAACGAATGCTCCAGCGACGCCGGCAGCCCCACCCAAACCCGCTAAATCCATTCGCGCCGCGGCGGAGCGCAGCATTCCTCCGCTTCAACGGGCCGACATCGCGTTTTTCAAGAAATCCGGCTGTGTCTCCTGCCATAACAACAGTCTCACCATGATGACGCTCGCAGTGGCTCGGAAAAACCGACTTCCTCTTGACGAAGAGGCTGCGCAGGGTCAACTGCGTACCACCCGCGCCTACATCGAAAGCTGGCGCGAACGAGTTTTGCAGGGTGTGCCCATTCCGGGAGGCCAGGACACCATCAGCTACATTCTCGTTGGCATGGCGGCTGCGAACCATCCGCCGGATGCGGGTACCGATGCTCTGGCACGGTACCTCAAGAACTCGCAACGGTCAGGCGGCGAGTGGAGAACGGCCGCCACCGGCGGTTCTCGGCCGCCCATTGAATCGAGCGACATCGAAGTCACCGCCACTTCCGTGCGGACGCTTCAAGTTTACGCTCCGAAGGCGCGACGGGCCGAATATCAAAAAGCTATTCAGCGTGCGGCCAGCTGGCTGGGCAGGACCCAGCCGAGGACCACGGAAGACCGGGCGTTCCAATTGCTCGGCCTCAGCTGGGTGGGCGAGGCCCAGGACATTCTTCGGAAAGCCGGGCGCGCGCTTCTGGCGGAGCAGCGGAAGGACGGCGGCTGGGCACAGCTGCCGACGCTGACGAGCGACTCTTACGCGACCGGCGAGGCGCTGGTTGCGCTCAAGCAGGCCGGCTCCCTGGCGGTGACCGATGCGGCGTACCAACGCGGAGTACAGTTTCTCATCAGCTCGCAGCTTGAGGACGGGTCGTGGTACGTCCGGAGCCGCGCGATTCCGCTCCAGCCTTACTTCGACAGCGATTTCCCTCACGGACGCGATCAGTTCATCTCGGCTGCAGCGACAAATTGGGCCGTCATGGCGCTTGCGCCCGCAGCGAAGTGAACAGCGCACAGGACGAGACCAGAGGGGCCTCGTAGGATAGCGACTAAGGCCTTTATGGTCGGATGGTCGTTAGCCACTCGGACACAATCCGAGAAAGTATACTCAGCACACGATCCAGGAGAAAAGATGATTGCACGTCGCACGTTTATCAAGAGCGTTTCGATGATGGCGATAGGGTCCAGCGGGTCGGTGATTTCCATTGGAGTGAGCCAGGCCCAGCAGGTTCCCAATTCCTCCGGCACCCAGCCTGCCAAGCTCAAAGCGCCTGCTGGCGCTTGCGACTGCCACCACCACATCTATGACGCTGTCCGGTTTCCGCCGGTTCAGCCGGGCGGTACGATCATACCGGACGCCCGCGTGGAGGAATACCGTATGCTTCAGCAGCGGATAGGAACCAGCCGCAGCATCGTGGTGACGCCGTTGGCCTATGCTACCGACAATCGCGTGACACTGGATGCGATTGCGCGGTTGGGTCCCAATGCACGCGGCGTGGCCGTCATCCGCCCCACCATCACGGATGCCGAACTGAAGATGCTGGCCGATGGCGGCATTCGCGGAATCCGTTTCTCGCTCACCGATCCGCGTAATGCGCCAACATCGATCGAGATGATCGAACCCTTATCGAAGCGGGTGAACGCCATGGGCTGGCACGTGCAGATCAACATGGACGCCGATCAGATCGTGGTGGCCCAGGATTTGTGGAATCGCCTGCCCTCGGCGATCGTATTCGATCACATGGGGCACGTCCCGCAGCCGGCGAGCTTGAAGCATCCGGTGTTCAACGTCATTCGCCGGCTGGTGGACAAGGGGCGCACCTGGGTCAAGCTGTCGGTAACCTATGACAACACCAGGGACGGCCCTCCGGGCTATGCCGACATCACCAGGGTGGCGCGGGCGTATGTGAAGGCCGCGCCGGAGCGCATGGTGTGGGGGAGCAACTGGCCGCACCCCAACGAAACCAATAAGCCCGACGACGCAGCGCTGTTCGATCTGATGTCCAGATGGGCGCCGAACGAGGCAACGCGCAACCGTATCCTGGTGCAAAATCCAGTGGAGCTCTACGGCTTGGCGAAACTGGCGTGAGACGGGAGTGCCGGGAGAAGTTCAGCCGCGAGCGGAGTCGGGAATACCTACCGATATTTGCGGACATCGTTCTGCGGTTCCTCAGTTTCCGGAGGCACAGTGAGAACTATTGCGCACGCTGCCTCTTCGCGTCTCGCGGAATGGAACAGGTCGTTCTGTCTTTGCTCGCCTGTTTTCCTGTTCCAGAAAGTGCACAGGCCACTTATCCAGGACCGGCATTGCATTCGATGTTGTATTGGACTATGATCCTGGCCGCATCAGTTGCGGGGAACGCCCGGAAAGGAGTGCACATGAAATTTGACGAGTCTGTAGTATCGGTTCTGAATCGAAAAGGCACGGAAGTTTTCTCGACTCCGCCTTACGCCCTCGTGTATGACGCGCTGCGCGAGATGGCCGAACGCGACATTGGCGCGCTGCTGGTTACCCAGCACGGCCGCCTGGTGGGGATGCTGTCCGAGCGCGATTATGCGCGCAAGGTGATCCTGCTGGGCCGATCCTCCATAGAGACGGAGGTGAAAGAGGTGATGTCGCCGGCGATTTGTGTGGCGCCGACTGATTCCGTTGATTCGTGCCTGCATCTGATGACATCGTCGCGGGCGCGGCACCTGGTAGTGATGGACAGGGGAGAAGTCGTGGGTGTAGTGTCGATTGGCGACCTGGTGAACTGGGTGATTTCCGCACAGACGGAGACGATTGACCACCTGACTAGCTACATCGCGAGCGCGTAGCGGTGCGTCCGCGGCGCCTGAAACCGCCCTGCGCGACGCCGGCCGTTGTCAGTATCGGGCCCACCTTCCTCAGACACGTGACTAGCGATAGAATCGGGGAATGAATTGCGATGAATGCCACCGCGTGGAAAGGCTCGTCCTCGAATCGCTGGTGTCTGCGGATAAATCCGAAACGGCTTTAAGGTGTTATCTCATCACGCATGAATGGTCTGCCGGCGTGTCGGACATAGCTGAATATCACGCTTTAAGAGCGGAGCAACAGAGAACGGCGGACGAACGGCATAAGGCCTACATGGATTTTGTTAACCACAAGAAATCTCACCAGTAGCTCACATATGCGACGCGCCTTCGGCGCGCGGTCCTGCCAGTTGTGGGTGTCAAACGCGCGCTGGAAAAGGCTTGGACGAAAGCGATCGCGCGGCTGAAACAGGTTCCAATATTGCACAATAACGTTCTCTTTTCTCTGAGGCACTGCACCCGAAGAGTGGGCCAACACAACAGAGCAGCCGGCACCGGAGTTAAGCTGACACCATGGCGTGCTCGAAACGTTTCCTCTCTATACTCATCGTCGTAACGGCGGCTGCCCTGCCTTCGTTGCGCGCTGCGGACCCGCCGAAGCCAAAAGTCCGTGCCATAACGGGCTTCATCACGATCGATGCGAAGTCGTACCCATCGCAGATTGACGAGACAGTGGAGTTCCTTAGCCAGGTGCGCGACACGATCAAAGCCGCCGGGTACGACGTGGCGGGTATCCGCATTTCGACGCAGCCGTTTCCTGAATACACGCGCGGGCTCACGCGCGCCGACGCCCTGCAAGTGCTGCGTGGCATTGACGATCTGGCGGGGAAGCTCCGTTTCGCCCCGAATATCGGTCCCGCAATGATAAAGGATACTGACGAAACTTCGGGAGTCGAGCTATTGACAGACGTTCTGGCAACACCCGGCAATCGTTTGAACGCGAACATCGTGACTGCGGGCGAGGACGGCATCCATTGGAATGCGGTACGCCAGGCAGCGCGCATCATCAAGGCGACTGGCGAGCGCAGCCCTCACGGGCAGGGCAACTTCAACTTCGCCGCCATTGCGATGCTGAAACCCTATGGGCCGTTCTATCCCGGAGCATGGCACCCCGGCGGCGGCCCTCGCAGCTTTGCGATCGGGCTCGAAGCGGCCAACGTGGTGATGGACGTCTTCGCGCGCGAGCACGACCCGCGCACTGCCGGAAAAGCACTCACCGCCGCGCTCACTCTCCATGCGCGCGCTGTAGAAGCGGCGGTCATGAAAGCTGCGGCGGGAAGCGGGTGGACGTACGCCGGCATCGATCCGACACCGGCGCCGGGCGGCCCCATTTCCATCGGCACGGCTATTGAGTCATTTACCGGCGCACCGTTCGGGTCGCCGGGTACCGAGACCGCCTCCGGCATCATCACACGCGCTGTGCAGGCCGTACCCGTAAAACAGACGGGCTATTCGGGACTGATGCTTCCGGTCCTCGAAGACGCAGTGCTGACGCGCCGGTGGACAGAGGGCACTTACGGGCTGGATTCGATTCTGGCGTACTCCGCAGTATGCGCCGCCGGGGTGGATACGGTACCGCTCGCCGGTGACACGAGCGAGGATGCGATCGCCCGGATCGTCGGCGATGTCGCCACGCTGGCGTTCAAGTGGAACAAGCCGCTCGCGGCCCGGCTGCTGCCGGCTCCGGGGAAAAAGGTCGGCGAGATGACCGACTTCAGCGGCGCACTGGCGAACGCGATTATTCAGCCGATGATCGGCTCGGCGCGCAGGTAGCGCCGGTTAGAGCGGAAATACATTCCGATATTTACCGATATCGTTCACCAGAGAGGGGCCGCCCATACGGACACAATAGACCGCGGGGGAGACCGTGCTGGTTTCCCTATGCCTTTTAGAAGTTGGCTTTGGGAAGGAAGTCTGCCAGGGGAGCTTGTTGAACTCTGCCGGCTTTTCCATCATCACGAAGTGGCCGGTACTTGGGACTTCGACCGTGCTTCCATTCGGGAAGATTTTCTTGAAGTATCCGGGATCATTTGCGGCGGAGTGATCCGCATAGATGCCGAGAGCGGGAACGGCAATCGTCTCCTCGGTCCAATTCCCGCCGGCGAACGTGGCGGCCATCGCCTGGTAGGCCGTGGTTTCCGGGGCGGCCAGCATCATCTTCAAAATGTGCTCCTGAAGAGCTGGGGTAGCGGATTTGCCAAACATCCCGCGGATCATCGTCTTGCGATTCTTCAAGCCGTCCGGCCCTTTCATGCGATCCGGGTTGGGAGCGTTGGGGCTTCCCGAGAGATGGAGGACTCCATCGACAGGGACTAGTGCTGCGACATTTGAGGGGTAAATGCGCGCATACTGCCGGATTACTGGCGCCCCATGCTATGACCGACCAGCACGATCTTTCCGGCCTTTGCTTCGACCCGGACGGCTTCGATCGATCTGGCGAAGAGTTCCATGGTGAGCGGACCACTCGATGGTAAGCCGCTCTTGCCATGGCCGGGCAGGTCCAATGTGATGACGCGGTAATTCTTCTCGAAGAATGACACCTGGTCGCGCTACGAGGATTCGTCACAGGTCCAGCCATGGACGAAGACGACCGTCTTAGGTCCGCTGCCGCGCACCGTTGAGTGGATGGGAATGCCGTCCACGGAGGCGGCCCATGTTGTCACAGAAAGCGAGAGGGCAAGGATAGGCAATACACGGCACATGGACCGCATCATATAGCTTCCGGCGCGGCTAAGCGAGGCGGTGAACCTCCCAACCGAAGATTGATCGTAGCGCCGAACCGCCAGTATCGCCAAGCGCCCGAACGCCGCTGGCTTCCGATATTACCCCTAACGTTCTGAGCAGACCAATCCAAGCCCCCGCAATATGGTTAAGAACCCCGAGTCGCACTGCGTAAGACGAGCACGAGTGATCGGAATGAAGCGTCTTATTCACGACCGCTGCATCGCGTCGCGATGCGGCGGAATCCCCGTGTAACCGTGCTATTTGGCAGCGAGTTTCTGCACGATCTCCAGCGCTTTTTCTACATGCTGATCTGGAGAAAGCTTGTCGGCAGCCGATGAAAGCGTGGCGATTACCTTGTGGTCTTTGCCGATGACGAAGGTCACACGCTCGATAAAGTCATGACCGATCTCGACGCCACGCACGTCCTTCACGCCAGCTTTTGCGCTGGCCGCCGTGAGATCGTAAGAGTTGGCGATCTTGCGATCCGGGTCGGAGGCCACCGGAAACTTCCCGGCGCAATAATCCGGGTCCGCCGAGAACGCATCAAGCCGCTCGATGCTGTCGGCCGATACACCAATGATGGTGGCGCTGGCGGCATCGAATTTGTCTTTCTCCTGTGCGAACGTATGAGCTTCGAGATCGCATCCCTTTGTGTAAGCGGAGGGATAGAAATACACGACGACCGGACCTTTTTTCAGTGCGTCCTGCAATGAAAAGTTAAATTCTTTTCCGGCCAATGATGCCCGAGCCGAGAAATCGGGTGCTTTATCGGCTACTTTCAGGGCAGCCCAAACGGGTAAACCTAACAGGGCGGAAAGGACCAGACCCAGCAACAGTTTCTTCATCGCAATCGTCTCCTTTGGGGTTTTGAACTACCTGGGAGCATATCACAACCTGATATCGCGGGAATTGGGATTGAGACCGCGGATTACGCCGTCCAGGCTCCTCCGACGAGACTGGACAGGTCCGCCCCCGCCCTTGCGGTTCTCGGGGACGAGAGCTAATGTCCTGTTAGCTTCCGATATTGCCAAATATCTGGAACCAACAGAGTTAGCGAATGAATGAGCTGACGGTGGCCGACCGGGCTACAGAATGGCGCAGATTGAAGGCTCTGGTGCTCGACAGCGTCTCGTTATGTCGGTTGCGATGCCGCATACCCCGGCGATATCGCCATCCGGTCCCTCGAGCGGAAATTTCATCGAGATATACGTATGAAGACCGTCGTCGTGCGGCACTTGTTCTTCAATCGCCGTCGGTTTGCCGGCAGCGAACACGGCGCGATCGTTCGCGCCTAAGCGCTCCCCCACGTCCGCAGGAAAAATATCCTTAATGACCACGTCAGAACGCGCCAGCCAGAGCGGGTTCCACGAATCCAGCGAAACGTAATACCTGACCCATTTCGATCTCCGCGTAGCCTTCGCCTGGCACGTGACGTGCTTCGCTCACAGGAGATTGTCAACAGGTCGATTCGTGATTTTCCAGCGGAATATGTTCGTGAATTACCAATAAGCGCGAGACAAATTATTTTATAGGGAGCAAGACAGTGCCAACAAAAACCAGCAGCTCTACTAAGGGGATCTCTGCAACAGGAAAAGGTAAAGTCGAAGAGGTTATGCATGAATATAAAGAGGGTGAGCTAAAGTCGTCAACCGGAAGGAAGGTGACCGATCGGAGGCAGGCTATCGCGATCGGGCTTAACGAAGCGCGCCATGCAGGAGCAAAAATCCCTCAAAAGCGGGCTAAGTCTTAGCACACTGCCGGAGTTGCGCGATGCCGTTGAGTCGTGCCGGGCGTGTGACCTTTACAAACACGCCACGCGGGCCGTCTTCGGCGAGGGCCGGCAGTCCTCTTCCATCGTGTTGATCGGAGAACAACCCGGCGACGAGGAAGACCGGCAGGGAAAGCCGTTCGTCGGACCAGCCGGCCGCTTGCTCGATCGGGCTCTGCGCGATGCGGGAATCGATCGACTCGCGGTCTATGTTACGAATGCAGTCAAACATTTTAAATTCGAAGAGCGCGGCAAGCGGCGAATTCATAAGAAACCGAACGGCACGGAATTGAAGGCATGCCGGCCGTGGCTGGAAGCTGAGATCGCGCTTATTCGGCCTTCGATCATTGTTTGTCTCGGCGCTACTGCGGCGCAATCGGTTTTTGGACCCGATTGGCGCGTAACCAAAGAGCGTGGGCGCTTCGTGCAACATCCGTGGGCGCCCCACGCTACTTCAACGATCCACCCCTCCGCCATTCTGCGCGCTCCCACGGACGAACAGCGCCATCTCGAATATGAGCGCTTCGTAGAGGATCTGAAGAAGGTGCAGGCCTTGGCGCAGGCTTAAGGAGAGACCACGTGAACCGCCCCAAATCGAATGACACCGAAATGCCGACGCGAATACTCGGACAAACCGGCGAACGCGTCTCCGCCCTGGGACTCGGCGGTTTCCATATTGGCCTGCCCCGCGTGACAGCGAAGCAGGCGATACGGATTATTCGCTCGGCCATCGACCGGGGATTGACGTTTATGGACAATTCCTGGGACTACAACGATGGTGAGAGCGAGATTCGCATGGGTAAGGCTCTCAAAAATGGGTACCGCGACAAAGCCTTCTTAATGACGAAGGTGGATGGCAGGACAAGAAAAGAAGCCAGCCGCCAGATCAACCAGTCCCTCAAGCGCCTCGGAGTCGATTGCGTGGACCTGCTTCAGCATCATGAAGTCATCCGCTTCGATGATGCCGACAGGATCTTCGCGGAAGGCGGCGCCATGGAAGCCTTCCTTGAGGCTCGCGACGCGGGCAAGATTCGCTACATCGGATTCACCGGCCACAAAGACCCTCACGTTCATCTCTACATGCTGGCGAAGGCAAAAGAACACGGCTTTCGCTTCGACACCGTTCAGATGCCCCTGAATGTAATGGATGCCCACTTCCGCAGTTTCACGAAGCACGTATTACCTGTGCTTGTCAAAGAAGGTATCGGCGTGCTGGGAATGAAGAGCATGGGGGACGGCACAATCCTGAAGAGCAACGTCGTGAAGCCGATCGAGTGCCTGCACTACGCTCTCAGTCTGCCGACCTCGGTCGTGATCACGGGAATCGACAACATGACGATTCTCGAACAGGCCTTCGAAGCTGCCCGAACGCTTAAACCCCTGACTGCCACGCAAATCAAAACACTACTGGCGAGGACATCAAAGGCAGCCGATCGGGGAGAGTACGAATTGTTCAAAACATCCTCCCATTTCGACTCGACGGCGAAAAATCCGGCCTGGCTCGGAGGCGACTCCGCCCGGGTCAAAGCGCTCGCCAATGAATGAACCCGGCCGCCTTTTGTTTTGTCATCATAATTGTGGAACTTCTTTCCGCTCTGGCCGGAACTCCTGACAGAAGCGATTCATGGAAAGCGACGAAAAGCTGCTGGAGCAGGCGCTCCGCGGCCACGAAGGTTCGTTCACCCGGTTGTTTCGCAGCCGTCAAAGCGCCGTTTACCGCTTCGCGCTGCACATGTCGGGAGACATGGCCGTGGCGGAAGACGTTACCCAGGAGGTTTTTCTCGCGTTGATCGAGAACGGAGAGCGGTACGATCCATCACGTGGAACACTGCTTTCCTTTTTATACGGAATTGCCCGAAACCTGGTCCTGCGCAGGATCGAAAAGAAGCGTCCGGAGGAGCCGGCGGCGGATGAATTCCCCGCGGACGAAGATCTGCTCGACGATCTGACCCGGCGCGAGACCATTGAACGGGTGCGCCGCGCAGTGCTGAGCCTGCCACCGGCTTATCGTGAAGCGGTCGTGCTGTGCGATCTCGAAAGCGCCAGTTATGAAGAGGCGGCGGCGGCGCTCGAATGCCCGGTCGGAACGGTGCGGTCCCGGCTGAGCCGGGGTCGCGCCATGCTGGGGCAAAAATTGGGAGCGGTAGCCGCAAGGAGTGTGTCATGAAGGAGACTCGGGTTCTGCAAGCACTTGGCGCACTGGCGGAAAATGACCGCCAGACAAGGATCTCGCCAGTCGTCGAAGCGCGTTTAATCGAGGCGTTTCGAACGCGCCGGCCGAAGCGCGCATTCCCCTTCAGGGCTGTCTGCTCGGTCGCCATTGCAGCTGCTCTGGTGACCGTTATAATCGTGGACCGTCCGCAGAAGCCGCAAAATGCCGTGTCGAAGCCATCTGTCGATGTGGTCAGCCCGCCGTCGCGAGAAGCAGCAATCGAAATACCGAAAGCCTCGGAGCATCCGGTGCGTCCCGCTATTTCGAAGCGCGTTCGCAAGCCAACGCAGGTCAAGGAGCAGACGGCGCAGGAGGTGGTCACGGATTTTTTCCCGCTGATGGATCCGGCTCCTCCGTTTGGCCGCGGAGAGATCCTGCGCGTGGAGCTTCCCGCGACCGCGATGCAGGCGGTCGGATTACCGGTCGGCGACGATCATCTGGCCGATCGGGTCCAGGCCGATGTGTTGGTGGGCGAAGAGGGTTTGCCGCGGGCAATCCGGTTCGTCGGGTTTGAGATGAAATAGAAAGAGAGACTAAACATGAGGACGAACTTGATTACCGCGTTTCTGCTCACAGGAGCGTTACTTTTTGCCCAGACCTCCGGTAACGTAACATTCTCCACGTCAACCGGTGGCGCTATAAGCGGTGGCGCCATAGCCGGAGGTTTCGCGGGCGTGTTGGGCGCCCCGGGTCCCCAGACCTTTGCATTCGTGGCGGGCGAGTTGAGTGGCAATACGGTGAAAGGCGCGCCTTATTCCGCGCAAGCCTCGACTCAGACCACCCAGACGCTGGCCGATGGCAACCAGATCGTGAACACCACGACCGCTTCGATCTATCGCGACGCAGACGGCCGGGAGCGGCGCGAGCAATCCCTTCCCAACATCGGACCCTTCGCCGCACAGGATGCGCCGGTCCAGACGATCTTTATTTCCGACCCGGTCGCCGGGGTGAACTACTCACTGAACCCGAGCGAGCATGTTGCCATCAAGCTTCCCGCTCCACCGAGCATGGGAAATGCGAGTGGCAAAATGATCACGCTGCAAAGGATGGTGACGAGCGCCACTCCCGGAATGCCTCCTGGAATGCCGATGCCCAATGCTGCGCCGACCTTTATTTACAGATCCACTACAAGCGCCGCCCCCAATCCCCCGGTCGTGGAGCAACTCGGCACTCAGTCGATCCAGGGAGTTCAGGCCGAGGGGACGCGCACCACCTTCACCATTCCCGCCGGGCAGATCGGCAACAGCCAACCGATTCAGATTGTGGACGAAGTGTGGCGGTCGCTCGATCTGCAGGTGATCGTGCAATCGACACACAGCGATCCCCGCATGGGCACGACGAGCTATGCGCTGAGCAACATTTCCCGCACCGATCCCTCGCCCGCGCTTTTTCAGGTTCCCGCCGACTACACCATTAAAGACGAGCCGGCCATGAACATACAGAAGTTCGCGATACCCGCGATACCGGCGACCCCGCAATAGCCCAGGCGCGCGCTAAATATCTCTTGTCGATAGCGTGGCTATCGGGTTGCTCTTCTCCTTTCCGAAACCCGGTATTGAACTATTTACAAGGAGACCAGTATGGCAACTATTGCAGTCGAGAAAGTTAAAGAGGACGGATCGAAATCTCCGTCTTTCATCGATAAACTCGAGAAATTCAGCGACCAGATCCGCCATCGGGCGCACGAGATCTTCCAGACTCGTGGAGCCGACGGATCGGCTATCGGAGATTGGCTTCAGGCGGAACGGGAACTGATGCTGACCCCCGAATCCGAACTCGTCGAGAAGGATGGCAAGTACGAAGTCAGCATCGCCGCGGCGGGTTTCAGGCCGGGCGAACTCAAGGTTTCCGCGCTTCCGGATTCGCTGGTGGTCTCGGGAGAATCCACGCACAAGCACGAAGAGAACGAGAAGAATGTCTATTTTTGTGAATTCGGACGGAAGTCGTTGTTCCGTCAGTTTCAACTCCCGGAAAAGATCAATGCGGACAAAGTGACCGCGAATCTGACCGATGGCATCCTGCACGTCACCGCGCAAAAAGCGGCGAGCGCGGGAAAGACCCTCAACGCGGGAGCCTGAAACAAACGTGCGCCTTGGTCCCGCGCCCTGCGTGCTTTGGCGCAGGGAGCGGGACGATTTGCGCCATATCCCGCGGCTATAATGGGCGAGACAAGCCCAAATGCCACACGGAGACCCCGTTCGATTCCTCCGAGTTCTTCTTGACGCCGCGCCTTTTGGCGTTGTTGCTCTGGATGAAAACGGTTACGTACGCCTATGGAGCAGTGGCGCGGAGCGGCTGCTCGGATGGCAAGAGCAAGACGTGATTGACCGCGCTCTTCCTTTGGAAGTGGAATTGCCTCGCATTGCCTACTATGAAGCCGAAACGAGCCTCGTCAGAAATGACGGCGCGTCGATTGATGTGGAGATCAGGACGGTTCCCTGGCAGGAGGGAACGCTCGCTATCCTTACCGATATCAGCAGGCATCGCCTTGCGCAGCGCGAAATCCGGGGCTTGATGGAAAGGGAACAGGAGGCCAAAACCCAGGCGCGCGCCGACCGTCGCTTTCGCGAATTGCTCGAAGCGGCCCCCGACGCCATCATCGAGGTGGATCGCGAAGGCCGCATCGTTCTCCTTAACCTGGTGACCGAAAAGATCTTCGGCTACAGCCGCGAAGATCTCCTGGGGAAATCGATGGACGTGCTGCTTCCGGATGAACTGCGGGCTGGCCACGCCGCACATCGTGCTCATTTCTGGGCCAATCCGGTTACGCGCCCGATGGGCATGGGGCTGGTACTCCACGGCCGGCGGAAGAACGGCTCCACTTTTCCCGTCGAGATCAGCCTCAGCCCCGTCAAGGCGGAGGAGGGCTTCCGCGTTACGGCCATCATCCGCGACGTAACCGACCGCAAGCAGATAGAAGATCGGTTGAAGGCGCTGCGGGAGGAACACACCCGCGAGCTTGAGTTGCGCAATCTCGAGATTGAGCGGGCGAATCGGATGAAAAGCGAGTTCCTGGCTAATATGAGCCATGAATTGCGCACGCCGCTGCATACGGTGATTGGATTCTCCGAGTTGTTAAGTGAAGAGATGAAAGGGCCGCTGAATGTAGATCAAAAGCGCTTCATCAATCATATTCACAGAGACGCGGAGCATCTGCTGGCTCTCATCAACGAGATTCTCGATCTGAGCAAAATCGAGGCGGGAAAGCTGGACCTGCGCCGGGAAACGATCGACCTGATCGGCGTTCTCGAGGACGCGCTTTCTTCCATTCGTCCGCAATGCGTTGCGAAATCGATACGGCTCGAAACCAATATCCCTGGCACCATACCTGTCGATGGCGATCGCGTTCGCGTCAGACAGATTCTTTACAACCTGCTGAGTAACGCGGTTAAATTTACGCCTGAGGGCGGGCGTATTTGCGTCGATGCGGCTTGCGCGAATGGATCCGCGGAAATCTCGGTAAGCGATACGGGTATCGGGATCCCGCCGCAGGAGCATGAATCGATCTTTGATAAATTCCACCAGGTGGTCGCAACCACGAGCGGCATGCGCGAAGGCACAGGCCTTGGCTTGCCGATTACGAAGAGGCTCGTCGAAGAGCACGGTGGCCGCATCTGGCTCGAGAGTGAACCGGGCAAGGGGAGCCGTTTCACGTTCACTATTCCTTTAGGACACGCGAATGAAAAAAGTGTTGGTAGCGGACGATAAGGAAACCAGCCGCGAACTGATCCGGACGGTGCTCGAGGGTTCGGGGCACGCCGTCAGTGAAGCGAGCGACGGCCTCGAAGCCGTTCAGTATGCCCGGGAGCTTCAGCCCGATCTCGTCATCCTGGATCTGCATATGCCGGGTCTCGATGGTTTCGGCGTCCTCGCCGAACTTCGCCGCGACCGGAACTTCGCCGCGACTCCCATCATGGCGCTCACGGCGAGCGCCATGCAGGGTGATCGCGAGCGGGCAATACTCGCCGGATTCGATAGTTATGTCAGCAAGCCGATCCCGCTGCCGATGCTCCGCCAGGAAGTGGAGCGCCTCTTGACGCGTGGGCGCGAAGTAAAGCACGCCCAGGCCTGAATCGAGCGCGGCTGTGCTGTGTGGCGCAGCCGCGTAGCGCTGCAACCCGCAATATTCCCGCATTATGATGGAGCGGTGGGCCGAACTTGCTGATTCGGCGTGCCTGGCTCCTGGCCAATAGCCTGCTGCGTTGTAAGAACAATCGTGTAGAAACAATGAATGCCCTTGCGATCGACCGTCTGCAGTTCGCCTTTACGGTGACCTTTCATTACCTGTTCCCCCAACTCACGATGGGCCTCGCCTTGTTGATCGTCGTCCTCAAGACGATGGCTCTTCGAACCAACAATGCACATTACGATCAATGCGCGCGTTTTTGGGCGAAGATCTTCGCCGTCAATTTCGCCATTGGCGTTGTCACCGGTATACCGATGGAATTCCAGTTCGGAACCAACTGGGCCGGCTTTGCAAAGGCGGCCGGCGGCGTGATCGGGCAAACGCTCGCGATGGAAGGCATGTTCAGTTTCTTCCTCGAAAGCACGTTCCTCGGGCTGTTCCTTTTTGGAGAGAAGAGGCTGGGGCCCACCCTGCACTGGCTCTCCGCGGTCGCGGTGTGGTTGGGCGCATGGCTCTCCGGATTTTTCATCATCGCGACAGACGCGTGGATGCAGCACCCGGTGGGCTACGCTCTGGGACCGAAGGGCGAAATCGTTCTGAATAGTTTTACCGGGCTGATCGCCAATCCCTGGATCCTTTGGCAATACGCCCATAATATGACCGCATCGGTAGTCACCGGGAGTTCGGTTATGGCTGCGCTCGGCGCGTTTTACATTCTGTCAAACCGCTCCGTGGATTTCGGCCGGACTTTCCTCAAAATCGGCATCTACGCCGGTTTGATCGCCGTGGCGATCGTGGCATTCCCGACCGGAGATCAACAAAGCGTCATGGTTTCGAGGAATCAGCCGGCGGCACTGGCAGCCATGGAAGGGCTTTTCAGGAGTTCCGACACGGGAGCCGCGCTGGCGATTATCGGCCAGCCCGACGCCGAAAATCAGCGCCTCGATAACCCCATCGAGGTTCCGCAAGCCCTCAGTTTCCTGACCACCCGCAATTGGGCAGGCAAGGTGAAGGGACTCGATCAGTTTCCCCGGGATCAGTGGCCGGACAACATACCGCTGCTTTACTTCAGCTACCACATTATGGTGGGGCTCGGCACCATCATCGCCGCGATCCTGCTGTGGGCTGCCATCGAGCTCTGGTCCGGTACGCTCTGGCGCCGTCAATCTCTGCTCTGGGCTCTCATGTTCCTGTTCCCGTTCCCGTACATCGCGACCACATTCGGCTGGATGACGGCCGAGATCGGTCGCCAGCCCTGGCTGATCTACGGTCTGATGCGAACGGAGAACGGAATATCCCCGCTGGTTTCCGCCGGCAACGGCCTGTTCACGCTCCTCGGCTTCATGGGGATGTACGCGCTCATGGGCGTTCTTTTCCTGTCTCTGGTATGGCGTGAGGTGGAGCGCGGACCCGGCCACGCCGAATTCGAACAGCCCGCACCCGCCCATCATTAGAACGAACAGGACGAATACAAATATGGAAACAATCTGGTTTTGCATCGTGGCGGTCATGCTGGCCGCTTATGTCCTGCTCGACGGATTCGATCTCGGAGCCGGCGCGATTCACCTGTTCGCGGCCCGCGACGATGCGGAGCGCCGTTCCATCATCGCGTCCATCGGTCCCGTCTGGGACGGCAACGAAGTCTGGCTGCTTGCCGCCGGCGGCACCTTGTATTTCGCTTTTCCCGGTCTCTATGCTTCGGGCTTCAGCGGCTTCTATCTAGCTCTCATGATCGTGCTTTGGCTATTAATGCTGCGCGGTCTCTCGATCGAGCTGCGCAGTCATTTTGAGAATCCGCTCTGGCATTCGTTCTGGGACGCAATATTTGGCGGCTCGAGCGCGCTGATCGCGATATTCTACGGTGCGGCGCTGGGCAATGTGGTTCGCGGCGTGCCCCTGAACAAAGACGGATTCTTTTTCGTTCCGCTCTGGACGAATTTCCAGCCCGGCCCAAACCCTGGCATTATCGATTGGTACACAGTGCTCGTCGGCGTGTCGGCGCTGCTGGTGCTCACATTGCACGGAGCGCTGTGGGTGATGTTGAAGACCACCGGCCAGGTCGCGATCCGCGCGCGGGCAATTGCATCCACCGGGTATTGGGCCGTGTGCGCTGCGGTGCTCTTGATCAGCGTCGCAAGTTTCAGCATCCAGCCCCACCTCGCCGAGAGCTTCGTCGGTCATCCCTGGTTGTGGGTGTTTCCTTTGGTCGCGGCCGCTGGGCTGATCGGCCTGTGGCTCTGTCTTTCCGCCAATGTGGATCTGTGGGCGTTCCTATGCTCGGGCGTCTTCATCGTCGCTCTGCTCTGCAGCGCGGCATTCGGGCTGTATCCGAACGTGCTTCCCTCGGTGACCGACCCGAATCTCAGCCTGACAATCCACAACGTCGCGGCGCCGGGTTACGGTCTGCGCGTAGGATTCGCGTGGTGGATTCCGGCCTTCATTCTCGCGACGAGTTACTCGTTCGTTGTATATCGCCACTTCCGCGGCAAGGTTCAATCATAATAAGGCTCAATCCTGAGAAAATTCGGTAGAGGTTCTGCCCGAAGATCATGACAACTCTAACGCCTCACGCCACATCAATTCCCTGACTCCAAAACATCAAGCATACGTAAGGTCATTTCGGGAGAGCTGCCAGCAACTGATGTGATAGGACTCGCGATTCTGGGTAAGAGAACCAGGGTGATTGTTGAGGCTCACCCGGTCGTTGATGTCATACGGTAAACCTTCGAATCGTCTGGTGGATTCGTTGCGCCTGCCGGCTGAAGTCCAGGTAACTGCAAAGGACGATGCCCGCGTGATCCACCGTTCTGTGTCGATGCAGATGCAGAAAATGCGACGGTTGTGCGACAACAGAATCCGGCTTTCCGCGGCGGCGAACGCCAGGACCTCCGAGTCCGTCACAGACGCGTTTGCTCTTCCGGCATCCAGCGAAGTCAACACACCGTGCCCCAGGCCCCGGAGTTCCGTAACAACCTGCAGAGGAATGTACTCGTTGGAATAGAAGCGGGCCACTAAGCGGCTTCATTTTCGCGAATCTGCCCTTCGATCTCCGCGACGTGAGAGCGTGCATAGGCCCACGCGTTCACGAGGTCTTCCGCGTGGAGAGAAGGGTATGCAGCCAGCAGCGCTTGCTCGCTTGATCCCAGCCGGCGGGCCTGCTCCAGCAGCCAAACCGGAATTCGAGTCCGAACGATACACGGTTCGCCCCCGCATACGTCGGGACGAGAGTCAATTCCCGGAAATGCCTCGGCCAGTTCCTGAACCACCCATTTCAGAATCTGCGCCTTTTCGCCAGGCGACAGCGCAGGTAGCAGTTTCTCAAAGTCGCTCAGGTTCGCCATTTACATCTTCATTGTCGCTGAAGACAACTGGCGTTGCCAATTTGAAGCCGCCTGGCTGGTAACGCCCATCCGCAGACCGACGCGGGGCCACAATACCGGGAAATTCAATCCTGTAACAATCCGCGCCCCGTGCCATGTCCGAAAATAGAGGAAGACCATGGCCGATCCCGTCAAAGAAGTCTCCGATGACTTGACCGAACTCGCGCTCGATCTGCGCTGGTCCTGGAACCACGCGGCCGATGAACTCTGGGCGCAACTCGATCCCATCCGCTGGGATCTCACGCGGAACGCATGGGTGGTTCTCCAGACCGTCGCGCGAGAGCGGCTCGAAGCCGTCGCCGCCGATCCGCAATTCAAGGGCAAACTCGATCAGCTGATCAAGGAGAAGCACGAGCGTGCCGAAACCCCGCGTTGGTTCCAGCGAACGTATCCGAATTCGCGCCTCACCGCGGTCGCCTACTTCAGCCTCGAATTCATGCTGAGCGACGCGCTGCCCATCTATTCCGGCGGTCTGGGCAACGTGGCGGGAGATCAGTTGAAATCGGCCAGCGATCTCGGCATCCCCGTCATCGGCATCGGCCTGCTTTATCAGCGAGGCTACTTCCGCCAATCCATCGACGCGCAAGGCAGGCAACACGCCCTCTATCCGTACAACGATCCGGGCCAGCTTCCCATCACGCCGGTCCGCAAGGCGAACGGAGAATGGCTGAGCGTGGAGATGGACCTGCCGGGTTTCAAAATGAATGTCCGGACCTGGCAGGCCCAGGTCGGCCGCACGAAACTCTATCTCCTCGATACCAACGACCCCGCGAACCTGCCCGAATATCGCGGCATCACCGGTGAACTCTATGGCGGCGATTCCGTCACGCGTTTCCAGCAGGAGCAGGTTCTCGGTATCGCCGGCTGGCGTCTGCTGCACGCGCTCGGGATCAAGCCGGAAGTCTGCCATCTCAACGAAGGTCATGCCGCATTCGCCGTACTGGAGCGCGCGCGTACTTTCATGGAGGATACGAAACAGCCTTTCGACGTCGCTCTCGAAGTCACGCGCGCCGGCAATATCTTTACCACCCACACGCCCGTGGCAGCCGGCTTTGACCGGTTTTCGCCGGATCTGATCGAGTCCCAATTCAAGCAATATGCCGAGACCAAACTCGGGATTTCCATAGGCGAATTCCTCGCGCTGGGCCGCACGAATTCGCATGACCCCACCGAACCATTCAACATGGCATATCTCGCCGTCCGCGGTTCGGGCGCGGTAAACGGCGTGAGCCGTCTGCACGGTCAAGTCAGCCGCCGTATTTTCCAGGGATTGTTCCCGCGATGGCCGGTTGAGGAAGTGCCGATCGGCCACGTCACGAACGGCATTCACGTCCCCACCTGGGATTCCGTGGAAGCCGACGACGTCTGGACGAAATCCTGCGGAAAACCGCGTTGGGGAGGCGATCTGAGCACAGTCGAAGCATGCTTTCGGCGTGTTCCCAAAGAAGATCTGTGGAAGATGCGAACCATGGCTCGAAAGCGGCTTGTCGACTTCGTCCGGCAACGGCTTGAGCGCCAGCTTGCCGGCCACGGGGCATCACCCGACGAAGTCCGCGTAGTGGAACGCATTTTCGATCCCGACTCCCTGACCATCGGTTTCGCGCGCCGGTTCGCGACTTACAAACGCCCGAATCTGCTGCTTCACGATCCGGACCGGCTCTTGCGCATTCTCACCAACCGGCAGCGTCCCGTGCAATTGATCATCGCAGGGAAAGCCCACCCGCAGGACGCCGCCGGGCAGGAGATGATCCGGCAATGGATTGAGTTCATCCGCAAGACACCGGCGCGGACGCAGGCCGTTTTTCTCAGCGACTATGACATGCGGGTGACCGAACATTTGGTGCAGGGAGTCGATCTCTGGCTGAACACGCCGCGCCGCCCCTGGGAAGCGTGTGGAACCAGCGGCATGAAAATTCTGTCCAATGGCGGCCTGAATCTTTCCGAGTTGGATGGCTGGTGGGCGGAAGCCTCCGCGCCGGACGTAGGTTGGGCAATCGGCGATGGACAGGAGCACGACGAAGACCTTGCCTGGGATGCGGTTGAAGCCGGGCAGCTCTATACGCTTCTCGAAGATAAAGTGATTCCGGAGTTCTATCGCCGCGATGAAGCCGGACTCCCAGCGGACTGGGTCTCGAAGATATGCGAGAGCATGGCCCGTCTCACGCCGGCGTTCTCGTCAAACCGCGCCGTTCGCCAGTATACGGAGAACTGTTATTTGCCCGGTGCTGCGGGATTTCTCGCCCGGTCGGCGGACAACGGCAAGCTGGGGATTGACGTGTCGAACTGGCGGCGTCTGGTTGCCGATCATTGGCCGCGCCTGCGATTTGGCGATCAGAGAGTTGAGTCAGGCAACGCCGAGTCCGGTGAGGGCCGGCATTCCTTTTACGTGCAGGCATATCTTGATGAGCTCGATCCCGGGGCTGTTCACGTGGAACTTTACGCCGAGGGAAAAGGCGGAGAACCTTTTCGCCAGGTCATGACGCGCGGGGAACTCCTCACGGGTGCGATGAATGCTTATGGCTATACGGCGACCGTAGTGTCCGACCGGCCCGCCGCCGACTTCACGCCTCGCATCGTCCCCTTTCACCCCGCCGCGGCGGCGCCGCTCGAGGCACAACAGATTCTCTGGTATCGGTAACGCCGTCAGCGCACAATAACTACATGCTCACTCTCGAAATCGTCAAACAGATCGCAGGGCGCGCGGGGCAAGCCGCTGCCCTGATCCCCTGCGCCATGTCCATTGCGGTCGTCGACAGCGGTGCGAATCTCGTTTATGTCGAGCGTATGGATGATGCGCTGATCGGCAGCGTGGACGTCGCGCATGCGAAGGCCCGCAGCGCCGTGCTTTTCAAACGCCCCACCAAAGTTTTCGAGGACATGCTGGCCGCGGGACGCACGGCCTTGCTGAGTCTTCCCGGTGCGATGCCGATCGAAGGCGGGATTCCCCTTGTCGTCAGCGGGAAAGTCGTGGGCGGTATCGGCGTGAGTGGCGGGACAGCTCAGCAGGATGGCATCGTGGCAAACGCCGCCGCTGAGTCCCTCGCTGGGATACTGGCGCCTTAAATGAATCGTCTGATTGTTTCGATATTCGTTTGCGCCGCGCTTGCCGCCGCACAAGATAAAACCAGCCAGGATAAAACCAAAGCCGATCAGGTCACCGTAGCGCTGTCAGATCCTGCGCAGCCGGCGACCGTCAAGGTGCGGCTCGTATCCGGGCGTGTCACGGTGACGGCGGGGAGTAGTCCTCAGGTTCTTGTGGGTGCCGAACCCTCACCCGGACCCAGGGTCAGTCGAGCCGGCGACGACGCCCCGTCCGGCATGCGCCGGATCGATACCCCGGGCCGAGGCTTCAAAGTGGAAGAGGATCACAACGTCGTCCTGATCGGTGCCGAACGCGCGGGTCGGAACGTAAATCTGCTGATCCAGGTGCCAGTAGATGCTTCGCTCGATGTCGAAACCACCAATGGCTCGATCGCATTGACGAACGTGTCGGGGGCTGTCTCCGCGCGCACGGCGAACGGAAGCGTGACAGTGCGTCTGGACCACCCTCCGCCCGATAAGCCGACGTCCCTCAGCTCGCTCAACGGCAGGATCGATGTAACGATACCGGCCGATACCAAAGCCCGCCTGCTGCTCAAGGCTACCAACGGCGCCATCTATACCGATTTCGATGCAAAGATCGAACCGGACGGAACCAGATCGATCAACGGCGGCGGGCCGGATTATTCGTTTCAGACCACAAGCGGTGCAATTCTCATTCACAGCAAAACAAAATAATTTTGCTTCCTTATTTATCATCGACTTGCTGGTCTTCATCGACATCTCCACAACTCCCCCAGGGAACACGCGTGTTACTTTCCAATCGAGAACCAGATCGTACCCATGACGTGTCTGGTCGCTAAGCCGTATACTCCTCGAGGCAATGTGCGGTGAATGCAGAAACAATGGGCGGCAGGCGCTCCCGTCATTGGTGCGGCCCCGGTTTCTTCCGGGAGACCAAAAAGGCCCCGATCCGAGGGTTTATCGGATAGTGGAGCGCTCCAACTTTTCTTATTCGAGAGGGAGACGCGACTTCAAGTCGCGTTCCTCCAGGCGGTCACAAGCCCGGCACTATTTATTATCGTTCTTAAATTACTGACTTTATTGGAGAATACCGGCCCGACGACCGTATAATCACGCGTTCTCCGCGTGTCTTACTGGCACAATCGAGCCGGACGGACACCCATGCCTGAGCGTATCTACAAGCTACAACCCGATCGAACACTCTATCTCCGTGGATTCGACAGCTTCGCCGCTGCCGCCTCCATCCACAACGCAACGCCAACCGGCTTCCAGGTAAGCGGTATCTTCCGCGATCCGGCCGATTTCGCCGTAGCTGTTCTCTACGACGCCGATAACGTCTTCGAGCATCCCTCAATCAAATATCTGCCCGATTTCAACTTCGCCGGCCTGACTCTCAACTTCAGTCTGCTATACACCGATGCTCTCCAGCCCATCGATTCACCCAAATATAACTGGATCGACTGGGCCACTCTCGATTGCATCCGCGAAGATGGCAGCATCGCTAACATGTCTCTTTTTAACAACGCAATGCTGGCCGACGCAACATTTCCCGCGGCAAACGCGACCGTGAATGTCACCGCTACGGGTGTTCAGCCGAATGACAGCTTGTCGCTCTGGTACCAGAATCTTGCCTTCGACTTCACGGTCCCCGGTGGTGTCACCGGCTCGGTAACTTACGAATGGCAGGACGCGCCATCGACTGCGAGCATCTCGGTCGGATCGACTACATATACCTATCCAGTAACCATGGTGGGTGGAGAAGACGGACCAACAATCGCGCGGGGGATAGCAAATGCAGCCGCAGCGGATCCGCAGGTTGCATTCAACGCACTGGACGGCGTGCTCAGCTTCTACTCCAAAGTCAATACTGGCGGAGCGGTGAATGTGGGCCTCTATTATCTCTGGCTGATTACAGACGCTCCGAATGTCTTCATTGCCAATAACATTGCGGAACAGATCAACGGCTGCAACTGGGGAGTCGCGAATACAACCTATGGGTTGCTTGCCGTCGCCAACACTGCCGCCATAGCAATAACCGCTGCTCAATACGGCACCGTGAACGTGAGCGGCACTTCGGTGAACTGGGTCTCCGGAGCGCAATTCTCCAGCGTTGTGCCAAGGTCGGCGATCACGCTTGCGGGGCTGGTCTATACGGTAGCGAGCGTGCAATCGCCGCTGCAGCTTACTCTTACTTCGCCGGCGCCAACCGCATCGGGCGCGCAATACCTCGCTCCGCGCGGAGGCCGGGACAGCAACATGGTCCAGCTCTATACGCTGGCAAGCTCGCCGTCAACGCTTTCCTTCGATCAGTCTCAGGTGCAATTCGCCGGCGGGAGTTCGGCGGTAACGTGGAACTGTTCCATAGACTTTACCGCTCTGGGCATCGATCAACTCCGCCAGTGCTGGCTGACCTTCGCCCCTTCGCTCGCGAACGGCGTCACATTTACCGCCTCGGAGTGGCTGGCCACATTCTCGAACTGGGAACTCACCGGGCCGGACTCAGTCGCCGCTCTGCAGGTTGCCGGACCGGGCAGCGTTCGCATCGAGGAAGACGCCGGGGCGTGCACTTTCACCTCAAACTGGAACGTGGAATCCGGGTTCTATTCGAAATACTTCGCCACGGCAGCCAGCCTGGTGAATGAATCGGTGACCATTACTTACACCTGCCAGTTCACCCATAACCTCTACATCGGGACTTCGCTCTACGGAACCACTACGCCTGCCACCGGGCTGGTTGTCGTCACCGACACCCTTTATAACTCGTCGTTCAATAACACCCTCTACAGCGATCGCGGAGTGGCCGGAGTCCGGCTCGACGGAGATGCCGAGACTCTGCTCGATTGCCGCGTCAACACCGGTTCCGCGCTGGTAACGAGAAGGCTTCTGCGATCTTCGGTCGCCGCGGGAAAACATACCATCGTTATCCGCGTGCACGAAGCCGGTTTTGTCTACTTCGACTTCCTGGAAGCCGCCGTCCTGTCCGACGTTCCCGACGCCCTCACGCCGCGAACCAATATCTCGCCGGCGCTCGACTTCGACACCGATCAGACTTACAAGCTTGCACCCGCGCGCCTGATGTGGATGATGAACAAGTTGGGCTACACCGGTCCCATGAACGAATACCTCGGAGTGTTCTGGTGGAACGAGCGCACAGCCGTCGGCGGCTCCGTGTCGACCGCCCAGGTCACGTTCGGCGGGACGTTCGTGAATGGCGACTCGATCGTCCTGGAATTCAATCCGGCTGCGGGTGCCCAACTCAAAAAAACGGTATTCGCTAACGACACCCCAACCACGATTGCGCTGCATTTCGCCGCGTATATTAACGGTGCGCTCACCGGCTCCTGGGCATCCGCGGCAGCCGGCGTACTTACAATCACCGGCCGTTCACCTGCGTCGCCGTATAACCTTGTTCTTGCCGTGGTGGTCACCTCCACGCTGGGAACCGCATCCATCACGCCTACGCTGCCACCCACCGGTGGGTACTGCCTGAAAGGGGCGTTGGTCTGAAAACAACAAGCGCTGGTTAACGCTGTATTGTGGAGGTATGGCGAAACCCGGTCGCACCGAACTGAACGCGCTCCGCAACCTGATCTCTGAAGCGGATCTGATCCTCGAAACCACGCCACCGTTGCCGCAGAATCGAACTGGCGCGGCGCGGGAGAATCTGCGGGCGGCGCTGTCGCTGGTCGACGACCTGATCGCGCAGGCGAAACTTGCGCCGGCCGCCGTGCTCGGGAGCAGAGGCGGATCGACAACATCGCGGCGCTTTGGGCCGGAGCATTATCGCAAGATGGCGGCGGCACGGAAGACACGTTCCGGTGGAAGGCCGCGCAAACAGCAATAACTTTATCTTGCAGGAATTGACGTGATTTCCGACCACTCTTGGTGTGAACGGAATTCTCGACACTTGAAATCTCGATCATCCTCCGTGCGCCGATAAAATCGATGCATCGCGCCGTCCTCGGTGTGTTCCGCTGGCGTGCACATCGTTTCTTCAAGAGTGCCTTCAGGTCTTCCAACTAACTGTCGTTCCATAAATCGTTCCATAAACATGTGACCCATCCGTATACAATTGGTCCTTAAAAACGAAAAGCCCGGCGTGCGCCGGGGCTGATCGATAAAGGACTAGACACCCATATCGTACAGTCCCATCGCGCCGGTTTGCAAACGGAGATGATGGACGACACACCAACTGTCGAGCAGCGCGCGGCGCAACTTGTCCGACGGATTGAAGAGGATGCCACTGACGCTTACGCTGAATTTGGCAGGCGCATCCTCTTGCATCCCACCAGCATTCCGTACCTGCAGAAATGCGTGCTTTGGTACATTGGCCAGTACTTCGATATACACGCGAAGTGGTATCTTTCTGAGGTTTCCAAATACGACCAAATCCAGTCTCAATACGGACCGCTGCTGGTTAAACTTGCGGCTCAGACGGTAAAGCGTTCCGAAGAGATGCGCGCGGACTGGTCAGTCTTGGGACGTGTCGGAGTTCAGAGAACAATGCAAGTCCTCCTTCAGTCCAGAATTGAACATTGGAAGGCACTAGCCCTCAAGGAAGTTCGGAAAATCGAAGAAGATGCCATGAACAAGGGACCTGAACCGCAGAATCGGCGCGACTATCGTCCTGTGGTCCATCCAGATGCCAAGCCCTCAGTTGCCAAAAAAGCGCGCACGATCCTCGAACCAAAACCTGAACTCCTGAAAGATGTCGAGTCGGTTAGTCGGTTGCGCGCCGCTTCCGCCCTCGGCATTAGCCCGCGAACGCTTGACCGGTACGCGCAAAGACAACTCCTGACTCCTATCGGTCCCGTTGGCCGTAAGAGATTCAAAACACGTGACCTCATCAAGTTCATGAATTCCAAAAACGACAGACAACCGAGACAACAGTAGACAACAACAGACACGAAGCGAGACGGCGATGGTCACCGCCAGATGGTCTTTTTCTGTCTTTCGCTTAGCCTGAAAACTGATCCGGCCCGAATCCACTCGCGATGGACGGGCCGGGTATTGAGGAAGGCGTTCAGCGGAACGGCTCGACGCCTTCCGTCCAGTTAAAGGAGCCACGGCATGACATTCAAAATTCGCCGGGCCAAGGGCAGAGTCACGATCCGCATTCAGGCGGGAGACGTGACGATCACCCTTGACCTCCCATTATAAGGCCGAAAGGCCAATAACCCGAGTCGGGAGGCCGAAGGGAAATACCCCACCTCCCGATTTTTTCAACGCATTTTCTTCTTGAAAAACAACTAGCGATAGCTGTATAATTTAATCATGATGAAGGACCAAAAACCAGCAATTTCGATGACTTGCCCGGCGTGCCGCACGAAGTGCCAACGCTACGGCAAGCACAGAAATGGATTGCGCCGGTTCCGCTGTTTGGGATGTAAAAAGAATTTCACCGAACCGCACAAACTTCCGCTCGGAGAGATGTATTTGCCTCACGAGAAGGTTGTGATGGTGGTCAAACTCCTGATCGAAGGGAACTCGATTCGTAGCACACAGCGGATTACCGGCGTCGATCAGAACACCATCATGAAGATTCTGGTGCTTGCTGGCGCGAAGTGCGAGAAGATCATGGGCCGGTATGTCCGCAACATTAAGGTGCGCGATATCGAAATGGATGAGGCCTGGTCGTTCGTCGGGAAAAAGGAAAAGCGCGTCCGCCCCGAAGACGATCCCACATTTGGCGATGCCTACGTTTTTGTCTGTATCGAGAGGCATAGCAAGCTGGTCCTGAACATCACCATGGGCAAGCGCGATCAGATCACGACCAACGCGTTCATCGAGGGCGTCCGCGATGCGATTGCGCCCGGTTGCAACTTCCAGGCCACCACGGACGGTTGGGCGCCCTACAAGACCGCCATTCCCGATACGTTCGGGGATCACGTTGATTACGCGATGCTTATTAAGGTTTATAAGGCCGTGCCCGAGGGTGAACGTCGATACTCACCTGCCGAGGTCGCGTCCGTGGAGGTGGTCCCAGTTTGCGGAAATCCCGATCCCGACATGATCTGCACGAGCATCGTGGAGCGCAGCAACTTGAGCCTTCGTATGGGACTCAGGAGATTTACGAGATTAACGAACGCCTACAGCAAGAAATACGAAAACCACTGGGCTGCGGTGGTGCTCTGGTACACGTACTATAACTTCGCCAGGGTACATAAATCGTTGAGAGTGACGCCCGCGAT
Source organism: Bryobacteraceae bacterium (assembly GCA_049516355.1). Classification (GTDB taxonomy): domain Bacteria; phylum Acidobacteriota; class Terriglobia; order Bryobacterales; family Bryobacteraceae; genus BOG-234. The sequence continues at coordinate 5,622 of JBEKTF010000039.1, read as the reverse complement.
GGAGGCCGGAATCACCGATCACATCTGGGAAATTGACGAACTGCTAGCTTAAAATCCCCGGCGGCCGTGAAGCCGCCCGTTAGCCATCGGAGCGGCTGTGGTGGTTACGGGTGTGGCAACAGGCTGAATTTTTGATGCCATCGGACGGTATTGCCGGTAGGCGTTATTAAGACCTTTGAGTGTTGAGTTGTAGTCTGCCGTTGGCGGCGGCGGTGCGCCCTGTCCGTAAGCAGCCTGGATTTTCCTGAGTGTTGTGGTGTAGTTGTCAGAGGGTCCGGCAGCGTAGCCCGTTGGCGGCGGCGTGTTGTCGGACACCAAGCCATCAGCCAGGTGCCTCGCTCTCTTCATCCAGGAGGAATCCGGCCTACGCGCTGAAACAGGATTGTTCATTTATGTTCTGGTTTCAGTTTACCTCACCTGAAAATAAAACGGAAATTCGTAGACCATTCCGGCCAGCGGAATCCTGATCAATACCTCGCGAAACTTGTCCTTGTCTCGCGGGAACCAGACGCCGCCACTGATTGACGCGTTTGGATTGACGCTGTTGGCACGCAACGCGAATTGGCTTATAGTCTGGTTGAATTGTTCCGTGCGGCCCGTTCCGTCCGTCCAGTTGAGTAGTGCTCGTTCCGGTGCAAGTGCCTGGCGTTGCGGCCCAACGGGGTCCATAATCTGAACCGTAAACGTGAACGGAACCACGTCGGCCACCTTTCCGCTTCGGTTCGTGACGCCTATCACGGACATGAACATTTTATTCGGCACATCACGCAGAGTTGCGGTCACCTCCATAGCGCCGGAATCAATCGTTTTGACGAGATTCCCGTCGACCCATTTCTGTGTAGCTCCCGGCGCATTCTCGGCCCATCGAACTATCTGAGCGTGAGTGGTCGTCGCGACCATCAGGGAGGAGGCAACGGCGACGATCCGAAACAGAAATCGCATGGCGGTCTTTTGATGATATACCCGAAAACAGGCGGGAACTCCTGGCCTGGCGTTTCTAGCGCCATCGCGGTAGTCTGGTGTTTTCCAGGGTGAATATGAGATCGTTCGTCACGCTTGCGGCACTCCTTGCGCTCTCCATCGCCGTCGTCCACGCGAAGAACAGAGACCGAATCTGGAAAACCGGGAAGGTTCTCGATTCCCAAACAGCCAAGACCTTCGTACAGACCGGTTCCAGCACACAGACAAACGGGACGGCCACGACTAACGGAACGGTCTCGGCAACCACCTTCGGAGGCTCAACAACTGGCACGTACGGCGGAACAACTACCGCGCACGAAGCATCCGAAACACAGATCCACAGCATGGCGATTCAGGACACTCAATTGCTGATCGTTGCCGATGATTTCCTGTACATCGTCGATGACACCGTCCTGAAAGGGATTGGCCTGAACGGGTCGCTCGCCCGCGCAATTGCGAATCGCAAGCACGGTTGCCACGTCATCATCGGCGATCCGGTTCAATACGCCCAGGACAAAGCCATTCTTTATCTCAAGGATGTGGACGGCAAAGAATGCAAGATGGAAATTATGCGGCAGGAACGCGTAAAATAAAAGAACGCCCCGCGCAGTGAAGCTGAGAGCGTTCTCCGCTTCACTGCAAACTGATTTCAGTTTACAGGAGATATCAATGGCCCTCACACAGAACGAATACATGATGCTTACCCGTTCGATTCTCGACGCGTGGCGCGAGAAAGAAAACCAGTCACAGCCGAATGAAGATCACGGGGACAAGAACCGGGCGGAAGTAGAATGTTCTCAGCCTCTTCAAGAGCCTGTTTCATCCGTTCTTCGCTAACATTAAATGGTGCGCCCCGAATGATGCTTTCGAGCGCATGTACGCGTACCGCCGTGTCCTGAATCCATAAAAACAGCCTGCCGTCGAAGTCGTCATTCGCCATCCCGGCAGACTATCACAGAAAAACCGGACCAACGCACCTTTCAGGCGCTACCCACCGGTGTATATCCGGCATGGGTTATCGACGATACCATCAGTCCCCCCATCAACCGCGCCGTGCGGGATTGGCACGCGGATCTCTATGCGCAATGCGCCTCCCTCGGGCTCGAAATCGTGACCGCCTGTTCCATGGAACTGGTCAATCCGCCAGATGGCTACGCAGCGCTTTTTCCCGATACAGCCCGCACGCCGGTCTCAACCGCGACCAGCTTCGGTACTTTGAATTCGACGCAGTGCGCGGTCGGGGCTTCGAAATTGCTCGCTTATCAGAAAGCGGTCTACCGGAACATCGCCCGGATGCAGTCGACCGCGGGATTGACCCCGTCCGTGCAATACGGCGAGTTCCTCTGGTGGTACTTCGCGGGTCCCGGCGGCATGGCCTTCTACGACGACGAAACAATCGCGGCTGCCCAAACCGCGCTGGGCCGTCCCTTGCAGATCTTCAGTACGCCAAACGACGATCCCACGGTGAACTCGAGCGCCGATGCAATCTTCCTGCGCGATCGTCTCAGGGATTATGTCGCCGCGCTCGCGAGCGACATCCGGTCGGCATTTCCCTCCGTGATTTGCGAAGTGCTCTGGCCGTACGACGTGAACTATCCCACTCCCATGGGCGGCGAAGGCGGACAATTGAACCGGTTCATCAATTTGCCGGTTGAGTGGCAACTACAGCCATCGAGCGGCCTCGACCGCATGAAAGTGGAAGCGCTCACCTTTGCGACGAGCCTGCGGAACCTCAATCTGGCCCGTGAGGCGATCGACCTGTTTCCCTCCTTCGGATGGCCCCTCAGCGCTCTCAGATATCTGGTTCCGGTATTTGGATCGGCGACGCCCTGGACGCGCGAACTGGCGCTGGTTTGGGCGGCCGGAATACCAGTAGCCAACCTGTGGGCGTTCGATCATATCTGCCTCTACAATCTGGACGTGCCGGAGCGGCCGCTCGATCGCCGGTCTGTTTTAAAAACCAGATAGCCAGGTGGGTACGGGCTTCAGCCTTACGGTCGAGCGCAGCTCGACAGGGCGAACTTATGAAACGGACGACTCAAGCGCCGGTTCAGTATGCTGATAGGGATGTCATCAGAGGTGGAAGCTGCGGGACCTTCGGGAGAAAAAACTCCATGGCAGCGGGTCCAGAACGCGCGCCATCCGAAGCGCCCGCACACCCTGGATTACGTCCAGCGCATTCTCACGGACTTCCATGAGATCCACGGCGACCGTTTTTTCGGCGACGATCCCGCGATTGTTTGCGGCATGGGACGCCTCAACGGTCAGCCCGTCATGCTGATCGGCGAGCAGAAGGGCCGCGATACCAAACAGAAGCTTTACCGGAATTTCGGCATGCCCAAGCCCGAGGGATACCGCAAGGCTCTGCGCGCCATGCAGATGGCGGCAAAATTCGGGCGGCCGATCATTACCTTCCTCGACACCCCCGGCGCCTATCCTGGAATCGACGCCGAAGAACGCGGCCAGGCGGAAGCCATTGCCCGGAACCTCCGCGAAATGGCCCGTTTGACAGTGCCTTTGATCGCAGTGTGCATTGGGGAAGGCGGCAGCGGTGGAGCGCTGGCGCTCGGAGTGGCCAACCATGTCTTTATGCTGGAGAATGCGGTCTACAGCGTGATCTCGCCGGAAAGCTGCGCGTCCATCATATATCGCGATTCGGGCAAAGCCGAACAGGCAGCCGCGGCTTTGAAACTCGCCGCGCCCGATATGCTCCATCTCGGTTTGATCGACGGAATTATTCCCGAGCCCGCTGCCGGCGCGCATGAGAATCACGACGAAGCGGCGCGTCTGGTGAAAGATCAGCTCGTCCGTTCGCTGCGCGAATTGTCCACGCTGACGTCGAACGAAGCATTGCAGCGGCGCTATGAGAAATTCCGCAAGATGGGGAATTTTTTTACAGGATCCGATTTGTGACAAAGTCAAAACGAAAATGGCCGGTTATCGCAGGCATCGCGTTTATCGCGATTTTTATCGCCGCCATGGCGTATTCCACGTTTGGCAACACCCAGTACCGGTGCGAAGTCTGCCTCACATTCAACGGCAGGACGATTTGCAGAAACGGCGCCGCTACCACGCGCGAGCAAGCCGAGCGTGTCGCGACCGATAGCGCCTGCACCGACCTCGGCAGCGGCATGACCGAACTCATGCAGTGCCAGAACAACGCTCCCCGGAAAATCACGTGGAAACAATAACACGCTAAGCTGGAGTTTGGCCTCGAACAAGTTTCGCCCCGAACAAAGCGGGGGGCGCTTACGTCTAACCGATTTGGATGGCAATTAACACAACAGGGCAGCGTGGATCGTGAATCGCCGGGGTAAGTTTTTTCTCGGCATCGCCGCGCTGCTCCTGATTGCCGCGGGTGTCGCGGCAGGCGTTAAGTACAACCGGCGCGGAATCGTTACGGTGCAAACCGGCATCGTCATCCGCCAGGATCTGACCAGTGTCGTAACCGCATCGGGCGAGGTTAAACCTCGTAACTACATCAATATCGGCGCTGAATTCGCGGGACAGCTGACGGAGATCCTTGTCAAGGAAGGCGATCACGTCGCCAAAGGCCAACTCCTTGCCCGGATCGATGAAACGCAGTCGGCAGCCGATGTCCAGATGCAGACAGCGGCTTTGCGCTCGGCCGAAGCGGATGCCGCGGCCAGCGAGGCCGGGTATACGGCGGGCGACAATAACATCAACGCCTTGCAGGCCACGCTTGATCGCACCAGGGCCGATCTCGAACGCTACGAAGAGGATTTCAAGCGCGGTCAGCAGTTGTTTCAGCAGGGCCTCATCGCAAGGCAGGACTTCGAGCAGCGAAAAGCCGCTTATCAGGGCCAGCAGGCGGCGGTCGCCGAAGCCAATTCGCGGCTGGTCCAGGCTCGCGCGCAGTTAGCCCAATTGAAAGCGCAACTGGCGGCCTCACAACGAAAAATTGCGCAGAACGAAGCCAGCCTCAACCGCGTGAACGACATCCTCAAGAAGCACAATGTGGTCGCGCCGATCGGCGGTCTTGTTACTTACCTGCCCGTGCGCACCGGTGAAACCGTGGTGCCCGGCGTTCAGAACTCCGAGGGAAGCACCATCATGACGATCGCGGATATGTCGATCGTCACCGCCGAAGTGAAAGTGGACGAAAGCGACATCGTTAGCATCCAGCTTGGTCAACAGGCCGAGATTTCGATCGATGCCATCCCGAACAAAACCTTCACCGGCCGCGTGATCGAGATCGGAAACACCGCGATCCTGCGTTCCACCGGCCTTGCGGCGTCGCAGAGCACGACTTCCAGCCAGGAAGCGAAGGATTTCAAAGTGGTTGTCGCAATGGATAATCCGCCGGACGAAACACGCCCCGGCCTCTCCTGCACGGCCAAGATCACCACTGCGACTCGCAGGAACGTGCTGACCATCCCGATTCAATCGCTGACGGTACGGACGAAAGGCGATCTCGACACTAACCTCGGCGCCAACAACGCCAGGCCGCTGAATACAGACCCGGTTGCCGCGAAGGCGAACAAGGAAGAGGTCACTGGCGTCTTCGTGGTCACTGGCGGTAACAAGGCGCCCTTTCGCAAAGTCGAAACAGGAATCAGCGGAGCCACCGACATCGAGGTTCTCTCCGGCCTGGCCGAGGGGGAACAGATTGTTACGGGTCCGTATCAGGTAATCCGAACG
>JBEKTF010000038.1:0-33896 GCA_049516355.1 Bryobacteraceae bacterium | reverse complement strand
CCGGCAAAATCTGATGATCGGCTGCGTGGATCCGGTCGTAAGCTGTTTCGACGTGCCGGCAGTGCACGGATTGCATCGCGTGTTCACTTCCGATCCGTCGCCCATTTCTCTCCGGGGCACGGGTGAGGTTAACACCGTCAAGATTTTTGAAGTGGAGCCCGTTCCGCCAGCGGGATCGCGGTGATAGCCGCTTCGAGCTCGTCCAAAGCGCCTTCGAAGAAGTGATCGCCCGCTTCGATGAACTCGAGGTGTTTAGGCTCGGCGAATTCCCCAAACACTGCTTCCAGTTCCCACGCCGGGCCGTGCTCGTCGTCACTGCTCTGCACGAAATACTTCGGGATGCCGCAGGTGGAAAGAAAGTCGAAGTCGTGGCGTCCCGTGGGAAAGCCGACGGCGATCACCCGTCGGGGCGTTGGCGCTCCCAGTGAGCAACCGAGCTTCAGAGCGATGCGCGAACCAAACGAAAATCCGGCCATTGAGTAGGGGAGATCGGGATACCGCTCCCGCAGAAACGCGAGCGCGGCGCGGGCATCTTCCACTTCTCCGTTGCCTTGATCGTGAACGCCCTCACTGCCGCCGGCGCCGCGGAAGTTGAAACGCAGCACCGCCGCTCCCGCCTTGCGCATTCCGCGGGCAATCCGGTAGACGACCTTGTTATGCATCGTCCCCCCGAAAAGAGGGTGCGGATGGCACACCAGACATGCTTCAACGGGCTCGCCATGCTCCGGTTCTTCCAGCAAAGCTTCCAATCTGCCGGTGGGACCCTCGATGGAATGCGATTCGATCCGGCGCGCCACTCAGTTGGTCCGGAAGTTGATAAACTGCAGATCGATACCGAAATCCGCGCCTTTGAGCAGCGCGATCGCCTGCTGCAGTGTGTCGCGGTCCTTGCCGCTCACCCGAATCAGATCTCCCTGGATAGCCGCCTGGACCTTGAGTTTCCCGTCCTTGATCTTTTTGACGATGTCTCTGGCTTTTTCTATCGGGATTCCCGAAATCAGCGTGACTTCCTGCTTCACCGTCGATCCCGCCGCGGGCTGAACCGGCCCATAGGTCAGGTTCTTGATCGGGACCTGCCGTTTCACCAGTTTCGATTGCAGGATCTCGGTCACGGCCCTGAGTTTGAAATCGTCCGAACTGGTGAGCGTTACTTTCTTTTCCTTCTCATTCAGCTCGATGAGCGACTTCGAGTCCTTCAGGTCGTAACGCGTCGTGACCTCTTTCATCGCCTGCTGGATGGCGTTGTTCACCTCCGGCATTTCAATCTGAGAGACGACATCAAAACTGTTATCTGGCATGGAAAGTATCAGTGTAGCGGTGAGGCTTCGGCCTTGCGCGATTGAGGAGCCGGTGCGCGGCCGGTCCCGGCCAGCGCGGAGAGCACTTTAGCGCTGATCTCGTCGATGATAGCCGGCATGGCGGCGTCGAGCGCAACGGTAATCGCAGCTCGTACCTGATCCGGATCGAGAACCACAACCGACCGGGGAGCGCGCGGGATTTGCGGGGCGCTGCGTGGCGTTTCTTTCGAAGCACGGGTGAATCGCCCGACGGCTTCCAGCAGCAAGCTGGCCTCGAAGGGTTTTTTCAGAACACCGTCGGCGCGGACGCGAGCCACTTCGTCCTCGTCGATAGGCTCAACAGCCCCCGCTGTAAGAAATACGGGGGCGCCACCGTTATTCTTGATGTACTCGCAGAGTTCATAGCCCGAGACTTCGGGCATCGAGATATCGGCGATGATCAGGTCGGGTGCGGCGTCCTTCAGGCGCAGCATTGCGACCAGTCCGTCGCTGACAGTGATCACTTCATGCCCCTCGTCACGAAGGATCCGCTCGCCCATACGCTGTGCGTGCGGACTATCGTCGGCGAGAAGTATCCGGCTCATTGCTGATTTACAGCAGGTTTGGTGACGGCAGGCGGGGTTGCAGCTGGTGTGGTCGCACCGGCGGGCGTAGCAGTCGCGGCTGCGGGCGTGGTCGTCGTAGTTGTGTCGGTTCCTGCTTTAGCTGCTTTCTTCTGCTGTTTCGCCAGCTTTTCCTGCTGTTTGTTGTAAGCCTTTAATTGAGCCTTCGTCGGAGGGTGATTGGTCGGAAGCGTAGCCGCGGAAGCAGCGGCCGTTGTGGTCTGCGCCTCGGCGCCGGGGCTGGTCCCGGCAGGTGCGGCGGTCGTTGAAATCGCCGCCTTCTGCTCGCCTTCACCGGTTCCGGCAGCCGTCGGCGTCCCGGCAGCGGGTGTGCCCGCCGCAGGTGAGCCAAGCCTGGCCTCGGGTTCCTTGTCGATCGCTTCTGAATTCGCCGCCACCGTGGCCGAGACATCGCTGATTCCGCTCTGCCCACCTGCGGCAATCGCGGGCACGCTCACCGGCACCGCGGGACGCACTGCCTGCATGGCCGGGGCGCCGGTTTTGGCGGCCAGGTTCACGTCCGGCCGCGCTTCAAACATCCCGATTGTCCGGTGAAGCAGGCCAAGACGCGTGCGATTCTCCAATTCGTATTTCATGCGCGCATACGCCGCCGGGTCCGCCTGGGGAACGGGGCGTTTCATGGCAGTCAGCCGTTCTTTCGCGGCGTTCACGTGCGAACTCAACGGATAATCGCGTACGATCCGCGTGAGATCATCCACTTCCTGATTCTCAAAACGGTCGCCCATGTGCCGGTAGGCATCCGCGTTCAGCCAGAGCGCTTCATCCACGCCGCTGTACAACGGGTATTGCTGAGCGACAAAAGCCAGCCGGTTCGCGGCGGCGGGAAAACTGCCTTTCGTGTGGTAGAACAAGCCGGTGCGGAATTCCTTATCGGCCAGAACCTCCTGCACATCGCGCAGCATCTGCTGCGCCTGCGGGACGAACTTCGAGTTCGGGAACTGCACCATCACCTGGCGGCACTCGTCTTCCGCGCGCTGGCCCTGCGTGTTATCGCGATCGGCCTTTTCCATCTGTTTGAAATGGATGTTGCAAACCTTGTACTGCGATTCCGCGGCCTCCTCCATATTCGGATAGAACAGAATGAAATCCTTGTATTCGGCTTCGGCTTGGGCAAGGCCGTGCGCGCCGCCTTCGCGGAACCAGCTGTCGGCAATGGCGAGTTTCGCCTTGGCCAGATATTCACTGGTGTCGTAGGTGTTGATGAGAGTGTTCAACGTGAGGCGCGCGGCTTCATAGTCGCCATGCTCGATGTTCTTGATGGCCCTGTCGAAAAGCACCTTGTCGGGTTGCAGAGTTTCTTTGGTGATGGGCGTTTCGTACTTCTTGTGCCCGAAAATGCCAAAACCTGAGAGCAGGAAAAAGGCGAGCACGCCCATGGAGATGACGAATGTTTGATAGCTACGCTGCATCGGAACTCTTTTATGATCTCAAATCTTTCACTGCGATTTTCTAAACCTTAACGGCCGTGGCGTTTTCCGCGATCTGTTGCATTTCCTTCACGGTTGCGGCCGGATCGGCACTATGAAAAACCGCTGAACCCGCAACCAGCCAGTCGCAGCCGGATTGAACTATTTCCGCCGTGTTCTCCACGCTGACACCGCCATCTATCTCGATCGCAAAGCCCAGCCGGCGTTCCGTCCTCAGTCGATCCAGACGTCGAATCTTGTTCAGCGCATTGGGAATAAACTTCTGCCCTTCAAACCCGGGATTGACGCTCATGACAAGCACGTAATCCACCAGATAGAGGACGTCTTCGAGCACACTGACCGGGGTTGCCGGATTGATTACGACGCCTGCCCGGGCGCCTTCGCTCTGGATGCTGCGAATCGTCCGGTCGAGGTGCGTTGCCGCTTCAAAATGAACCGAGATCTGATCCGCGCCGGCCTCAATGAACAAGGGCGCGAATTGATCCGGGCCGGTGATCATGAGGTGGACGTCGAGAGGTAGCCTCGTGGCCTTACGGATCGACTTGACGACGGGCGGCCCAATTGTCAGGTTGGGCACGAAGTGGCCGTCCATGATGTCGACATGGAGCATTGTCGCGCCGCCGCGTTCCACCTTAGCGATGTCATCCGCGAGCCGGGCAAAATCCGCCGAGAGGATTGATGGAACGATTTGAACCATTTACGACGTTAACGTTAGTCATAATTTTAGCGCATTTCGAACTTCAAAGCCGCAATACAGCGGCGAAAAAACCATCGCCCGGGTCACGGCCTGGGATCCGCTGCATGGTTTCGACCACCTTAGCGCCGGAGGCCTCGACCACATCCTGATTCTCTTCGCGTTCAAGCGAACAGGTGGAATAGACCAGCAGGCCATCCGGCGTCAGTTGAGCCAGCGCGTTACGCAGAATCGTCACCTGGCGGCCCTGCAAATCCAGGATATCGCCTGGATTCAACCGCCATTTGATTTCCGGATTGCGCGCGAGTGTGCCGGTACCGGAACACGGCGCGTCAACGAGAATCCGGTCGAATTTCATGGCAAATGGGAGTGGTTTCGTTGCGTCGAGCGTCACGACCGGGATGCCCAGCGGCAATAGCAATTTCGCCCGGCTCAGATGCAGATCGCAGGCGATCGCCTTGACCGGCGTTTCGAGAGCCTGCGCGGTTTTGTTACCCGGTGCGGCACAGAGATCGAGAAAAGTCTGGCCAGGCTGCAAATTCAACAGGGGAACGACCGCTTGCGATCCGATGTCCTGAAAGCGAAAAGGCCCCGGGTCGCCCCTATCGAGGCGATAGCAGCCCGGCACATCCGTTGGCTCCGCTCCAGGAGGCGGCACTGCGTCGCCGACCCGGATAAAGCGTTCCGGCAGTTGCAGGCTGGCGCGTCCCATTTCGATCGCGGCATCCTTGCCATATTGCGCGATCCACCGCTCGAGCAGCCATCGCGGAGTGGAGAGCGTATCGCGAACTTCCAGCGGTTCGCGGATCGCCCGCCGCAGGATGGCATTCACGAACGTCGCAGCCGAAGACTTCCCCGCCCTTCTCACCAATTCGACCGAATCGTTCACGGCGGCGTGGCCCGGCACGCGATCGAGAAAGCGAATCTGATAGAGAGCCATTTCAAGGGCCGTGCGCACGGCGGGGTCGAGGCGGTCGACCGCACGTTTGGAATACTGGCCGATCAAGGCGTCCAGTTCTCCCCGTCGGCGCAATGTGCCAAAAACGATATCCGATGCAAGCGCAGCGTCCCGTGCATCGAGGTGCTCGGACTTCGCAGCGAGAGCCTCAGCCGACCATGCGCCGCGTTCCACCGCAAGCAATGCGCCGAATGCGGCTGGTCTGGCTGGAGCAAGTTTCGTCATCTGGTCCTATGAAATCATTGCAGAGGAGACTGTTCCAGAGGAGACGTAGCCAATGCCATTAGCCGATCAGACCTGTGTACCGTGCAAAGGCGGTGTTCCCGCGCTCAAAGGCGCTGCGCTGAATTCGCTCAAAGCCCAATTACCCGATTGGGAGGTGATCGAAGAGCATCATCTACACAGAGTATTCCGCTTTCCCGATTTTCAAAAGGCTCTCGATTTTGTCAATCGCGCCGGAGCGATCGCGGAAGAACAGGGACACCATCCCGACATCCTGCTCGCCTGGGGCAAGGCGGAAGTCACAATTTTTACGCACAAGATTGACGGACTGACGGAGAGCGATTTCGTACTGGCCGCCAAAATCGATCGCGTTTACTGACCGCCCTTACAATCGACTTTCTCGATTACAGGTAAGCCCGCGATAGTCTCGGTCGTCGCATAAGTGATCAGGCACGTCCGAATGTTCTTTGGTAATTCCCGGGTTAATACGGCATCCGTTGAAGAGTAGCGGCAGGCGACCCAAATGGGCCTGCCGCTCGCTTCAAACGTCCATGAAGCGACGGTCTTTCCGTTGACTTTCGCCTGTTTATCGGGGGCCAGAGAAGCCTTTTCTTCCGGTTTCCCGTCGAAAAATGTCAGCCCGGCAAGCTGGTGAGGTAATTCTTCTGAAATGACAGACCATCCTGGCACCGGGACGGCCAGCCGCTGCTTCACTTCGATCGTGGGTGGGCACCGCACGGCGTCCGCCGCTGAAACCGTCCGTGCGGCAACGGTGAGAGTGATGAAACAAGCGAGCGCCATGAAATACGCCGTGAAATAGGAGCAAAGCCGCATTAGCCTGCCTCGCCGCTCAATCGTCACGCATCCACCCCCGCATCGACATCGAGATACTGCAGTTCGTGCAGCCTGTGATAGATACCGCCATGATGGATCAATTCCTCATGTGTGCCGATTTCGACGATCCGCCCACTGTCGAGCACCACAATCTTGTCTGCCCGGCGAATCGTGGAAATCCGATGCGCAATCACGATCACCGTGCGGCCTGTCATCAGGTTCGCCAACGCCTTCTGCACCAGCATTTCCGACTCCGTATCGAGGTGTGAAGTCGCTTCGTCGAGAATCAGAATCGGCGAGTTCTTTAATATCGCCCGCGCAATGGCGAGACGCTGGCGCTGCCCGCCCGAAAGCTTGACTCCACGATCGCCGATCACCGTCTCATAACCCTGCGGAAGTTTCTCGATGAACTCGTGCGCCAGCGCGGCTTCCGAAGCCTCCATCAAACGCGCGCGGTCATATTTTTCCATCCCGTAGGCGATATTGTTCGCGACAGTGTCATTGAAGAGGAATGTCTCCTGCGCCACCACGCTGATCTTGTCCCGCAGGGACGCCAGCCGAAGATCGCGGACGTCAAAACCGTCGACCAGCACTCTCCCGGAGACGGCATCGCGAAAGCGCGGAACAAGGCTGGCGAGCGTCGTTTTACCCGCGCCGCTCGGGCCCACCAGCGCGACCACTTCCCCCGCGCGGATTTCCAGTGAAACCCCGTGCAACTGCATCCCACTGGCTGCCGGATAGCGGAAACTCACGTTTTCAAACAATACCCGCTCGCGGAACTTTTCCACATTCCGCGCGCCCGGTTTATCTTCAATCTCCTCAGGCTGGTCGAGGTAAGCAAAAACCTTTTCCGATGCACCCAGCGCCTGCTGGAAGATGTTATGCAGGTTGGTAATCCGCTTCACCGGCTCATAAAGAAACAGGAGCGCGGCGAGGAAACTCATGAACGCTTCCGGCTGCAACACCTGGTTCTTGATCTCTTCGCGCCCGTACCAGAGCAGGCCGATAAAAGTCAGCGCCCCCATCATTTCAATGAATGGCGAAGGAATTCCCTGGATCAGGACATACCGGAGATTCGCCCGTAGCAGGCGTTCGCCGGCCGCGCGGAAACGCCTTCCCTCGTATTTCTCGGCGCCGAACGCCTTCACTACCTGATGGCCGGCAATGGCTTCCTGCAGGACCTGATTCAGTTCGCCCGCGGCGTCCTGCGTTCTTCGGCTCGTCCGGCGAATCCGTTTGCCCAGCCGCGCGGTCGGCAAAAGAACGAACGGAAAAAGCGCCAGGCTGAAGAACGCGAGGCGCCAGTCGGTTCCGAAGATCACCAAAAGCAGTCCGATTGCCGAGAAAATCTGCCGCAGGAGATCGGCGAACATATCGGAACTCGCTACCTGGATCTTGTCGATGTCGTTCATGATGGAGGACATCAATCGGCCTGTTGAAGTCGCTTCGAAGAACGCCGCGCCATGCCGCAGCACCTTTTCGAAAACCTGGTTGCGAAGATCCGTCACAGCCGAGAAGCCGACGAAATTCGTGAGGTAATCGCCCAGGTAATCGCAGATGCCCCGTAAGGCAAACACAACGATGATCGAGATTGCCACGATGGTGAAAATGTTGTGAATGGAAGGCGGGAAGAAATGTTCCAGATAAATCGGATAGCGCACGACAGGAATGACAAAAAGCGGGTCCGGCGTTGCATCCAGTCCAGGCCTGAGGACGCGCCCGAGCACCACTTTGATCAGCAACACACGGGCTGCGGTCATCGCCCCGAAAATCGCCATCAGGACGACGGAAATAATAAGCAGGAACCAATAACGGCGCGCGTATTTGAGGAGCCGGATCCACTCGTTCATGAGATGGGAACCTGCATACGTAAGCGCTCGACTGCCCGAATCGCCTCCTCCACTGTAATCGAGTTTATAGGCCCGTCCGCCTTCAGCACCTCCGCCGGCGTTTGCCAGGGAGCCCATACTTCGAAATCCGAAGGTCCGAAAAATACCACCTGGGGAACGCCGAAAGCGGCCGCCACGTGCGCCGGACCCGAATCGTTCCCCGCAAAGAACGCGGCGTCGCGCATCAGCCGCGCAATCTCTCCCAAAGGCGCGCCCGCGATGGCAGGCCATTCTTCGAATGGCGTCAGGTCCTCGCCCGGTCCGCCGATGAATACCGGCTGCAATCCCATATTGTGTTCGATATAGCGTGCGAGTTCCACGAATCGGGCCGGCGGCCAGGTTTTCACGGGCGTTGCGGCCAAAGGATGAATGACCGCGTAAGGCCCCGTCGGAGCGTAAGTACTCTGGCCCGGCATTGCTTCAATGTGCGCCCGCGGGATCTCAGTAATCGGCAGTCCAAGATAGAACATCGCGGACGCCATATGCTCGGCCGTATGCACGCGGCGCGTTATGCCCAAAACCTCCTGTGCGGTCGGAATGGGAGTGTTGTAGATCCATCCAGGCCGGAAAATATCGAACCCGCCGCGGAATCTGGCGCCCGAAAGTAAGGTAAGCCTCGCGCTGCGAGTGCCTCCGTGGAGGTTCAGGCAGAGCTCAGGCTTGAAATCGCGGATTGCACTCGCGCGCGGCGGCAGAACGCAGCTCACGTCGGGATGGTTCTCAAACACCGGGGCGAAACGATCCTCCACTACGACAGCAATCTCGAGATCGGGCCGGGCTTGCTTCAGAAGATGGATGGCAGGGGTCGAAAGAACGCAATCGCCGAGCGAACGCAATCGGATCACAACGACACGACTGCCGGAGCCCAGTCGGTCGAGAGTATCGGTCTGCGTGGACACGAATGGTTAATTATTCATCGAGCATTATTCGTCGATGGTGGCTTCGTCGATGAGCATCACCGGAATCTCATCGCGAACCGGGTAGAGCCGGTGACAGGACACGCACCGGAGTCCGCTCCCATCGGGTTTCAATTCCACTTTGGCCCGGCAAGCCGGACAGATCAAAATCTCGAGGAGTTCTGCGCTGATTGCCATCTGTTTATAAAGCGTTTAGTTTACCTGACTGGCATTGTTGTTTTTTACTTTCGCAGCAAACCGAGCGACGTCAATGATTACTCTTTGATGCGTGCCCTCTCCTACAATCTTTTCACCCCGGCGAGCTTCCACCCGGAATTCGACCCGTCGGCCGTCCACGCCCAGCAGTTCCGCCGTAAAGATTACCGTCGAACCCATCGGCGCGGAGGAGGAATGCGACACATTCACGTGCGTGCCCAGAGTATCGTGCCCGGGATCGAGCATGGTAAGGATCAGATTGCGGCACGCGCGCTCCATATACAGGATCATCTGCGGCGTCGAAAGAACCCGGGGAACATCCGGCCCTAAAAACGACGAGGTCACCTGATCGCTACCCACCTGAAGCGTTTCTTCGCGCTTTGCGCCAATCTCGTACGCAGCCATTGTTTATGCTATGCAAACGATTCTCGCATGATCCGTGCGAAACCCGGCTTTGGCCCTCGCGTTGCACCTGATCCTCGCAGGACCAATAAATCATGGCGGAAAAAAACATAGCGGTTTTCGGTATCTACCACACGCGAGAGGCGGCCGAAGAGGGTGTTGACGCGCTTCGCCGTGTCGGATTCCGCAACACCGATATCTCCGCGTTGTTCCCCGATAATGCCGGCACGAAGGATTTCGCGCACGAAAAGAACACAAAAGCCCCCGAAGGAGCGACCACCGGTGCCGCTTCGGGCGCAGTCGCGGGCGGAGTTCTTGGCTGGCTTGCCGGTATCGGATTCCTCGCGATTCCGGGCATCGGGCCTTTTATTGCAGCGGGCCCGATTATGGCCGCGCTCGCCGGTGCTGGCGCTCTGGGAACGGTCGGCGGAATCGTTGGCGCCTTGGTTGGCATGGGGATACCGGAGTACGAAGCAAAGCGCTATGAAGGGCGCGTAAAACATGGCGGAATTCTGCTTTCCGTCCATTGCGACAGTCACGACTGGGCGAAACGCGGGGCGAATACTCTTAAGCGTAGCGGTGCGGAAGATATTTCCTCCACACACGAAGCCCACGCGGATTTTGCCACCTCCGACAGGCCGATGGAACGTACGCGCTCGACGATCGTGGAAGAGCGAATCGAAGAAGGCAAGATAGTCGCCGATCGGGAGACGGTCGACGAGCGTATCACGACTAACATCCCGCCTGGCAGCAAAGTGGAAGAGCGGCCTCGCACGCGAACCACCGGCAGCTTCTAACATAGGCTGAATGGATATCGGCAAGCTGAAAGCTAAGCCCGGCGCAAACTTCAGGCTCGAAAAATTCGCCCCTGACGACACCCAGGGAGTCTTGAAGAACCATGCTGAAAAAGCCCTGACCGGTCACGTGGAAAAGCTTGCAGCCCTGCACGATTTGCTGTATGCCGAGCACAAACGTTCGTTGCTGATCATCCTCCAGGGGATGGATGCCGCCGGAAAAGACGGCACGATCAAACATGTTATGTCCGGGGTCAATCCGCAGGGATGCAGCGTTACTTCTTTCAAACAGCCCAGTCCCCGCGAGCTGGATCACGACTTTCTTTGGCGGGTTCATGCCGAAGTGCCCGAAAAGGGCTATATCGGGATTTTCAACCGCTCCCATTACGAAGATGTCCTGATCGCCCGAGTGCATAATCTTGTGCCCCGGGAAATATGGAAAGAGCGATACAGCGAAATCAACGCCTTTGAAAAGACCCTCGCTGAGAACAATGTTTGTATCCTTAAATTTTTTCTGCACATGAGCAGTAAGGAGCAGGAGAAGCGATTCAACGAGCGTCTCTCCGATCCCAGCAAAAACTGGAAAGCTTCCGCCGCCGACTTCACCGAACGCAGATTCTGGGATCACTACCAGGCCGCCTACCAGGACGCGATTTCAAAATGCAGCACGAAGGAAGCGCCGTGGTATGTGATCCCGTCCGATCACAGGTGGTTTCGTAACTTTGCAGTTGCCGAGGTGGTAATTCGGACGCTCGAATCGTTCAAAATGGAATATCCTTCCGCGGATCCGGCGCAGTTCGGAATAAATCGTGGCGGGAAAGCACCGAACAGGCATTAGCGCGCATCTCTTGAAATGGGTAAAGAATGAGCCTCGAAATCGACCACCGCGAACGGGAGGGCATCATCCTCATGGATCTCAAGGGACGCATCACCATGGGTGACGAAGTCTCGCTGTTTCGCGCCGCCTTTGAGAAGGTTGCGAGCGGACATGAGCCCAAACTGATTTTGAACATGCTGGGCATCGATTACGTCGATAGTACCGGTCTGGGCGCAATGGTCATGTGTTCCACCCGTTTACGGAACTCGCAAGGTGTGGCGAAGCTCGTCAACGTCAACCGGCGTAATATCGAGTTAATGCTGATGACGAAGATCGACACGATTTTTGAGGTCTTCGACGACGAGACCGATGCCGTCAACAGTTTTTTCCCGGGCCGCGAGATCAAACGTTTCGATATCCTGTCGTTTGTGCAGCATCTGCGCGACGAGTAAGATACGAAATGCTTCCGGCCGGCGCACTGGCGCCCGACATCCAACTTCCGGATCTTGACGGCGGCCTCTGGACCCTCACCGAGGCATTAAACAAGGGCCCTGTCCTTCTCGCCTTTTTCAAAATTTCCTGCCCCACCTGCCAGTTGACTTTCCCGTTCCTGCAGCGCCTGGCCGATTCCGCCTTTTCCGCCGCGCCGCAATTGATCTCAATCTCGCAGGATGACGTCTCCGCTTCGCGCGAATTTCAGCAGCGGTTCGGCGTCTCGATGCCAACCCTGATCGACGCTCCACGTACCTTCCCTGCAAGCAACGCCTACCGGATCGCGAGTGTGCCGTCGCTGTTTCTGATCGAACCGGACGGCAAAATCTCCTTCACGATCGAAGGCTTCAACAAGGCTGCCCTGCAGAAACTGGGCGAGCGTTTCCATGCCGCGCCTTTCCGCGAATCCGACCGCGTTCCCGACCTTCGCCCGGGCTGAGGATCGAAAAACTGACTCCCGTGAGGAGTTCCGCTACCATAGAGACTGATGGCAAACATCATCGGCGAAGTATTCGAAGCGGCTGCGGCCGTAGCCAAAGGCATGAGCGTCACGATGAAGGAGATGATGTCTCCCACCGTGACCGAGAATTATCCGGACGAGCCCCCGAAACTGCAGGAGCGTTTTCGCGGCGTCCACGTGCTGCAGCGGGACGAAAACGGTATGGAGAAGTGCGTCGCATGTTTCCTCTGCGCGGCTGCCTGCCCGTCCAACTGCATTTATATCGAAGCCGCCGAAAATACCGATAAGGTACGTATCAGCGGCGGCGAGCGCTACGCGAAAGTTTATAACATCGATTACAACCGCTGTATCTTCTGTGGCTATTGCGTCGAAGCCTGTCCCACGGATGCGATTACGCACGGGCATGGATTCGAAGTGGCCAGCTACAATACTTCGACGCTGGTCTATACCAAGGAAGACATGCTCGCGCCCATCCCTCCCGGCGCAAAGCCACCGGTGATTAAAGAAACCGCCGAAGCTTCGGGGCATTAGCGCGCATCTCTATAGTCCTGAGGGATTCGGCGGGTCGGCTCTTCGTAGAGTTTAAGCATGTTTGGCATTATCCGGGAACAGATCGACACTATTTTTCGCGAGGACCCGGCAGCTAAGAGTGTCCTCGAGATCATCCTCTGCTACCCGGGGTTTCACGCGATCCTGATGCACCGCCTGGCGCATCGCTTGTATGAAGCCGACATCCCGATTCTGCCGCGTTTCGTTTCCCAGGTGTCCCGCTTTCTCACAGGCATCGAAATTCATCCTGGGGCGAAGATCGGCCGCCGTTTCTTTATCGACCACGGCATGGGCGTGGTGATCGGCGAGACCGCCGAGATTGGCGACGACGTTCTTATATACCAGGGTGTCACGCTCGGCGGAACGGGCAACGAGCAGGGCAAGCGTCACCCCACGATCGGCAACAACGTCGTGATCGGAACAGGCGCCAAAATTCTCGGGAGCATTAAGATCGGCGACGATGTAAAAATTGGCGCCGGCTCGGTCGTCGTTCGCCCGGTGCCCGATCATTCCACAGTCGTCGGAATTCCCGGACGCGTCGTGCGAATGAGATCCGCCACCGACGGCGTCCTCGATCATGGCCAGTTACCTGACCCCGAAGGCCAGGAAATCAACGAACTCAAAGAGCGCGTCGCTGTGCTCGAGGGCGAGATGAAAACCCTTCTCGACACAATCTCCACAAAAGCCGGCACGCGCAACTAACTGGCTCCGAGCCCGTGTGGGGCGGGTCCCCCGACCCGCAGCCGACGCCTCGTCGGCCTTATCTACCTGAGATAAGAACGCAGCGCGTCGACCAGATCGTCCGCGGCTTGCGCCTGCTCATCCGTCTGGTGTTTTGTGTCGAGTATGTGAAAGCGGATGTGTCCTTCAATGACTTCCGCCATAAGAGCATCCATGGCCCCGCGGCACGCCGAAATAGTGTGCAGCACCGCGGCGCATTCGCCCTCATCGTTCAATTCGCGCTCAATCGCTTCCACCTGCCCCCGAATGCGCCGGACACGGTTCAGCAGCTTTCGCTTTTCGTCGATTGTGTGAGCCATATTTTCTCTTTACAAGGATACCCCGGCGGGTATACGCTGGTCGTGGGTAGTTCTCGCGCCGCCACTCGAGCCTCACAACCGCCCAATCGGAAATTCCATGCTGAACCGCCCGTTTGTGACTACGCTTCTTGTGTGCCTGATCGCTGCACTAAGCGCGCCGTTCCTCCGCGCTCAGGACAGTGTACCCGTCCAGGTCGATCCCGAACGCTGGAATCTGTATTACCAGGCGACTTCGGTCGGCGAGCATCATGACGCATTCCAGGCTCCATACAGTGGGCCATTGAGTCTTTCCAACCATCCCGAAAATGAGGTTTCGCTTACAACGACGTTATTTTTCAGTTACAGAATTACACGGAACACGCAATTTTATTTCGATCCCGAGATCGCGGGAGGCCGTGGATTCAGCGGTGTCGACGGCATGGCCAACGCTTCAAACGGCGAGTTGCCGAGAGTTGCCGCCGCCACTCCCACGCCCTATATTGCTCGCCTCTATATTTCGCATGACTTCGGCTTCGGCAGCGAGAAAGAAGACATCGAAAGCGACGAAAACCAACTCTCGGGCTCACGGCCGATGACCCGTTACACCATCGCGGCCGGCCGCTTTTCGCTGACGGATTTTTTCGACAATAACAGCGACACGCACGACCCGCGCACACAATTCCTGGGCTGGGCCGTCATGTACAACGGCGCGTGGGACTATCCAGCCGATACTCGTGGTTACACGTGGGGTTGGGTCCACGAGTTTCATACCCGTAACTGGTCGTTGCGTTATGCGAGCGCAGCGATGTCGAAGGTAGCCAACGGCGAACGGTTCGATCGCCGGCTTTTTCGCGACCGCGGCGACGTATTCGAAGGCGAGCGGAGCTACAAGGCTCTTTCACACCCCGGGATACTGCGGCTGCTCGGCTACATGAATCACTATGACGGCGGCAGCTATGGTGCGGCCCTGCAACTCGCCGCCGCCACCAACACCACTCCGGATGTTACAAAGACGCTGCGGATCGGTACCCTGAAATACGGCTTCGGCATCAATCTCGAGCAGGAGATCGCCAAAGGCTTAGGCGCCTTCATGCGATTGGGGTGGAACGATGGCAAGACGCAGTCATTCGAATTCACGGCCATCGATCGTCTTGCCACGGGAGGCGTCTCGCTGTCGGGCGCACGGTGGAAGCGGCCGGACGATACTGTCGCGACCGAGCTCACGGTAGCGGGCCTCTCGGCCGTCCATGCGCTCTACCTCAGCCGCGGCGGTCTCGATTTTCTCATCGGCGACGGGCAGTTGAACTACGCGCCCGAGTACGTGTGGGAAAGTTACTACAGAGCGCGCTTGTTCAAAGGCTTCTTCGCATCCCTGGACGCCCAACACGTTGAGAACCCCGCCTACAATCACGATCGCGGACCGCTCTGGGCTTTCTTTCTGCGCCTCCATATCGAGGCCGGTAAGAAATAGATGACGCCGGCAGGAAATAGAGCGGAATGAGAAAGGTCGACACACTCCGCAGGACACCTGAAAAACGACCACCCGCCAAACGCACCCGCCCCGCGTTTTCCTCGTGGAATGTGATGCGCTATCGGCTGCTCGCCCTGTTTGCAATTATCGGGCCCGGATTCATTACCGCCAACGTCGACAACGATCCCGGCGGCATCCTCACTTACTCGCAGGCCGGTGCGAAATATGGCTACACATTACTGTGGACGCTGATCCCAACTACCGTCGCCCTGATCGTAGTGCAGGAAATGGCTGCCCGGATGGGCGCCATCACCGGCAAAGGCCTTTCCGATCTCATCCGCGAAGAGTTCGGCCTGCGCATGACCTTCTTCACGATGACGGTCCTCGGGCTCGCCGATTTCGGCAACATCGTCGCTGAGTTTGCGGGACTCGCCTCAGGCACGACAATCTTCGGCATCAGTAAGTACATAGCGGTTCCCATTGGCGCGGCACTGGTTTGGACGGTCATCGTGCGCGGATCTTATAAACCGGTCGAGCGCGTCCTGCTGATCTTCTCGATGGTCTATTTCGCTTATCCGGTGTCCGCCATCCTGGCACACCCGGACTGGAAAGAGGCCCTCCGTGACACGATCGTTCCCCAGTTCAATTCCGACCCCGGTTATCTCGTCATGATCGTAGGTCTGATCGGGACCACCATCACTCCCTGGATGCAGTTTTATCTGCAGGCATCGATTGTGGAGAAAGGCGTCTCGAAGCGGAACTACGGGCTGAGCCGCATTGATGTGATCTTCGGATGCATAGTCACGGACGTGATCGCGTTCTTCATCGTCGTAGCCTGCGCCGCCACCATCTTTCACTCGCAGCACCGCGAAATCACGGACGTCGCCGAGGCCGCCAAAGCCCTCGCCCCGTTCGCCGGCAAGTTCGCCGCGATTCTCTTCGCGGTGGGCCTGGTCAACGCCTCTCTTATGTCGGCCGCCATCCTTCCTCTCGCCACGGCTTACAACGTCTGCGAGGGTCTGGGATTCGAATCCGGCATCGACCGCCGTTTCCGCGATGCACCGATATTCTACGGACTCTACACGGCGTTGATTGTCTGCGGCGCGGGCTTCGTCCTGTTCCCCGGCTTGCCGTTGCTGAAGGTGATCCTGATTTCGCAGGTCGCGAATGGCATTCTCCTGCCGTTCGTCCTCGGATTTATGCTGATTTTGATCAACCGCGAGCGTCTGATGGGCGAATACCGGAACGGCCCGTGGGGCAACGCCATCGCCGGCGCCACCAGCGTGATCATGGTGCTGCTCACGATCGCGCTGATTTATAACAGCGTGACAGGGTAATTTCAGCGAATCTTCAGTTTTCTCTAATAATGTTATCGAGGAGCGTCAAAATGAAATCCTTGTCCTTACCCGCGTCGTTATCCACGTTGGCGTTATTGGCAATCGCCGCAATCGCCGCACCGCCCACCTACAAAGTCACCGGCAAGATCAAGATCGGCGGCGCTGGCCGCTGGGACTATGTCTACGTGGATAGCGCGAACCACCGCCTCTACGTTTCGCACGCCACAACAACGGAGGTCGTCGACACCGACACCGACAAACTCGTTGGCACTATTCCGGATACGAACGGTGTGCACGGGATCGCCGTCGCCAACGATCTCGGCCGTGGCTTTACCAGCGACGGCACGGACAACGACGTCACGATCTTCGATCTGAAGACGCTGAAGGTTCTCGGCAAGGTGAAGACCGGCACCAACCCCGACTCCATCATCTACGAACCGGTCTCGCACCGCATCTTCACCTTCAACGGGCGCAGTAAGGACTCGACCGTATTTGAAGCCAAAACCGGCGAGATCGTCACGGCTGCCATCCCGCTCGATGGCAAGCCCGAGTTTGCGCAGATCGACGGCAAAGGCCACATCTATTTCAATATCGAAGACAAGAACGAGATCGGCGAAATGGATGCGAAAACGGCCACGCTCACGAAGCGCTACTCCATCGCCCCCTGCGACGGTCCGAGCGGCCTCGCGATCAACCCGAAGAACAGCTACCTTTATTCCGTGTGCGGGAACAAGATGATGGTGGTCAGCGATCCGGCAGCAGGCAAAGTTATCGCGACTCCTGCGATCGGACAAGGTCCCGACGGCGTAGCTTTCGATGACGGCTATGCCTTCAGTGCGAACGGCCGCGACGGCAACATCACGATGGTCGGCGAAACATCGCCCGGAAAATTCGAACCCGTGGCGACCATCCCGACCGGGCAAGGCGCGCGCACTATCGGTGCCGATCAGAAGGCCCACAAGCTCTATCTGCCCGCCGCTGAATATGGACCACCACCCGCGCCGCCAGCAGGCGGTGGAAAAGCGGGCAGACCGCAGCCACTTCCCGATAGCTTCATGATCATGGTCGTGAGCCGCTAGTCACCGCCTCGTATTTACCGAGCCGCGACCGTAACGAAACGAAGTTAGCAGGGAACGCCGGCGGTCGCTTTGCGCCGCCGGTTTTTTTCTTCAACCCGCGTTCTGCGCTTTGACGATAGCGGCCCGGATCTGCTCCGGCGTGGCGAGTTCACCGAAGCGCTGGACCGTATTCCCATTGCGGTCCAGCACCACCGTAACCGGCAGCGAATCCATCGAACCCGATCCGAGCACAATCGTGTAATTCATAGGGTTCTTCGCGAGGTAAGGCTTCACAGCCGCCGCGCCATCCTCGTCCATCGAAATCCCGATCACCTCGACGCCCTTCGCTCCCAGCTCATCGTGGATACGGTTGAACTCCGGAATCTCCGAGCGGCAAGGAACGCACCACGTA
Organism: Bryobacteraceae bacterium; assembly: GCA_049516355.1. Taxonomy (GTDB): domain Bacteria; phylum Acidobacteriota; class Terriglobia; order Bryobacterales; family Bryobacteraceae; genus BOG-234. The sequence continues at coordinate 16,028 of JBEKTF010000038.1, read as the reverse complement.
GCCCAGTAATTCAACACAACCACCTTCCCCCTCCAATCGGCCATGGAAAGCGCCGCGCCATCCAGTGTCTTGAAAGGCGTTCCAACCAGGTCCGCATTCAAAGGAGCTTCTGCTGTCAAAGGTGCCGTCGCACGCGTATTCAGGAATGTCAGGTACGCCTGTGTGTCACGCGTATAGCTCGGGAACGTAGCGATCACGTTCTGATTCGCATCGTACAGGACATAGAAAGGCTCGGCGATCGTCTGGAACTTCTCTTCTTCCAGTTTCTGGTTCGCCTGCGATGCCGCGTCGGTCCCATCGGTATACAGATCGACCAGCACCATGTTCTTCAAAACCCCGGCAATCTCCGGTTTCGTGAACATGTTTGCCTTCATCCAGTGGCAATTGGTGCAGGCGTATCCGGTAAAATCGACGAGCACGGTCTTGCCTTCCGCCCTCGCTTTGGCGAAAGCCGTCGGCAGATCGTTCTCGATCCACGCCAGGTCTCCATTCCCTGTTCCATTCGCCGGCGGCGGAATGTACGCCTCGATCTCGCCCAGTTTCGCCCCGAACATTCCAGGCATCAGGCTTAATCCAAAAACCACGCATAAGGTGCCAATCAGAAGGCGCAAAACTCCCAACTCCGTATCGCGCGAAATCCCCGGCAGGCGCACGAATCCAAGCAGATAAAATCCCGCCATCGCGAACAACACGACCCACGCGGCGAGAAAGCGCTCACGCGTAAGAAAGCCGGTCTGCAGAACCGCATCCAGGCTGTAGAGGTACTTCAGCATCGCGGCCAGCACGAAAAATCCCATCACCACTTTGACTCGCGACAGCCACTCTCCGGAACGCGGCAATTTCTCCAGGTACTGCGGGCACATCGCGAGCAGGAAAAACGGCAGCGCGAGTCCGCTCGCGAACACCACCATGCCCAGTACCGGCCGCAATTTGTCGGCGCCCACCGAGGCCGCCAGCAGCGTTCCCATGAAAGGTCCCACGCACGCAAACGAAGCCAGCGCAAACGTCAGACCCATCAGCAGCGTGCCGGTGAATCCGCCTTGTCCCGATGCCGCGTTGAGCTTCGTCAACACGCTGGATGGAATCGTGATTTCGAATGCTCCGAGAAGGCTCAAACCGAAGACGAAAAAGATCAGCGCAATGAAACCGTTGACCCACGCGTTCGACCCCAGTTGAACCACCGCCGCCGGTCCCAGCGCGAGCGTCAGGATCAGGCCGAGTCCGCTGAACAGAACGATGATGCCGAGGCAAAATACAGCCGCCTGCCGGAACCCGCCGCGTTGTCCCACGAAATAGGACATCGTGATCGGGATCATCGGAAAAACGCACGGCGTGAAAACCGCAGCCAGCCCGAACCCGAACGCCAAAACGAGAAATCCAGCCAGGCTGCCTTCCTCGGTCGACGCAGACGCGCTCGGCGCTGCTCCGCTTGGACCAACCGGCCTGCGGGCATCCTGTTTAGCTTCGATATAACCGGCTGGAATATTGATCGCGGCCACAGAAGCTGAGGCGTCCACGTTCAGCGTCGCACTAACCTCGCGGGTGCGCGGCGGAATGCATTGCGTCCCACTGCATGTCTGATAGCGCGGCTCGAACGTGATCGCGACAGGCCCGGGTGTGAGGCCCTTCTTCAACTGGATGCGGGCAAGAAAAACCTGCCTGCCTTCATATGTTTCCGTCTCAGCGTTAAAGTTCGGGTCGAACTTCCGGATGGGAGGTGGTTGAAAGATGGTGAATCGATCGACAGCGGCGCTGCTCTTCGAAGTAATCGTGGTGGGAATCGGACCGGGCGGAGTCGTCAGCGAGTACATGTGCCATTCGGGCTCGACGGTCGCTTCCAACCGCCCAAGGACGGTCGCGCCAGGCGCCGCCGATGCCTGATCCAGCGTCAATTTCCACTGAACGTGATTAAACTTCTCGATCTGGGCAAACGCTCCGGAAACACCGACGCCCGCAACGCAGAAAAGCAGCAGCAATAATCGTCGCATGCGAATTACCCCGCTTTCGAAAACTCCCGCAACCCTTCTTCAATGCGGTGGTTCATGTTGCTCGATGCAAAATCCGCCGCAACGCGAATGGCGTTCTTTATGGCGTTCGAGTCCGACCGGCCATGGCAAATGATGCACACTCCCTTGACGCCCAGCAGCGGCGCACCGCCGTATTCAGCATAGTCCACTCGCTTCTTGAAATCCGTGTAGGCCGAGCGCGATAATGCATACCCGATCTTGCGGGTAACGGTGGCTTCGAGCGATTCGCGCAGCATGCTGCGGATCATCTCCGACAACCCCTCGCTGACCTTCAAAGCGACATTCCCCACAAATCCGTCACACACGATCACGTCCGCGCGTCCCGAGAATATGTCGCGCCCTTCGACATTACCGATGAAATTAATGCCCAGCGACTTGAGCAGCGGCGTTGCGTCCCTCGTGAGCGCGTTACCTTTATGCTCCTCTTCGCCGATCGAAAGCAACCCCACCCGCGGCCGCTTGATCTTCAACACGAACCGGGAATAGATCTCGCCCATCAGTCCGAACTGCTGCAGCATTTCAGGCTCGCAGTCCACATTCGCGCCGACATCGAGCACCACCACCGGGGTCCCCTTGTGACTGGGGAACACACCTGAGAGCGCGGGCCGGTCTACGCCGGAGACTTTGCCGAAGACCATCTTGGCGATGGCCATGCACGCGCCCGTGTTACCGGCTGAGAGAAATCCATCCGCATCGCCCTGCGCGACAAGGCGGGCGCAGATGTGCATCGAGCTGGCCTTTTTTCCGCGGGCCGCTTTCGCCGCATGGTCGTCCATGGTAATCCGCTCAGAGGCGTGAACTACCGTAATGGGAAGGTCGTCGACTCCCGCGTGAGATTGCAACTCGCGCTCAACAACAGGACCATCGCCTACCAGAAGGATTCGATGCCCGTACTCCCGCGCGGCGTGTATCGCTCCCTGGACTTCCGGCACCGGGGCTTTATCGCCCCCCATCGCGTCTACTGCAATGGTGACCATGGGTTGAGTGACATCAGCTTGAGTTTATCTGCTTTTATTGTCCGGAATATTACTCCGTGGTGGTTTCGATTACTTCGCGGCCTTTGTACTGTCCGCAGTGGGGGCACACGCGGTGCGGCACCTTCGGTTCGTGGCAGTTCGGGCACTCAGCGTGCGCGGGCTTGCTGAGTGCGTCGTGGGCACGCCGGCTCTGCGTGCGTGCATTCGAGTGTCGTCTCTTCGGGTTCGGCATTGTATTTCCTTAATTACTTTAAATGTGTAAATCTTTCAAAGCCATCCACCGGTCGTCGCCGGGACGGGCCTGGCAGGTGCATGCGGTTTCGTTTCGGTTAGCGCCGCAGATCGGGCAGATGCCTTTGCAGTCCTCGCTGCAAACCCGTTGCATCGGGAGTTGCAGCAACAGTTGCTCCCTTATTATGTCTTCGAGTTCGAGGCCAGGCAACTCATAAAATCCCATCTCCGCTTCGCCCTCGTCGATCGCTACTTCCTCGCCGGCGTCTTCCACCACCGATGCGAGCGGCCGATAGAAGAGGTCGAACGGAGCATCGATATGAAATGACGCCCGGCCGAGGCACCGGTCGCACTCAGTCTCGAGGTCGGCTACAACCCGCCCCTGGACGCGAACCTCGCCCCCCGTGTGGGGCAGCAATTCGGCCACACCTTGAGCGGTCAATGGCCCCTTCTGGATGACGCCTGAATCCGCAAAATCGAACCCATTCGGCTTCCAGCTTTCCGCAAAGGGCAGCTTGCGGACTTCCATCTCCTTAATACTCAGCAACATGGCTATGGGTGGGAACACTCAGATTGTAGCACGGCCACTATATGACGATCCCGCAGCCTTTATCTGACAATAATGTAAACCGCGATAAATCCAGCGTCTTCGTCTGCCTTGAATCGGACCGTCACTCGCACCCGCTCGCGCAACTTGCCTTCGACCTTCGTCTGCTCGTCCCGCACGAACTCCCGCGTGACCGCCTCGTGACCCGGAACCTTGCGCACAACCGTGACCGATTCCGCCGTCAGTTTCGTGACTGTGCCCGAGAAAATGTCCGCGGCCGGTGTCGCTTTCGCCGTCTTTGACGCAGGCGCTTCCGGCTCCTGTGACCGCAGCGTCACGGGCGCAAAAACCCCTGACCCGATCAGCGCCGCGCAAAAGTACGTTAAGACCCGGTTCACCATCTTCAGAATAGTGGAAACCCGCGTCTTTGGGAGACGGTTACGATTAAACCGGCTTCATCAATTCGCTGTGAACGACCGTGCTCTCGGGACGAGCGGCACTCGCACCACTCAACGGCAACCTGACGACGAATGTCGTACCTTTGCCCAGCTTGCTCTCGACATCCACCGTGCCGCCATGCGCCCGCACAATCCACGCAACAAAACTGAGTCCCAGCCCGAGGCCCTTTTCCGGCGATGCCTGCTCCCCTGCGCCTCGCACGCGATAAAAGCGATCGAAGATGTGCGGCAGATCCTCCGCGGGAATTCCCTCTCCCGTGTCTTCCACTCGAATCTCCGCCTCATTATCCCTGCGGTCGACCACCACCCGGACCTCACCGCCCGGCGGCGTAAACTTGACTGCATTCGAGAGCAGATTCGAGAGCATTCGTTCGATCTGCACACGATCGAAATCCCCCGTGCAGTGCGTGACATGCGAAATGAATCGCAGCGTCACGTCCGCGCCTTCGGCCGGAATCTGGAATTGATCCACAATGCCGTCGGCAATTTCCACCAGTTCCAGGGGTTGCTTTTGCAAAACCACCTGGCCCGTTTCGGCCTGCGAAAGAAGCAGCAAAGCGCGCACAATCTGGGATAACCGCTCGATATCGGAGAGCGAATTGACAATGGCATCGCGGTATTGCTCCACTGTCTTTGCGGTAAACAGCGCAACCTCCAACTGGCCTCGAACCACAGTGATAGGCGTCCTCAATTCATGTGACACATCAGTCGAAAACTGCCGCACCTGGTTGAAATTGATCTCAATACGCTCGATCATCTGATTGAACGTTTCGATCAGACGGTCGAGTTCATCCCCGGCCCCGCGCACCGGGATGCGCAGGCTCAGGTTCGATCCGCTGATGCGTTGCGCAGTCTGGGCGATTTCCAGCACGGGCGTCAACGCCCGGCCGGCAAAAATCCATCCGATCGTGATTCCGGTCAGAATGACGAGCGGCAAAAGTGCGGCGCCCTGCAGAGTGAACCGGCCCAAAAGCTTATTGGAATCCGCCAGCGATGTGCCGATCGCGACGTAGAATTTTCTGGTTCCCTCGTCCTCCGCGTTGACATAGCTGGCCCGGATCAAATAGGGTGCGCCTTCGCCATCGGACCTTTCGTGCCAGACCGCGCCAGGCGACTGCAGAACCGAGCGGATCTCGCTCGGATTATCCATTCCGAGAGATCTGTAATTAGCCGACCCTTCAAGGACGTGGCCCTCCGCGTCGGCGATGAGGTAGACCTTCTTCACCCCGGCTACTGCGGCGCTTTCATCGGGATCGCTCGCATCGGCAAACCAGATCGGGTGGTAGTTGGCCTGCCCCTTATCGCTGACAATGCGCAGATAGGCCTTCACGATGACCCAGTTCTGATCCAGATCCTCTCGGGCCTGTTGGTCGAGACTGGACGCAAGATTGTGACGGAAAAAGAGGCTCACGCCCACCAGCAGCAGCGTAAATACGAACGTGTAAACGGCGGTGAGAGTGAATCGAAGGCCGCGCGTAATATGCTTGCGTTCCGGCACCAGGCCCCCCGCAAACTACTTTACAACGCCTGCGCCGTCAGGTTTTCAACTTTGGCGCTGAACCTCTGCACGACAATTTGTTTGCTTGCCATCGGTCTTACTGTAGCCTTTGAGGATTAGAATCAGGTAGTCCGGACGGAAGAAGACAACGAAGGAGATGCCCATGCTGCCACTCTTGCTGCTTGCGTTGGTGTTGGCTCCCGCGGGGGCGCTCAATGCCCAGCCTGCGAACCTGAATATGTACTGGATTGATGTCGAAGGCGGCGCATCCACGCTGATTGTGTCGCCCTCCGGTGAATCCCTGCTGATCGACACCGGGTGGACCGTGGACGACCGCGACGCCAAACGCATCTATGCGATGGCCCGGCACGCCGGCTTGAAGAAAATCGACTACCTGGTGATCAGCCATTTCCACGCCGACCATGTCGGCGGATTGGCGGCGCTCTCCAAAATGATCCCCATCGGCAGGTTCTTCGATCGCGGCGACGTCATCGAACCGGAGAACAAGCGGTGGCTCGACGATTATCACGCGGCTTCCGCCGGGAAGCGGACCGTCGTGAAAGCCGGAGACACAATCCCCATAAAAGGCCTGCAGGTTCTGGTGGTCTCTTCCAATCAGGAGTTGATTGCGAAACCGGTCAACGGCGGAGGCCCCAATCCGTTGTGCGCGGATGCGGAACAGAAGGAGTCGGCCGGCCTCGAAAACGCGCGCGGGGTGGGCGTGCTGCTCACGTACGGAACCTTCAAGTACTTGAATCTGATCGATCTCGACTGGGAAAAGGAAATGGAACTGGCTTGTCCGGTAAACAAGCTGGGCAAGGTGACGCTGTATCAAACCGGTCGCCACGGCTCGTTTGACGGGGCTGGTGCGCCGGCGTTCCTGGGCGCCATCCAGCCGCAGGTGGTCGTGGTGAACAACGGGCCGCGGAAGGGCATGGGGCAAAGAGATAATGCCAGGTCCAACAACCCGCCGGGCAAGGCCGTGGCGCCCTGGGAAAAGAACGCGTACCTGCGGCTCGCCGGCATACCAGGAATCGAAGGCATCTGGCAGGTCCACTTGTCGTTGCTCGATCCCGACCCCGGGCACAACACCGCGCCCGACATGATCGCGAACCTCGAAGACACAGCGGACTGCAAGGGAAACTGGATTCAGGCATCGGTCTCGCGCGACGGCAAGTTCACCGTGACCAACGGCCGCAACGGATTCAGCAAGAATTATGCGGCTCGCTGAAGACTCGTGAACTCGCTGCGCCGGTATTGAATAGCGAGCTCCATACTTGCCGCCAGCACCGGACCGGCGCCCGTGATGTGCGCGGTCCTCGCGACCGCGAGCAATAATCCGCCCTCAATCTCAAGCAGGCGAACGATCAGCACGACGATGCCAAGCACGATCTGAAACAACACGGCCGCGATCGTTAAATTACAGGCCCGGCGCAGCTTCGTTTTCCCGGGATGACGCTCGTTCAGGACAGTGCAGCAGACCAGGAGCAGGCCCGCTACCGGCAGCGCCGCGCCAAGGTGAGCCACAATGCCGGACGTTTGATGACGATATCCCACACCGTACAAGATCGGCAGGAGCACCAGCGCGGGCAGCACGAACACCCGGCGGCTCCTTCCTGGCGCTATCTCCTGCCCCGAATCCAGCGTCATCACGGCCCAGGCCAGCGTGGCGAAGAGGACAGGAGAAACCGCGGCGTGCAGTCGCGGCGTTCCGGGTATCGCCTCCAGCAGACCCAGGGCCAGCGCCACGACTGCCGGAAGCCGAATTCCCTGGTTCTTCGCCGGAATCAGCAGCAGACCGATAATCAGGTAAATGGTTGCGAAGCCCGTGACAATATGCGCCCATTCCAGCCCGGATGCGCGTCCGGTCATACTCACCACAAAGGGTCCGCTGATCATCGGCGCGAGTGCGAACCGCGCGGTGAAAACGGCGTATCGTTTCATTAGTACCTGGTACTATTTTGCTGCGGCGCGCTGCAGATAACCGCTCTCAAATTGCGCGATGGAACTCTATCCTCTCTAACAGATATGGATTTCGATTGAGTATAGCGAAGCGTTCCGGAGATGAAAACAAGAACCTGATTCTTGGCGCGCATTTTAATGGCTCCCGGGGCCGGGTGCCTTCGGCGGTACGGTCGTCTACGACAGCATTACGGGATCGACCCAGGACAACTTATTGGCCGCCGGACTCGTCGGACTCGGTGTCGCGTGCGCCCGCATTCGATAATCCCGGACTGGATAGTGTCCGACTTTTCCAGGCGCGCCTGATGGCCTCTCGCCGCGTTACGGCTGCGTCTCGAATTGGTTTTCGGCGCTATCCTTCGGAACCGCGCCCTTTTCCGGCGCCTCGATCATGTATCCGATCCCGCGCACGGTATGGATCAGCTTCTGCACGAACCGGTCGTCAATCTTGCTGCGCAGATGCCGGATATAGACGTCGACAATATTCGTCAGCCCGTCATAATCCATGTCCCACACATGCTCCACGATCATCGTGCGGCTGAGCGGACGCCCCTTGTTCCGCATCATGTATTCCAGAATGCCGAATTCCTTGGGGGCAAGCTCGATGTTCTCCGTCCCGCGCTGCACTTTCCGCCGCGCGCAATCGAGCACAAGATCGGCCACCTGCAGTTTCTCCGGCGAGGGCTGTCCGCGCCGCAACAGCGCACGCACGCGTGCCAGCAATTCCACGAACGCGAACGGTTTTGTCAGATAATCGTCAGCGCCGGTTTCCAGCCCCTTCACCCGGTCGTCCACAGCGCCCCGCGCGCTCAGAATCAGCACCGGAGGGCCGGCCCTGCGGCTACGGATTCGCTCCAGCACCTTGAGCCCGTCCATATCCGGCAACATCAGGTCGAGAATCACCAGATCGTAATCGGTATCGTGCGTAAATTGCAGCGCCGTAGTGCCATCCTGCGCCACATCCACGGCATATCCGGCTCCCTGCAAGCCCCGGCCGAGGAAATCCGCAATTCGTTTCTCGTCTTCAACAACGAGGATTCGCATTTTTCTTCAGGTTACCTCAGCCCGTATGGTGGGATACACGCAACGCGTAGAATGTAGTGAAACGTGAATCCCCTGCTTCTCTTGTTGATTTCTTCGCTCCTGTTGGCACAGAAGCCGGCGCGGCAGCCCCAAACAGCCGATAGCAACACAGACTGGATTCTCACCTTCGCCGACGAATTCAGCGGGTCCGAACTCGACCTTGCCCGGTGGGCGCCGCATGATCCGTGGGGTCAGGCTCGCGACCGGCAGTTGCAGGCATGGGCGCCCGACTCGATAGCGATTTCCGCCGGCGAGCTGCATCTCATCGCAACGCGCACCACCGAATCCAGGCCGGTCCGCTATGACGGAAAAGAACGCGAATACGCCTCCGGCATCGTCACCACATTGGGCACGTTTGCCCAGCTTTACGGCCGCTTCGAGATTCGTTGCAAAGTCCCGGCGGGCAAAGGACTGCGCTCGGCGCTCTCGCTCTTCCCTCTTCCGCTCGGGCCTTTACCCAGGATCGACATATTTGAAGTCTCAGGCAACACCCCCTCGGCGATCTTCTTCGCCAACCATTGGGGCACGGAGCAGACCGAACGCTCCTTCGGCGACTCCTTCCCTGGCCCCGATCTTTCCACCGCCTTTCACACCATCGCCATCGAATGGGATGCGGACAAGATCGCATGGTTCCTCGATGGCAAAGAAACGTTTCGCTCGGTCGATGGCATTCCGCACCAGTCGATGTTTCTACTGCTCGATCTCGCAGTCGGCGGCGGCACGGGAAGCATACTCACGCGAACGCCCGACGAATCCACCAGGTTTCCCGCTTCGTTCGATATCGATTACGTCCGCGTTTACAAGCGCAGGTGAGCGCGTGGAACCTGCCCCGCCCGCCGGACAACGCGACCGCTGCCTCTGGACCGTGGCATATGGTCTGACGGCAATCGCTCTGTATCTGAGCGGGATCACCCTCTGGACCGTATGGACAGCAAGATCGGAGGTGCCGTGGCGCGATCAGTGGATCTATCTGGATGATGCCAAAGAAATCATGGCGCACGTCTGGCCGCGCCTCTGGTACAGCTATTGGGGACATCGCCCCGTCATCGCCCGGCTCGCCATGTTGTTGGACGTCCGTTTCCTCGCCGGGCTGAGCTCCCCAGTTCTCGTTTTTGTATTAGCAGTGCAGGCTGCACATGCCGGGCTGCTGACCTGGATCGCGTGGCGCCTTTTCGGCGAGCGTTCGAGGCCAATCTTCCTGGTCTTCGCAGCCCTGATCCTCCAGTTCAGCTTTTCCTCGCTGCAGATGGAAAATTTCATCTGGGCGGCCGATGCCGGGTATCTCCTCGTGTGGGCCAGCGCAACCGCTGCGTTCTTCGCGCTTGCAACTTACGCAAGAGCCACGCGCCTGAAGAACGCTCTGCTGACTGGTTGTGTTCTGCTGGGCATCGTGAGCACGCTATCGGTCCCCAATGGCCTGTTCGTGTGGCCGGTCCTGATACTGCAAGCCTGGATATTACGCCTGAGTATCCGTGTGCGGACCCTGCTGATCGTGGCCGGAGCTCTGATGATCGGCGTCTACCTTTGGGGATACCAGCAAGGCCCGCCGATGGGGATGGGACCGCTGCAGGCTCTGTTGCACCCCGAAAAAAGTATCCCGGTCGTCGGGATGCTTCTCCTCGGCCCACTGATGGCTCTGTCGGTTCACGGCGCAATGGCGGTGGGATGCGTAACGCTCGTGTGCGCGCTCTACACCCTGATCAAAGTATTCCGCTCGCGGCCCCCCGCGCTCGTGACGGTATACGGCGCGCTGGCCCTCCTGGGGCTGCTTACATTTTTGACCCTGGTCTCCAATCGGGTTTCGCCCGAATTTGTCGAATCGAAAGTGCGCGAGCATTCGCCGGTGATCCCGAGCCGCTATTACACCATGGTGTTCTTCTGCTGGGCAGGCCTCGTCGGGAGTTCAGTCTGGCTCGCGATGAAGAATCGCCGCGAATGGCCACAGCTTGCATTCCTCGGATCGATGGCACTCGCGATGACGTTCGGGACGATCTCGTGGCAGATCGGCGAGGCCGCGAACTGGAGAGGCTACTACCTCGAGCTTGACGTGGCAGCGTCCGCACTCATCATGCATGTAGACGACCCGGCCAATCGGTTTTTGTCCGCTATATATCCGGACGTGGGACTGCGTTCGAGGGTCTCCACGTGGCTGGAGCTGAACCATCTGGCGATCTTCTCTCAGGGCGCGCGAGTCTCCTGGGCCAGCGAGTCTCGATGACTCAGATTGACGGCGGACGTTGTCGTGGAGAGATGCAGAGCATCGTGCGGGTTAGCGACGGCGTTTTCCGCATCGAGGGATGGGCTGTCGACACCCGTTCCGGAAAGCCGCCCCGCGATCTCATCTTCGTGGATCGCTCGGAGACAATCATCGGGATTGCCAGGAGCGGCCTGCGACGGCCCGACCTGAAAAGTAAGGTAGACGCAGTTCCGCTCGATACCGTCGGCTGGCAAGGATATGTAAGACACGCGAGAACTCCGGCGGAGCAGACCCTCTCCCCGGCGTACTCGACGGCTTAGGCCATTATTGCCTTGTTAGCCGGTAAAATAACCAGGTGGAACACGCGTCGCCAGGTGAAGCCGAGGCCCTACGCGAGCGCATGCGCGCCGATTGGAACGAGCGCGCCCGCGAAGACGCGCATTACTACGCCGCCTTCCTCCGCCGCGATCAGGACGACAGCGAATTCTTATCCACTGCAGCCGATGTCATCCGCGATCTTGAAGGTGAACTGAAGCGATTCCCCCGCGAAGCTCCTGCCGCGGGACGCCGCGCGCTCGAAATCGGTTGCGGGCCCGGCCGGTTGATGCGGCCCATGAGCCGCCACTTCCGCGAAATACACGGGGTGGATGTTTCGGATGAAATGATCGCCCAGGCGCGCCATAAGCTGCAAGACATCCCCCACGCGCACTTCCACCACACGAGCGGCAGCGACCTCTCGCTTTTCCCCTCCGATCATTTCGATTTCGTGTATTCCTACGCCGTGTTCCAGCACATCCCGAGCGCGGAAATCGTGTTCTCCTATCTGCGCGAGACCGTGCGGGTGCTGAAGCCCGGCGGATTCGCGCGCCTCCAGATCGACGGCTTCCCGAGGCCCGCGCGGGTCCACAACACCTGGGACGGCGTGGGTATCGCCGCCGATGAGATTCGCGCCTTCACACGCCGGCACGCCATCCTGCTCATGTCACTGACCGGGATCGACACGCAATACATGTGGACCACCTGGCGAAAACCCTTCCCCTGCCGGATTCGCCAGGTTGTGAATGCGTTCAGCCAGGAACCATTCGTCCCCTCAAGCGGGCGGCTCGGCTGCGCCACGCTGGAGATCGACAACCTTCCAGAGGAGTGCGACCTGAACTCCCTCCAGGCTTTCTTCGACGGCGTTCCCGGCGTCAATTCCCATATCAGCCCCGTGGTGAAAGGAATTTTTCAGTACAACGTTTTCCTGCCGGAAGGCGTTCGCACAGGGTTGGTGCCCGTCCGCGTCGAATGGCGCGGCGAGCGGCTTTGCCCGGATTCCATCGTCCGAATCATTCCGCCAGGACCAGTCGTACCCCGGCTCATCTCCATATCCGATGGCGTGAATCTGCACTCCACCCAGCGAATCGTTAGCGGTTCGGTAAAGGTGACAATGGAAGACGTGGAGTCCATAGACGATTTCGCGGCGACGGTGGATGGCGTCCCCATCGGGAAATTGGGCATCTTCAAAACCGACCCGCTCGCGTCCCGATACGAAGTCAATTGCCATCTGCCCGCCCAAATCTCAAAGGGAAGCCACATTCTCGAGATCCATATGCGCAAGAGGACAATGAAAAAAATGGAAATCGAGGTCGCGTGATGCTGATTTGTATTCTGCTCGCCGCGTTTTCTTCGATTCTCGCAGCGGCCCCGGCCACCGAGGCCCAACTGCGCACCGTGCTTCTCGCCAAAACCGGCGCGGTTACCCTGCCCGCGGGAACATTCGAAATCTCACGCGAGATCATCCTGCCCTCGGACGCCCACGATCTCGACCTTCGCGGCGCCGGTACAACCATCAAAGCTGCCAGCACATTTCGCGGCCGTGCCCTGGTTGTCATCCCGGCCGGCAAGAACATCAAACTCCACGACATCTCGCTCGACGGCAACCGCGATACCGTCGCGCGGCCCATCGGCATTGCTCCCTCCGAAACCATGTTCTCGCGCTTCATGCCCAACAACGGCATCCTCGCCGAAGCCGTCACCAACCTCGAAATCGCACAGGTCAAAGCCGTCGGCATTGCCGGCTTCACCATTCTGGTCAACGCCGGACACACCATTCGCATCCACGACATTCAGATCGCAGATAGCGGCGGCCTGAACGTGCGCAAGCGCAACAATACCACCGGCGGAATTCTGCTCGAGGAAGGCACCACCGATTTCGAAGTCCTCAACTGCCGCATTGCCAATGTGCGCGGGAACGGGATCTGGACGCACTCCCTTTACACCTCGCCACGCAATGCAAACGGCCGTATCGCAGGCAACGAGTTCACAATGATCGCGCGCGATGCGATTCAGGTCGGCCATGCCACCAGCGTCCGCGTGGAGAACAATCGCGGCACGATGATCGGCTATCCCGCCGAAGAAGTGGATCGCGAAGGCAACGGCAATCCCGCGGCGGTGGATACGGCCGGTAACGTCGATCGTTCCCTATACCGCAACAATCGATTCGAAGAGGTCGACGGCAAGTGCATCGACCTCGATGGCTTTCACGATGGCGAAGTCAGCGGCAATACCTGCCTCAATGAAGAAGAGTTCCGGAATTATCCCTACGGCAATTACGGCATCGCCATGAACAACAGCAATCCGGATATGCAGTCGCGCAACATCCGCATTACCGGCAACACGATCGACGGCGCCCTCTTCGGTGGCATCCTGGTCATCGGCTCCGGCCACACCATAAGCGGCAACCATTTTCTGCACTTGAACCTCGCGCACTGCAATGAACCGGGCCCCATCAACTGCGCCTGGGCCCTGGGCATCCACCAGCCTGATTTTCTGCGCGCCGGCATCTATCTCGGAGCAGGTGGCGAGCGTCCCGACTCCGCCAAAGGCAACACCATCGAGAACAATGAAATCGGCGGCTATGGCATGTCGCTCCACTGCATTGCTGCGGCGCCCGGGGTTTCGCTCGCCGCCAACACAATCGCTAAGAATGAGTGCTCGGACGATTTGGCTGTTGCCCGTGCGCTATTCGTGAAACCGCATTGACCAGCTTGCGGTAAGGGATCTTCGTCCAGTCGTCGACCATCAGTAACTCGCCGTCGCACCAGCTCGAATAGAACCAGCGAGCGATCACCGCCAGTTGCTCCATCCGCAATTTTCCGTCCGCATTTGGGTGTTCAACGCCCAGTGCCAACTCGCGCAACCGTTGGTCGAGCGAAACCGAAGTGCCATCGGCCGGATTGAATTCGATCCGCGAAAATCCGCCCCACATCCCGCCGCGCAGCCAACCCAGTTCCACTGCATCCGGCTCGATGGAAGGCGTCACCGCAATCGCATTCAGCCGGTCCAGCTCACGCACCATTTCGTCGCGCAGCGCCAACACTTCCTGTACGCGCTGCAGCCGTTGATGCATAAGCGCCGCGCCTTCGAAATCCATTTCGGCGCTCAGGCGTTCCCGCGCGCTCTCCGCGAACCCGGTCAGCGACCGGCCGCTCGTGCGCAAAAACTCCGCCACGCGTTCTGCTTCACCGCGATACTCCGCCTCTGCGACGGCCTCCTGGCAGGGACGCAGACAGCGTCCCATCTCGCCGTAAATACAGCCGGGGTGCGAAGGACTCGGCGTCAGATCTTCCTGGCAGCGCCGCAACTGGAACAGGTCGAGAAACTCGGATTCAAATCTCGCCGCCGTCGCGCGATAGCGAAACGGTCCGTAGTAAACGGCAGGCGCGCGACCGATATGCGCAGTGACCTGCGTGCGTGGGAAACGGTTCGAAAGGATCAGCTTCACGTAAGGCGGCAACCGCAGCCGAATATCTTCGCGATACGAGGCACCAAGATATTTCCGCGCCAGATCCAGAACCAGAAACTGGGCCTCCAGACGCGACCCCACAAACTGGTACTCGATCCGTTCCGCCGTTCCCCGCAGATTCAACGATCGCGACGGCGCATCGCGCGTGCCGAGCAAACGCAGCAGGCGTTTTCGCAGCACATTCGTACGCGCCAGAAACGGCTTGCCTTCGCGCGGCCAAAGCAGGAACACAGCTTGGCGATTCGGCAGCGCCTCCAGCGCGCGATCGAATTCAACCGGATCTTCGGGAATCGCGAGTTCGACCATGCACCTCGGTCTTCATCCTACGCTCACACCCACTACAGCATGGCCGGACCATAGAGAACTCGCCCTGGACGCTCTTTGGTCAGTTGCCCATTTGCGATGATTGCCTTGCCGTTCACGAATACGTCCCGGAAGCCGACGGCGTACTGGTGAGGTTTGCCGTACTCCGCCTTGTCGGCGACTGTCTCGGGATCGAAGATCACGATGTCGGCTTTCATGCCGGGACGTAACAGCCCGCGATCGAACATTTTCAGGCGTGCCGCCGTCATGCCGGACATGCGATGCACGGCGTCCTCAAGCGTCAGGGTCTTGCGTTCCCGCACATACCGCCCCAGAACTCGCGCGAAGGTCCCATAGCTACGGGGATGCGGTGCCCCGACGCCGAAATGCGGGACCTCGCCGTCCGAGCCGATCATCGTGAACGGGTAGCGAAGGATCCGCTCGACGTCCTCCTCGCCGATTACGTGGTAGACGGCCTGACAGCCACCGGCGTGCTGTATTTCCAGCAGAGTCTCTGCGGCATTTTCGACGTTCACTGTACGTGCCCGCGCGCGCGTGATCTCCGTCAAGCTTCTGCCCGCAAGTGTCGGATCGAAAGCGCATGCCGCCATTACGACGTTGGCTGGATCACCACCACCCTGGTCGCCCCGAATTGCCGCAACCACGTCGGCTTTAATCCGGGTCCGCTGCTCCGGTGCATCCAGGCGCTCCACCAACGCTTTCTGACCGCCCTCCTGCGCCCACTGCGGTATCAGGGCGGCCGTGACCGTGCTTGAAGCATTGTAAGGATAGGCGTCAATGGTGGCATCTACGCCACGCGCGCGCGCCTCCTCCACTAGCCCGCATTTCTCACGCTGAATAGGCAAATGGCCGTCATCCGTGGCATAACTGAGTTTCGAGACAACAGTTAGCGCCAACAAAGGACGGCCATTCGCTATGACAGAGTGTAACCAATCCA
>JBEKTF010000037.1:0-39456 GCA_049516355.1 Bryobacteraceae bacterium | reverse complement strand
AGTTCGCGCATTCTGTGCTTGTCCCGGCAGGCTTCAACCGCTTTCGGCGGATGGAAAGGAAGGCCCAGCTTCTGCGCAGTCAAGGCCGCGACGAGCGTGGGCCGGTCTGCCACCGCGACAATACCGTCGACAACCTCGTCGCTGAGTATCGCGCTGAGTATTTCCGCCGCCCTTTCCGGCTCTTCGAACCGGACGGGAATCGCCCGATCCTGCCATGGATCTTCGAGAACATGGCAGCGGTCCGTGGCTAGAGTCACATCGATGCCCCGCCCGCGCGCCGCATTTGCGAATGAGCGGGTTTGGTAACCGGTGGTCGCGGCCACGAGAAGAATGCGCGGCATAGCAGGATGCCTAATCCTGCCCCTTGGAATATGTATTTGACATCATATTATCTGTATATCATAATTCAGCTTGGGCTGGGTTGTTGAAATTGGCGACGAGTTCGAACCGGAGTTTTTCGCGCTTCAGGAAGACGTACAGACGGAGATACTGGCGTTGACGCGTCTTCTCCAGCAATTCGGGCCGCAATTGGGGCGACCCCGCGTCGATACGCTGAACGGCTCCCGCCACACGAATATGAAGGAACCGCGGTTCGGCGCGGCCGACGGCGAGTGGAGAGTGGCCTTTGCTTTCGATTCGAAGCGCAAGGCGATCCTGCTGGTTGCAGGAGATAAATCGGGAGTCGGCGAAAAGCGGTTCTACCGCGAGTTGATTCGCAAGGCGGATTACTGTTTCGACGCTCATCTGGCCCGGCTGAAAAAGGAGAGGAAATAACCATGCCCACGAACGTGGATCACATAATCGCGAAGCTGGGTCCAGCCCAACGCAGGAAGGTCGAGGCCCACGCCGCCCGGTTGATCGGAGAGGAAATGACCCTGCGCGAACTGCGGCACGCTCGCAAGCTCACGCAGGTCCGGATGGCCAAAGCCCTCGGGATCACCCAGGACAGTGTTTCGCGCCTCGAAAAGCGCAGCGATCTCTTGCTGTCCACGCTGCGGAAAACTGTCGAAGCCATGGGCGGCAACCTGTCTCTTATCGCCGAATTCCCGGACCGCGCGCCTGTTGTTCTGTCCGGCATAGCCGAAGACGATCCGGGGCTTAAGCCCGCCGGTCGTAAGAACCCGCACACTCACGTTTAGCGAATCGGGCTATCCTTGCCCTGTCCCGCCAGCTTGACAGGAATTAAACACCCATTTTAAACTAGTGTTTAGATGAGCACCGCCGCGGTCCGATCGAGACGTAAGATGCCACAACCCGTGCAAGCGCCGGCCCTTCCCGACGGCACGCGCAACAAACTGATCGATTCCGCCGGCCAGGTTTTTGCCGAATCCGGTTTTCAGGCGGCGACCGTCCGTGAAATATGCGCCCGCGCGGGAGTCAACATCGCGCTGGTCAACTATTATTTCGGCGACAAACTGGAGCTGTATGCCGAAGTCCTCCGGCAATCCATTGGCGCTTCCAAAGATGGTCTGGTGCAGAAAGCGCTGCAAAGCGCAGCTCCGCCTGAGGCCGCTCTCCGCGAGATGATTCTCGCCATGGTGCACAGGATTTACCGCGCCGATCGTCCCGGCTGGCATTTCCGCCTGATGGTGCACGAACTCGCGCAGCCGACGCCCGCCATGGCAGCCGTAATCGATGAAACGATGCGCCCGGTTTATGAACGCATTTGTGGATTGATCGGAGCCATGCTCCAACTCCCGCCCGATCACGACAAAACCCGCCTTTGCGCACACAGCATCATTGCGCAGGTGGTTCATTATTCCCACGCCCGCCAGGTGATCTCACAGCTTTGGCCTGAGCTCGAATTGACTGCGGAGCGCATCGCCCAAATCGCCACGCACATCGCCGATTTCTCGCTCGCGTACCTCCGCGAAATTGCGCCGGGCCCAACCGCATCCAGGAGAAGGAAGAAATGACGGACCAGCAAACCGTTCCCAGCCCCGCCCGGCCGCCCCGCTCGCGACGTAAAATCTTTCCGCTGATTCTGCTCATCCTGGCCGTTGCTGCGTTCTTCATCTGGAGAGGTTATTTTGCGAATCAGCGCGTTCCGGACAACATCGTTGTGCTGAGCGGCCGCATTGAAGGCGACGATTCGGCAGTCGCGCCGAAAACCACCGGCCGCGTTCTGGAGATCAGGGTGCGGGAAGGCGACACCGTCAAAGCCGGCGATACCATCGCGATTCTGGACGACGCGCAGCTTATGGCACGTGAAGATCAGGCCAAGGCTGCGCTTACAGGCGCCGAGGCCAGAGCGAAATCGGCCAGCGACCAGATTGCCGTCTACCAGCAGCAGTTACAACAGAACGAACTTGCTACCGAGCAGGCCAAAGTGGACGCCGCCGGCCGCGTCAGGCAAGCCGAGTCCGATGTTGCCGCCGCCGAGTCCGATCTCGCGCAACAGGAAGCGTCGTTGCGTCTGGCGAAGTTCGACGACGACGCATATCAGAAACTGGTGAAAACCGGCGCTGCTTCAGAGCGCCAGGGCAAGCAGGCCACCGCGACGGCCGATCAGCAAACCGCCGCTGTAGCGGCCGCGCACCGCCGCCTCGAGGCAGCCCGTGGAGCGCTCACTACTGCCCAGGCCAATCTCTCCAACCCGGGCATCCGCAGTTTCCAGGCCTCGGCGGTTCGCAGTCAGATCGAACAGCAGAGAGCGGAGATCGCGAACGCGATGGCGGCCACGCAACAGGCCCGCTTCCAGCTTGCGGAGGCGGAAGAAAATCGCAAGGATCTCATCGTCACCGCGCCGTTCGATGGAACCGTCCTCACGCGCGCTGCTGAGCCGGGAGAAGTCGTTACCGCCGGGACCGCCATCGTCACGCTGCTCGACCTCAGCAAAGTCTACCTCCGCGGATTCGTGCCGGAAGGCGACATCGGCAAAGTGAAGATCGGCCAGCCCGCGCGCGTGTATCTCGATTCGGCGCCTGAAAAACCTATCGACGCTTATGTCCTCCGCATCGATCCGCAGGCGACATTCACACCCGAAAATACTTACTTCCGCGACGACCGCGTCAAGCAGGTCGTCGGCGTGAAACTCCAACTCAAAGGCGCGGTGGGATTCGCCAAACCCGGCATGCCTTCGGACGGCGAAATTCTCGTTCAGGGCGATGTCTGGCCCGCGGGCAAATTCATCAAATGACGGCCTCCGATTCCACTGCGCGGTTGACCGCGGGACCAGAGACGCTGGACCGCACAAATTCCGACTGCGCCATTCGGATCCGCGATCTGTGGAAGTCCTACGGTGTCCTGGATGCCGTCTGGGGAATCAATCTCGAAATCCGCGATGGCGAAATTTTTGGATTAATCGGACCCGATGGCGCCGGAAAAACCACCACCTTCCAGATCCTCGCGGGCGTGATGGAGGCTACATCCGGCACGGCCGAGGTCTTCGGCGTGCCCGCAAGGCAAGCCCGATCCACCACCGGTTATCTCACGCAAGCGTTCAGTCTCTATCCCGATCTCACCGTCCTCGAAAACATTCGTTATATCGGCGACCTCCGCCGCGTCCCGCCGGATGAGATCGCCAAGCGTGGCCGCCGCTATCTGCAAATGTTCGATATGGACCGTTTCGAGCACCGGCTGGCGGGGCGTCTCAGCGGTGGTATGAAACAGAAGCTCGCGCTGGCCTGCGCGCTCGTGCCTGAGCCGCGAGTTCTGTTGCTCGACGAGCCAACCACGGGCGTCGACCCGGTTTCCCGCCGCGAGTTTTGGGATACACTCGCCCATCTTGCTGCCGAGGGGCTCACGATCGTCCTGGCGACTCCGTATCTCGACGAAGCGGAACGCTGCCACCGGGTCGCTTTCATGCACCAGGGTGAAATCCGGCAAATCGGTACGCCGGCGGAACTGCGGGCGAGCCTGCACGCCAGCCGCGTGGAAATCCGCACCGCAAACCTGGCAGTGGCTCAGAACGAACTTTCGAAGCTGGCGGGACCCGATCACGAGATTGTCGATGTCCAGCGCTTCGGCGACCGGCTTGATCTGCTCGTGCATAATCCGGATGAAGCAAAGCGCCTTGCCGGCCAGACCTTGAGCGCGGTGGGCCTTAAGATCGATGACATTCGCGTTGACGAACCGACGCTCGAAAACACTTTCGTCGCCACCTTGAGGAACCTCGGCCAGAAAGTTCACGACGACCCGTTTCCCGGCCGCCGCGATCATCGCGGAATGCGCGGCCAGATAGCGATCGGCGCCACGAATCTTACCAAAGAGTTCGGCTCCTTCACGGCCGTGAAAAACGTCAGCGCGCAGGTGCAATACGGCGAAATCTACGGGCTGCTGGGCGCCAACGGCGCGGGCAAGACCACCACGATCAAAATGCTTTGCGGCTTGCTCCCTCCCACGTACGGGCAGATGCAACTCGCGGGCGAGCACGGCAGTCTGCGTTCCCCCGAGGTAAGGCAGCGGATCGGCTACATGTCGCAGAAATTTTCTCTCTACGACGATCTCTCGATCGCCGAAAACCTTGAGTTTTTCGCCGGTATCTATGGCGTTCCCGAAGGCCAGCGCGAAGAAAAAAAGCGTTGGGTGATGGCCTTTTCCGGACTTGAAGGAAGGGAAAATCAGTTGATCGGCAGTTTGCCCCAGGGATGGAAACAGCGCGTAGCGTTCGGCGCGGCCATTCTGCACGAACCGAGCGTGCTGTTTCTCGATGAGCCGACCTCCGGCGTGGACCCGCTCGCCCGCCGCGCCTTCTGGACCATGATCAACCGCCTGGCCGACGCCGGCACGGCCATTCTCGTCACCACCCACTATCTCGAAGAAGCGGAGCAGTGCAACCGGCTCGGTTTCATGGTGGCCGGTGAACTGGTCACGGACAGGCATCAAGAGCGCGCAGACCGGGCACTTGCTCGAGTTCGTTGTCGATCAGCCGCAGCGGGCGATGGATCTTCTGAAGAGCGATACCGAGCGCTGGCGCGTTTCGTTATTCGGCGCTCGCCTGCACGTCATCACGGACGAAGACCCCGCCACTGCCGAGCGTGCGAACAGGCAAAAACTCGAGGCAAACGGCATTCGCGTGATCAGTGTGCGCGAAGGGCGGTTCTCTCTGGAAGACGTCTTCATCAGCGTGGTGGAAAGAGCCCGGCAGGAGGGCAAAGTTGCAACCGAAGATTAATCCTTGCGAGCTGGGAACGCAGGCGAAAACGCCTACTCCACAAGGCGGCTCGTGTGGAAGAGGCCTTTTGGCCTGCGCCTTACTTTTCAGAAGGAGACGCGACTTCAAGTCGCGTTAGCAACCCATGCGAAGAATCCTCGCCCAAACCCGCAAAGAACTGACCCAGATCCTCCGCGACAAGATGGCGATCGGTCTGGCGCTCGTTCTCCCCTTGATGCAACTCATCCTGATGGGATCGGCCATCTCCCTCACCGTGGAGAATCTTCCCGTCGCGGTACAGGATCTCGACGATTCGGCCGCCTCGCGCCAGTTCATTGACGCCTTCCGGGCCTCGAACACCTTCCACGTCGTGCCTTTCCCGGTCAATCGGCAACCGGAAACGGCATTCTCGTCGAATGTGGCTCGCGCCGCACTCATCATCCCCGAACACTTCGGGCGTGACATCGCGCGCGGCATCAGCTCGCCCGTTCAGATGCTCATCGACGCTTCGGATTCGAACACGGCGAAGCTCATAGCGGGTTACTCGGGCGAGATCACGCGCGCCTGGAATGCCAGCAACGCTGGTGCGGGACAAGCCGCGCCCGTGCAGGCCGCGATGCGCTTCTGGTATAACCCTGGACGCTCGTCAAAGAAATTTTACGGGCCTGGAATTTTCGTGTTGGCGCTGTCGCTGTTTCCTCCGCTGCTGGCCACGCTCGCCATGGCGAAGGAAGGCGAGCAAAAAACCATCCTTCAGGTCTATGTCTCCAGCATTTCCGCGCACGAGTTTCTGCTCGGCAAGATCCTGACCTTCATGGTGGTCTCTTTCTGCGAATGTCTCGTTCTCCTCACGCTCCTCTTCACTTACTTCGGCCTCAATTTCGCCGGCGACCCGACTCCCTTTCTCGTCGCCACCATTCTCTATGCGTTCTGCGTTTCGGCTTTTGGAACGTTGGTCGGCGCGGCGATTCCCAATCAGTCGGCGGCGATGCAGGCCGTTGCACTGGGAGGTTTCCTGCTGGTTTTCATGCTTTCCGGCTTGATCTTTCCCATCCAGAACATTCCGCCCGAGATCCGCTGGCTCTCGAATTTCATCTGGGGCCGGTACTACATCGATATCGTGCGCGACGCGCTGTTGCAGGGCGGCGGCTGGCCCGCAGTCTGGTGGAAAGTCATCATCATCGGTTTCACCGGCTCGGTGTTTTATACGATTGCCTGGCGTAACATGCGCCGAATGCAGCTGAAAGCGTAAGCCGGGAGGGAAGACATGAATAAACTGATCCGGTTCTTCTTTAGTCATCGACTCCGCGCTTTATTGCGCAAGGAGTTTGCGCAAATCCGCCGCGACCGCCGCCTCGCGATGTCGCTGATTATTCCACCCACTCTGCAGCTGCTTCTCTTCAGCCTCGTCCTGAACGCAACCGTCTCCAATCTCAAGCTGGGTATCATCGACGACAGCCGGACGCCGGAGAGCCGTGGCCTGACATCCACGCTGACGGAGAGCAAGAGTTTCAAGCTGGCCGGATATTACTACGACGTTAATAAGCTCGGCGATGCCATCAGCCGGGGCGATCTCGATGCCGGAGTGGTGATCCCGCGCAGCTACGCAAAGGATCTGCAGCGCGGCCGGCCCGTCACCGTGCAGTTCCTGCTCAACGCGATGAACGCCAACACGGCGGCCATTGCCCAGGGCTACGCGGAAGGCGTGATCCAGACTTATAACGCCGATCTTCCCTCTGAGGGACTCCATGCGAACTTCAAACAGATCGCGGCAAACGATGTCAGCCGGCGAGGGCTGGCCCAGCTGACCGCAACCTATCTTTATAACCCCGGACTAGTAGGATCCTGGTTCGTGGTCACCGGTATATTCGGTCTGCTGCTCATCCTGAACGGCTCGATTGTGGCGGCAACCGCCATGGTGAAGGAGCGCGAGGCGGGAACCATCGAGCAACTCCTGATGTCTCCCGCGGGCACGTACGAAATCATCATTGCGAAAATTGCCCCGCTCTTCTTCCTCTTGTTCCTGATGGTCCTCTTTGCCACCGCGCTGATCAAGATCGTGTTTGATGTGCCCTTCCACGGGAACATTCTGGTTGTCCTCGGCGGCGCGGCTCTCTGCGTCCTCTCCGGTATAGGCATTGGAACGGTGATCGCGACATTCACGCACTCGGCTTATCAGGCGCAGTTGACCAGCTTTTTCGTCAACCCGCTGCTCACCACCGCTTCGGGCGCAATCACACCGGCGGAGGCTATCCCCAACTGGCTGCAACCGCTGGTCAGGATAAACCCCATCCGGCATTTCAGCGTGATTGCCCGGTCGAGCATGATCAAGGGTAGCGGCATCGAAACGCTCTGGCCGAACTTCCTGGTGCTTTCCGTCTTTACGCTCATCATGGTTTCGCTGAGCGTCTGGCGCTTCCGGAAACAACTGAGTTAAATGACAAAACGAACCCAATTTTGCGTCTGGTTTCTACTGTTTTCCGGTTGTGCGTTTGGCCAAATTGGTGCGCCACCCGTTCCGGCGACCGGCACCCAGGCCAGTCAGCTCCCGCTCTCGGGACGCACCGGCACATCGGGTTCCGTTGTTGCCACTCAGCAACCAGTGGCTGGAACCACAACCAGCGTTAACACGATCAACCCCTCCATCCAGACCCAGGGGCCTTATGCCGGAAGTGCGCTGAGCACGGCGAAAAGGCCGTTTTCCGGAAAGCTCTCGCTGCGGGAGGCGGTTGCGCGCGGGCTCGATTACAATCTCGGTACGGTCGGGCTGACTCTGGCGACGCAGCAGGCGCATGGGCAAGCTCTCGTCTCCAGAAGCGCCTTGCTTCCCAACCTGAACGGAACCCTGTCGGAGACCGCCGAGCAGATCGATCTCCGCGCCCAGGGGTTGCGCATCTCGTCCCCTTTTCCGGGATTTGGCATTCCCGCGGTGGTGGGCCCGTTCAACTATTTCGATTTGCGCGCGCGTTTGACCCAGACGATCGCCGACTTCACCGCGTTGAACAACTATCGATCCTCCAAAGAAACGGTTCGCGCAAACGAACTTTGTGGGCAGGACGCGAAGGATCTTGTTGTCCTCGCAGTCGGCGGAGCCTACCTCCAGGTGATCGCCGCACAGGCCAGAGTGGTCTCGGCCCGGGCGCAACTGGAAGCCGCCAACGCCCTCTACCAGCAGACGGCGCAGCAGCGCGCCGTTGGCCTGGTCGCTCAGATTGACGTCAACAAGAACCAGGT
The DNA here is from genome assembly GCA_049516355.1 of Bryobacteraceae bacterium. Classification (GTDB taxonomy): domain Bacteria; phylum Acidobacteriota; class Terriglobia; order Bryobacterales; family Bryobacteraceae; genus BOG-234. The sequence continues at coordinate 31,127 of JBEKTF010000037.1, read as the reverse complement.
GCAGGCGCTGACGCAGCAGCAGCGTCTGGCTACTTTGCAGAACGATCTCGCGAAACAGAAGATCAATCTGGCCCGCCTGACAGGCCTTCCACCCAATGAAAACTATGAATTGACCGACGATGTGCCGTTCTCGGACGCGCCCCCGGTCGCCGAAGAAGACGCGGTCAAACAGGCGCTGGCCGCGCGTCCCGATATCAAAGCCGCGGAAGCGCAGATTCGCGCGGCCGAGCGTACGGTGGCTGCGGCCCGCGCCGAACGTCTGCCGTCCCTGTCGCTGAGCGCCGATTACGGGGTGATCGGGACCAATCCATCCGAATCGCACGGCACATTTACGGTTGCCGGAACGCTTCGCGTCCCCATCTGGCAGGGCGGCCGGACGGAGGGCGACATTGAGCAGGCGAACGCCGCCCTGTCGCAGCGGCGCGCTGAACTCGAGGACACGAGGAGCAAGGTTGAGACCGACGTGCGCAACGCGTTTCTGGATCTGACGGCGGCCACAAGCCAGGTGGAAGTCGCCCGGCAAAACCTCGATGTCACGCGGCAAACGCTGGATTTGACCCGGCAGCGCTTCGAGGCGGGTGTTACGGATACAGTCGACGTTTCACAGGCCCAGGCTTCCGTAGCGGCGGCGGAGCTCGATTACATCAACAGCGTGTTTGCCCACAATGTGGCAAAACTCAGTCTCGCCCGAGCTGCGGGCGGGGCAGCGGAAAGCCTGCCGCGATTCCTCAAGCTCCCGTAACGCCGGCGGTCTCTGCCGCCGGTGCAGTGGAATTCCGGCGTGCGAACGGGACCGGCGGCAGAGACCGCCAGCGTTACCCGCACTTCTTCGGGTCGTCGGCTGTGCGAGGATGCTAAAGGAGGTATTAATGATCAACAGAACAATCGCTCTGGCGCTGGCCGGCCTGTTTGGCGCCGCGCTCTACGCCGCCGATAAGCCGGTGACCGTCAGCCTGAAGGACGCGGATGGCAAAGACGTGGGAACCGCGAAGATCTCCGAAAAAGGCACGGGCGTAAAAATCGCGCTCAACCTCAAGAACCTGCCCCCGGGCGAGCACGCGGTCCATATCCACCAGAATGCCAAGTGCGAAGGCCCGAAATTCACCACTGCGGGCGGCCACTTCAACCCCGATATGAAGAAACATGGCCTGGAGAATCCCGAAGGCCCCCACGCCGGTGATATGAAGAACTTCACCGTCAAACCCGACGGCACCGCCAAAGTGACCGTTGACGACCCGCGCGTGACCCTCGGAGAAGGCGCTAATTCCATCTTCACGGGTGGCGGAACGGCCCTTATGATTCATGCCAAAGCCGACGATATGAAGAGCGACCCGGCCGGCAACGCAGGTGACCGCATCGCCTGTGGAACGATCACGAAATAGTAACCAGAGTTAACAACAAAATTAACGACAGAAGTCTTACAAATCACAGTCGCGATCCCTGATAGTCTGCAATTGCATGCTCTCATCAGGATCCCAGGCTGGGGCGGAAGTTTTCAGCCTTCCCCGCCGCAACGGTTTGAACTGGCCCACCACGATTGCGATGGGCCTCTTTCACGTCGGCGCGATCGCGGCTTTATTCATGTTCAACTGGCGCAGTTTCTGGGTCGCCGTCTTCCTTTACTGGGTCTGCACCGGCCTGGGAATCAGCATGGGATACCACCGGCTGCATACGCACCGGGGATACAGTTGTCCCCTCTGGCTGGAGTATTTCTTCGCCCTTTGCGGCGCGCTGACTCTGGAAGGCGGACCGATTTTCTGGGTTGCCGTTCATCGCGTTCACCACCAGAAATCCGATCAGCATGGCGACCCGCATTCGCCGCGCGACGGATTTTTCTGGGCTCATATGGGCTGGATCATGTTCGGCGAGGGCAACCACAACAACACGAAGCTGATGTCGAAATACGCCCCCGACCTGGCGAAACATCGTTTTTACGTCGTATTGAACAACTGGCACTGGGTTCCGATGGTGGTCCTCGGCCTCATTCTCCTTGCCATCGGTGGTTTGCCCATGATGCTTTGGGGCATCTGTGTCAGAGTCGTTTTCGGCCTTCATGCTACCTGGCTGGTCAATTCGGCGACCCACATGTGGGGACGCCGCCGTTTTGCCACCCGCGATGATTCCCGCAACAACTGGTGGGTCGCCGCGCTGACATTTGGCGAAGGCTGGCATAACAACCATCACGCGCATCCCACGTCGATCCGTCACGGGCTTGCCTGGTACGAGATCGACCACTCGTGGATGCTGGCTAACATTCTGAAGCGCATCGGACTGGTTTGGGACCTTAAGGTTGCAAAGCTGACCACCCGGCTTGCCGATCGCGAAGCCGCCTGATCGGCTCCGTCGGCTCGAAGCGCGCCGCAACAATTTTCATCCCGGCAGCTACTTCATATGGGAGACGCGACTTCACGTCGCGTTTCCATCATGCCCATGTCTTAAGCTGTGATCATGATCGGTACCGGGCGCAAGAAGTCGATCGCGTTTTTCATCGCACTGGGCGCCGGCCTGATTCTGGTCATCATTCTGCTCTATGTGGGCTGGGTGCTGCTGGGCTGGCATCGCGGCATACTGCTGTTCCTCGGCGCTCTGCTGCTGGCCCTGATCATCGCGGGCATCATCCTCAACACCACGTTCCTCGTTCGGGAGATCCGCCGCAATGAACAGCACGATGCCTTCATCAACGCTGTCACGCACGAGCTGAAGACCCCGGTCGCTTCGATTCGCCTTTACGTCGAAACTCTTCAGACGCGAACTCTCGACGAAACCAAGCGAAACGAGTTCTACAACATTATTCTGTCCGATAGCGACCGGCTTCTGGGCTCGATCGAGCAGATCCTCCGCACCGGCCGCGTCGGTTCGTCCAGCCGCAAACCGCATCTTGTTCCGATGAACCTCGCGGAGGCGGTGAAAGAGTGCGTCGCGCGGGCCCGGATACTTTACCACGTTCCGCCTGAGTCGATGGAATACGAGCCCGGGCCGCCGCTCCCTATCCAGGGAGACTACGACGAAGTGCGGGCGGCCGTCTCCAACCTGATCGATAACGCGATCAAATACTCCGGCAACGACATGCACGTCGAAGTGTCGGCCTCGGGGGTCGAGGGTAAATACGCTGAAGTACGGGTGAAAGACCGCGGGCACGGCATCGCGCAGACCGAACTGAAGCGCATCTTCAAACGGTTTTACCGGGTTCAGGGACCGGTTGCGACGCGAGTCAAAGGTACCGGTCTGGGGTTGTACATCGTCCGGTCGGTGGCGAAAAGACACGGCGGCCGCGCATGGGCGGAGAGCGCCGGATCCGGTCAGGGAAGTACGTTCGTCATACAATTCCCTATGGCAAAATGAGCCGGATTCTCGTAGTAGAAGATGAACAACATCTGGCCGAGGGCCTGCGCTTTAATCTGGAAGCCGAGGGTTATCAGGTCGAGGTGGTCGATACGGGCGAAGCGGCGCTCGAACGGTTGCTCGGGCAATCGCAAATTTTTGACGTCGTGGTGCTTGACGTCATGCTGCCGGGAAAGAGCGGGTTCACCGTCGTAGCGGAGATGCGCCAGGCCGGCCAGTTTGTCCCCACCTTGATTCTCACCGCGCGGGGACACTCGGATGACGTGCTGCAGGGCTTCGCATCCGGCGCCGACGATTATCTGACGAAGCCATTCGATCTCACGATTCTAATTGCCCGGATACAAGGACTCCTGCGTCGCCGCGAGTGGTTGCGCAACGCGCAGCCGGTGCAGGCGCGCAACAACATTAATGACAATCAGTTCACCTTCGGCGACAAGTCGGTCTATTTCGATCTGCTCGAACTGCGCGTGCGCGAGCAGGTCTTTCCCCTGACTCTGATGGAAATGAACGTACTCCGGTATCTGATCCAGCATGAGGGCAAACCCGTGTCGCGCAAGACCATGCTGGAAGAAGTCTGGGGCTTGCATGAAGACACCGACACGCGGGCGATCGACAATTTCATCGTGCGCCTGCGCCGTTATATCGAAGTCGACCCGACGAAGCCTCAGCATCTGCTGACTGTTCGCGGCGTTGGGTACAGGTTTGAGGCGTTCCCGGCGAAGCGCGACTGAACTGGCAAGGCGCCACGCAGTCCGTGAGCGGCGATTCCCGCTTATGATGGAACGCGCCAGTCTCAACGTTGCCAACACGGACGGCGATCCCGCGCGGGCGGCGCACACGAAAGCGCGCGGGTCGAAACGTGTCACTCAACAAATGCTTTTTCCTCCATTATCCACAGCAGCTATCCACTTGTTTTTTTCGGCCCATGAAATCCGTCACTTGCCCCGGAAACAACTGTTGAAAAACCACTACGCTCAATTCTTGTCTATATACAGGTCCGACCCGGCCAGGCTAGCCTTTCGTAATAGCTGATCTTGCTCAGCGCGCTATGTTAGTTGCCGAACGAATCGACGGGGTCAGAAGCGCACAGCTCTATGCGGGGACGTGGCGCGACTCCAGTTCAGTCTGTTCCCTTGCAGATGGCGAGCGGCATTTGGGCCACGCTGTCAAGGCCGGCAACCATTGGCTCGCCTTCGATGCAACCCACTGCAATGAGAGCGGCACGGGCTTTCGTTTTCTCGGGTGTTACGCAAGCATCACTGCGGCCAAACGTACGGTTGAGCAGGTATTCAGGGAACATTGCGGGCTCGCTGCCACCCTGCAGTAGATCGGGAACGCTCGCGCGGCGGCTCTCTTCGGATGCGCCGTGGGCTACCCCGGTCGCGGAGCGCAACGAAGTTGGCCCACGCTGGTGAAGCTTCCGTCGCGAATGGCGTTCTGGGTTATGTCGGCAAAGAAGCGTTCGACGAGATTGAGCCCGGAACTTCCGGTTGGCGTGAAATGAATATGGAAACGGGCATGGTTCGTGAGCCACGCCCTGACGCTTTCATGTTTGTGGGGGCATAGTTGTCCACGACCAGGTGCAGTTCCATGTCTTTCGGCGATTCCCGGTCCGGTTGCTTCAGGAACCGCAGCCACTCCGTAACGCCACACATACCATTGCAATCCGCCCCTGGGCATGGCGCACCACCGCGTCACTTGCCATATGCTTTTGCAGCGCTTTGCATCGCTGGCTCCGCAGCGGCTACGTCCTCCAGATTCATGGCGGGACGTACTGTAAGGTCGGCGTTGAACGCATGAAACCACGGCTCGGCGATGGCGGGCAATTGCCAGGATTCCTGCATATCGAAGAAGACATAGCCGGTGCGTTTGCCATCCTCTTCGGCGAAATAGGCCGCCTCGAATTTCAGGTCGGTGAGAATCTTCTGAATGGTGGTTCCCAGGCTGCCGTTGCGAATGGCCTCATTCCCAGCCTCAACCGGGATAGAAACTTTCATCATCATGCGCATAGTTCTGGCCCTCCGGAGGCCAAGAGGATCATACTCACCTCGAACTGGTGGACCGGGCGATAGATTTTCGACGCCAGGCTTTGTGCCGCCGTATCTCTCGTTGTGTCGGGGCCAGCATTCTCCGACAGGTACGTGCCCGCTGGGTCGCGCCTGCGGATAAGATATTACGCCATTCCAGCCGCCAACGAAGAAAGAGCTAAAAGATGCAAGTGAGCAACTTCGAAAAGGGCATTCATCCGGAGGACGAACTCTGGCAGGTGAGCCTGTAGCGGCACGTAAGCGTATCGTCAAGCGAAAGAAGCGGCAACGTTAACCCATTTGACTTTTCACTCAGCAAGCGCCCGATAGAGTGGTAGCGCGGCCCACCGGACAGGATTCCGCCTGTGCGAACAACGCGCCTTTCAGGACGCACCATTATGCTAGATTAAATGTGGGCTCGGTAGCGCTCGCTGGGGCAGCCGGCTACCTCGCGTGCCGCGGGATGAGTGGAAAGCGAAAAAACGATCAGGTCGGCCTCGCTCCCCACAAGCACTGACAAACGAAACCGTTCAGGGGCTTGCGAGGGGTTGAACGGCTACCAACAAACGCGGTAGTTCGAGGTCGAACAAGTGCCCGCGATTTTAGCGGGACAGGAGATCATTATGATATCGAGCATGAAGTGGGTACTCGCACTCGGGGTCGGACTTGCCGGTGGCTGGGCTGCCAGAAGTCTCTCCGACTCGCCTGAAGGTGCCGGCGTGAAGCTTCTGGAGATTGCGATAAAGGCCAAGGAGCGGGTGGATCAATGGGCGGCAGTAGAGCGCGAGCGTCTGGACGACATGATGGCAGAAGCTCGCTCGAACATCTCGCGCGAGAATGAGGCCAAGGAAAAGTCTGGACATAAGAGCCAGTCCGGCCATAAGCGAGAGACCCGGCTGGTAAAGCTCGAGGAGCGAGCATAGCGGGCCCGCGTATAAGCGACGAACAATACAGCCGGCTGAGATGCATTGGCGCCCAGAGTAGCGTAGTCTATTCCCGGACGAGCCCTATAAGGCTCAGGCGCTTAAGGGGGAAGCTTGAGTTACTCCGAACAAAAGACCACGTTCCCGGGTTCGCGCTCCGAGAGCCGGGAGCGGGCCAGGCGTATCGAGGAACCGCTGCGCCTGGTGCACCATCATCCGGGGTATTTGCGAATTCGAGCAGGCGCATTCCTCCAGCCCGAAGACGACAGCCCGATAGTGGCTGCGGCGCGGACCGCGGCCGAGGCTGTCCCCGGGTTTCGCTCCTGGTCTCTCAACCCAAAGACCGGAAGCGTTGTAATCGAATATGATCCCGGCACGCTCGATGCCGACGACCTCCTCAAGCACATCGCGAAGAGCGCGGGGTTGCCGGGCGTCGAGATCTCGACCAGCCGCAAGATGAATCGCCAGGAATTGGTGAGCGCGTTTCTCGATTCCGTACAGGACGTCAACCAGGTCGCCAGTCAGCTGACAGGCGAAAGAGCAGACCTGCGGGAGTTGGTGCCGGTCGCACTGGCTGCCATCTCCGTCGTGTCCCTCGTGCTCAACGAGGATCGCGGCCTCCTGCCATTTTGGAGCAGCGCTCTCTACCATAGCTATCGCGTCTTCATGCACTGGCATCGACCGGAAGTTCGAACCCGCGAAAGAGCCGCCCGGCAGGAGGAAGAGCGCGGCGGCGCCGACAACAAAAGTGGCAGTATTCGGTAGTGTCCCAGTTTGAATTGCGGTTACTTCCTTGGGTCCATGTTCCACTTCAGAGAGTTGCAAATGCCGCACGCCGGTACGGCATTGAGATAATCTCTATCGAGTTCCCGGCAGAGACAGTACGGGACCAAATGATCTGTCGTAGCACGCCCATCTCGGATGTATCCATCGCGGACAAGATCGGCGTTGCAATAGACGCAGCGCCCTTTTTTGAGCAACCATCCCATTAGATGATTCGTGTTCGAAAACTTGTACCAGTAATGGCTTCCGTCGCCGTGCTCAGAACGGTCTTTCAAGTTAATCGCCACCCTGCGAAGATCGGTTTTGGCCGCCCTGTCTCCTAACTCCTCCAACGCCATTAGCCATTCCCGCTTGTCTACTTCGAACAAACGGTCTCTGCGTGCTCGCTCTTCCCGAATGTAGGATTCGGCGCGCTGAATGTACTCGTTTTGTTGATCTGGCATTAAGCCTTGCACGGCTCTGATGCTACCAGAGATATCCTCCAATGACCGTAGTCTGTCCGGTATAACGGGACAGCGAAGCGCTGGAAACGGCACACCCAATCCTCATAACTTATTCATGACTTTGCATGACTCGGCCCCGCGGCCCATTTGAGCGAATTGGCGCATAGCCTGCGCACTTGGACCCAGGAGTCCGGCTGCCTTTCAAGCCGGCGCAGCGGCTGCGATTGCCCCGAGCCTTTTTTATTCTTTCAGCTCCCTCCGGCCACTGCATTTCAGAGGCCCGGAGGCTCAATAACCGAATGCTAGCGGTGAGAGGGGATTGGTGCCTTGATTGCGTGTGATAGCGTGGCAGCGACTCGACGTCGATGCCCAAAGAGCCGATGGAGGGAGAAATGATCAAGAAAACAGCGGTTAGGAAGAGCACGAAGCCGGGCAATCTCCACAAGGCGGCGAGCAACAACGGTAAGGACGCGTTCGCGGCAGTCGAATCCTTGTTGCCGGCCGGTTCGCGGGAGCGAACTGCAGCCGGCATCGCGGCGGCAGCGGGCGGTGCACTGCTTGCTGCTTTAGTGCTCGGCGTGGGTCCGGCAGCACTCGCCGGGGCAGCCGGTTACCTCGTGTACCGCGAGACTCGTTGAGAGTGAAGAACGGCTTCGCAGGGTGAGAGAGGATACCGTATGTCCGATATCAAGCTTGTCAAACCCCATTCGCTGCCTATCGCTAAGGCAAAAACGCTGGTGCAGAAAGCGGTCGATGAGCTTGCTGGTGAGCATGACCTCAGCAGCGAATGGCGCGGCAATACGCTGCACGTTCATCGCTCAGGTCTCGATGGCCAGATGCACGTGACCGATTCGGAAATCCGGGTTCACGTAACTCTCGGTTTCCTGCTGAAGCCGTTTAGAGCAAAGCTTGTCGATCACATCGAGCGCAGCTTCGAGAGATTGCTGCCGAAACGAGAAGCAGGAGTTCCGGCAAGAGAGCCAGGCAGAAAGACAGCGCGTACCGCGGGATGAGTGGGGGGCTCAACCATGGCTATGGCGTCTTCACTCACCGGCATCGAAGAAAAGTTCCAACCCGCGAAAGAGCCGCAACGCACCAGGAAGAGAGCAGTGGCAACTCCGGCAACGGTGCAATGTTCGGCGAATCCGCAGCTGGAGGCGTTTAACAAGGGTCGCGGCCGCGCTGTTATCGTTGGTGCGCGTAAGAATTTAGCCGAGACAGGTGCGCTCGCGGCATGGCTGGCCGAGCGGATCGACGTCGTTCGTTTCGAGCACCGCATAGGAAGCGGCGAATTCTACGTCGACTACGACGATGGAACTGCCCTCCCGGGTCGGTTCATTCGCAGTCTGCGAGACAAGATCCACACGCTTAACCGCATGTCCTCCGAGCCATTCGATGTCACACCGGTGCACTCGCTGAGGGGACGTGTTCGAATCCGGGTAACTGGCATCGGGGAACGGGAGCTCGCGACGCTGACGATGCTGGCCGGCGGCCTTCCTGGAGTGAAGCAAACCAGGCACTTTCGCGGCGGCCGCACCATGCTGGTGGAATATGACCCCAAAAAGGTAAGTGAAAGGTTCATTCTGGCAGCGCTGTTGAAGAGCGACCCATCCGAATGGGCACGCGAATGGCACGAGCCAACTCCGACCCGATGGGTCGCCGCGTTGTCCGGCACGTCGACTCTTATCGCGTGTCTCACGCACGCGGCGCCTTTCCCGTTGCTGGCCATTGCAGTTGCGCTGAATACGCTACGGCCGCTGAATCGCAGCATCGCAGCGCTTCGGGAAGGGAAGATGAGCGTCGATCTTCTCGATGTGGCGGCGACGTTGGCAGCGCTCGCCACGGGTCGGCCCATCACCGCCGCCTTCGTCATCTGGATGGTTGGGATCGGCGATTTCCTGCTTGACATTTCTGCCAATAACGCGCGTTCCGCGCTTTCGATGTTGATGCGACACAAAGAACCGGAAGCACTCCAGGTTCTCGCGGACGGCAGCATTGAAACGGTGCCGGTCGGCGATCTCAGGGCGGGGGACCATTTCATGGTTCACACCGGGCACGGCATCGTCGCCGACGGCACGGTCGTTTCGGGCCTGGCCGAGGTGGACACGAAGGCGCTCACCGGCGAGTCGCGCCTGCTCCCGAAGAAGGCGGGCGATCCGGTGTTCGCTTCCACGGTCGTGGTCGCGGGCCAGCTCGTCGTCGAGGTGGAAAGTTCTGGTAGGAACACCGAGGCCGCGAAGATCGAGAGCATTCTGAATACCGTCGGATCGAAACCGCTCACATTGCAGCGCGAGGCGCTCGACATTGCGGGCAAGCTCGTTCTTCCAACGTTCGGGGTCGCCGCGATAGCTGCCGCACTGTCTTCCGACGTCACACGCGCGGTGTGCGTCCTCATTACCGACTTCGGAACCGGCTTTCGTATCGCGGTACCGACGAGCGCGCTGACCGCCATGACGCTGGCGGCGCGCGAAGGGGTGCTCGTCAAAGGCGCCCAGTACCTCGAACGGCTGTCGAAAACCGACGTCATAATTTTCGACAAGACTGGTACGCTCACGAGCGGCGTGCCGGAAGTGGTCGAAGTGGTTACCGCCAGAGGCATGAAGGAATCGGTCCTCATCAGGTGGTGCGCTTCCGCGGAGGCGACGCACGACCATCCGGTCGCACGCGCGCTGAAGTCTTACGCGAAGGAAAAAGGCATTCCACTGGTCGAGCCGGAGCCCGGAAGTGAGGAGTACGCGGTGGGATTGGGACTGTCCGCACGGGTCGAGGGCCATCGCGTGCGAGTCGGCCGGGCGATTTGGATGGAGAGCCAAAAGCTCAACATCTCTCCCTCGTTCAAAAGACACCTTGCCCGTTTCCAAAAGCAATCCAGGTCTAGCCTTTGCGTTGCAGTCGACGACAAAGTGGTCGGACTGGTGAGCTACTCCGACGGCACTCGTCGTGACAGCGCGGCCATTGTGCGAAGGTTACAAGACAACGGCCGGCGGAAGATCGTGCTCCTGTCGGGCGACAGCGCCGAAGTGGTGAAAAATTTGGCGCGCGCGGTGGGAATTGATGAAGCCCTGGGCGGTCTCCTCCCACACGAAAAAGCGGAGTATGTAAGAAGAATCCAGGCAGCCGGTAGTGTTGTCGCCATGGTGGGCGACGGCATCAACGATGCGCCCGCCCTGGCGGCGGCGGACGTGGGAATTTCGATCGCCGGCAGCACGGACGTCGCACTTGAGACCGCCGACGTAGTGCTGCTCAGCGGCGGTCTGGCACGGCTCGAGAAAGCGTTCCAGATCAGCGACCAGGCCATGTCCAGCGTTCGGCAGAATTTGGGCATCATCATCGTGCCAAACGCCATTGCGATCGCCTTGGGTGCGTTTGGGCTCATTGGCCCGCCCCTCGCCGCCATCATCAACAATGGGGCCACGTTCCTGGCGGTGCTGGTGGCAACGATGCCGCTTCTCAGGATGCCAGCGCGCTATCCCCAGCCTGACGTTGACAGCGCTGAGAGCGAACCCACGCCGCCCATAGCCCATTTGCTCGAATCGGGGAATTCGCCGCGGCTTCTGACTGCGGGATCTCGCGGGAAAGGATGAGAACCGAATGACGCCGATGCTGACTACATTTCGCGTCTTCCTGCTCCTGACATCCTTTCCTGGCGTCGGGGAGCACATCATTCGTCTGGTGAAAGGGGCGATCGACTGGTGGTCGGGAAAGAAGATCGCGGTGATCGGTCCCACGGCCAGCGGAAAAGACAGCTTTCTCGCCCGGCTGCAGAACCAGGAGATCCCGCAGATCCATACAAACTCGCCGATGGGCGAGAAGATCAAGTCCTTCGACGTGAAGCTGGCACTTTCGAATCGCCGGGTCATAGATATCACTTGCAAGGGCGTGATTAACATCGGCGGCGAGACCGACTATCGCGACGCACCGTCGGGATGGCTTTCAGTATGCAAGGACGCCGACGTGGTCTTTTACATGATGACCGTCAACGATCTGTCCGCGAAGAGATTTCTCAAAGGCCGGCGAATCCGACAAGACCTCGATTGGCTCCAGAGCGCGCTGCCGCATCTCAAGCAGGGCGTGCTCATTCACATCCTGATCAACAAGATCGACGAGAAGATCGAGAGTCATACCGACTATCTGGCTTTGGCCGAGGAGCTGGCGCAGGAACTTGGCGCGCTCGACAGTACAGTCAAGAACGTGCTGCACCCGTACGAGGCGAGATATACGGGCGCGACCCTGATCTCGATGAAGGACAAGCAGATCTACACGCGCGCGATCAATATTGCCCTTCGTTCTGTCTATTCCGCGTTCCACGAGACCGTGAAGCGCAGGAAGGCGGGGTGATCGCAATGCGTGCCTGGTGGATTCTTCCCAATCGCGATCAAAGAGATGAGATTCTTGCGAGCGACGGCAAGACGATCCTGCCGCTCAGACAGATTATCGACCCGAAGCTCCGTCCTGAGGGGTTTTCGCATGGCGTACCGACGGAGCTCCTGGAGAAATGCGGACCAAAGGCCTTCAAGGAGATTCTGTTTGCGCAACGGTTTCCCGGCTGGAATAGAGACAAGCAGCTCTTTTCGGTATCGACTACTGCCGGTATCGATTCTTCGGGACGAGTGGTTCACCTGGGACTCCTGTTCATTCTCGAACCGCATGAACGCCCGGGATTCGAGCTGCCGTATGCCGGCCTGCCTGAAGAAGACCGGCCATATGCACGCGCTCTGATGCATCGATTGACGTCATCCGGGCCCGGCGATGTCTGGGCGCAGAGTGTACGCGACCTTGGCGAGCTTCCGTCCGGCAGCGGACCGGCAACGAACGTTGCGCTCGATCGTTCCGTCGTCCGCTTCGATTCGCTCTATGTGGTCGGCCCCGGCGGATCGATCAGGAAGGCGGCTCTGAGGAGGTTGCACATGACGGCGATCGTTTTGCTGATTTTTTTCGCAGTCATAGGCGGGTGGCTTTCTGTGCACTCCTGCGAACAATTCTCGCGGCCCGCGGCCCGGACTGGAGTGGTGACATGGCGTTTGAGCTGAAGGCGAACGAGTCGGTAGGCGACGGGATCGCGCGCAACGTGAGGAGCCAGATCGAAAAGGCGCTCGACTATCTGGACGCGAGAAACAAGCCGGCTGCGAAAAGCAAGCTGGGCGCGAAAAGCATGCTGGGCGCGAACGGCAAGCCACACCGGCGCGGCGCGCCGGGGAAAGAGGCCGTCCCCGAGATTCGCAAGTGCTTCAAGAGAGTGCGGGCCGCTCTCCGCCTGGTCCGCGAGGATCTCGGCGACGATCTCTATCACGAAGAGAATTTTTGTTTTCGCGACGCCGCTCGGCCGCTCACCCAGGTTCGCGATGCAGAGGTTCTCGTCGAGACCGCGGATAAGCTCGCTCAGCAGTTCCCGGGAGCGATCGAGTCGGGAGCATTTGCGAAGATTCACGAGGCTTTGCTCGCAAATCGGCAGGAAGTGACCCACCGCGTACTCGTCGAGGACAAAGCGTTCGCTGCGGTGGGAGACGTCGCTACCCGCGCGCTCGCGAGACTTCCGGAGTGGAGGATCGAGCGCGACGGTTGGGCCGCCGTGGAGAGCGGCGTCAGGCGTGTGTACCGGGCAGGTCATCGCGCGCTGGCTTTGGCGGCGGAAAGCCCGAGCGTGGCGAATCTCCACGAATGGCGTAAGCAAGCGAAATATCTTTGGCATCAACTGCAACTTCTCGAGGCCGCGTGGACGGAAAGCGAGAAGGAGTTCGTCGATCGGATTCACAAACTATCGACGCTGCTCGGTGAAGATCATGACCTGGCCGTTCTTCGCGAAACGCTCGCCGCCGATCCGCTCGTCTACGGCGGCCATCTCATCCTGAAAGGCGTATTCGCTGTCATCGATCGTGGGCGCGCGGAGCTCGAGCGGCAGGCATTCGATCTTGGCCGGGAGATCTACAAAGACTTGCCAAAAGTCTTCATGACTCGAATCGAGGCATCGATGAATTATGAGGAGGTCAAATGAGGAATGGCAGCCAATTTGAAAACCTGCTTAAGCAGTTGAGCCGGGACCCGCGGTTGAAGCTGGTCATTGCCAAAGCCAAACGCCAAACGCGTGGAAAAGGCGCAGCTAAAGTCGAAAACGTAACGGGTATTTTCTTACTCATTTTGGCGATCGCTTCCCGCTTTGCAAAGAAAAAGAAGGCCCGAGCCATCGATGAGCTGATGGATATCATTTACCTCCTGGTTCAAGTCAGCCTGGTGTTAAAGGAGAATATCTTTGATCGGCCCGAAGTCCAGGAATTCTTCAGTCGCAGTTCCAAACAGATTTACTTATTAGCCCAGGAATGCGTTGCTATGGTTTTGCCGAAGACAAAAGGACTTCGCCGCGTGCGTGCGCCGCGATCGGCGTGAATGGAGTTGATGCAGGCTCGGAGCGTGTTGAGTTCGAATATCCTTGAGAAGTTATGTGTTTTGTGCGATCTTGAACAGGGAGTAGCTCATGAAATCAAAAAAGAAGAGACCAACTAAGGCAGTCACGCTGTTGACGAGAATCGAGACGCTGCTGTCCGACGTTATCGACGAGTGCTCAGACATTGAAAAGAGCGTCGAAAAAAACGTGCGAGAGCTACTTACCTCCGCGCAAGCATCGATCAGCAGCGCCATAGATTTTTTTAGTGCCGCTCAACCTTCTGAAGTTCGGCGGAAGCCCGCCGCGAAGAAGAAGGCGAAAGCTCCGGTAAAGGCTAAGAAGCGTTCCATAACTCCCGCTGCCAGGAAACGAGCGGTGAAAGCTTAAGAAGCCCTCAAACAACAGCGCGTGGGCGCGAAACACCAGCCTGATGGCAGTACTTTCCCTTTGCCTTTAGTGGAAGCGTCCGATTCCACTGTCACCCCTGCAGGGCCTTGGCTCGCTGCGCTGGGGATAGTCAGGTGATGGTTATCAAATAAATCGGTAACCCTCCGCTCAAATGGCTCTCACGTCGAGCGACAATTTCCGGGCGCTCCTCTTGCAGGAGAACTGGGATCAACTGCTTCCTGTTCTGCTGCGGCTCGATCCGTCCGTGGCCGCTGACTTCTTCGCCAGGATTTCCGCTGAACAGCAGGATCAGCTGTTCGCCCAACTCCCGATAGAGTTCGCTGCCAGAGTGGTGGAGATCCTTCCTTATTACGACGCGTATGTCCTCCTGCGCACGCGCTCGAACAGCGACCTGACTGCCATTGTCGGCCGCATGCATCCAGGTGAAAGACTGCGGTTCTTCGACGAGCTGCCCGAGCAAACATGGCAAACCCTGATGAACGAGCTCGCGCGAGGCGAGTTGGCTGGCGTCAAACCCGGCGCGTCAGTCGGTCTGCTACTCGCAGAACCAATCATTGAGGCGCGTCAAATCGAAAAGGCTTTCCGTACACCCGAGGGAGGAAGCGTTCAGGTCATTGCCCCCACGGACTTGTCAGTTGAACCTGGAGTGATCGTTGCGCTGCTTGGGCCATCGGGGTCGGGCAAATCCACGTTGCTGCGAATGCTCTCGGGACTGGCGAAGCCGACCGGCGGCCAGGTTCTCTGGCATGGCCGGCCCATAGCGGAGTGTGTCCCCAATATCGCCATCGTGTTCCAGAGTTTCGCGCTTTTTCCGTGGCTGACTGCGGCGGAAAACGTGGAGGTTCCGCTGCGGACGCGCGGGATGACAGAGGAAGACCGGCATCGCACGGCGCTCCGGGCTTTGGAACTTGCCGGTTTGAAAGGCTTCGAAAACGCTTATCCGAAAGAGCTGTCGGGTGGAATGAAGCAACGCGTCGGATTCGCGCGAGCCCTGGCGGTGGGACCTGAAATCCTTTTCATGGACGAACCATTTTCGGCGCTTGACGTCCTCACGGCGGAGAACCTTCGCGCCGAGTTCATGGAACTCTGGCTCGGCAAGAGGATCCCAACCAGGAGCATATTCCTGATCACGCACAACATCGAGGAAGCCGTGATAGTCGCGGACCGCGTCATTGTGCTGGGAAGGAATCCCGCCAGAGTTCGCGCCGACTTCCGCGTTTCTATCCAGCATCCGAGGGAACGCACCTCGCCTGAGTTCGTTCTGTATGTGGATTACATATACAAGATGTTGACGCACCCCGAACTCGAGGCCCGGCCACCGTCCCACTCCGGGCGCAGGGCGAGGACTCACCAGATGCTGCCCCCCGCGCGCCGGGGTGCGATCGCGGGCCTGCTGGAACTGCTCAACGGCCGGGGCGGGAAGGATAACCTGTACCGGGTAGCCGAAGATCTCCGCATGGGAGCAGACGACCTCCTTCCGATCGTGGAAGCCGCAGTGCTGCTGAGCTTCGCGAAATCCGGCTGGGGCGACATAGAGATCACGCCGCAAGGTAAGGCCTTCGCTGAGGCGGACATCACCCGCAGAAAGAAGCTCTTCCGCGATGCCGGCATCGCTCACGCTACTTTACTCCGGCAGATGCACAGCGCGCTATCCAGCAAGTCCGACCACACGCTGCCGCTGGAGTTTTTCCGGGATATCCTGCGCGAGTATCTCCCCGAGAGTGAAGTGAAGCGGCAGATCGAAACGGCGCTCAATTGGGGCCGGTACGGCGATCTTTTCACGTACGACTCCGCTACCGACCGGTTGTTGCTCGACAAGCCTGAAACCACGAAGGACGCCGCTGATCAGCGGCGGAAATAGAAAGACCTCACCGTGTTACCGAGCACCCTTCGTCGCTTCAATGGGGCCGCGACTGATCAGTCGCGGAAATGGGTCGAGGCTGCGTTGCGGGCCGCGCTCCCGGCCAGCCGTTCGCTTGAAAGCGTTACGGATCGTGCATGAATCTTCTCCGCTTTGTCTCCGTCAGACGTCCCCGCCTCGGGCAACGCCGACGGACGCGCATCGACGCGCTTATGCTGGGCCGATCCTTCGAGCGTGTCGGCGCTTTCCCGAAACACGCCCTCGACCCATTCATAAAAGAACAGGCGAGGACAATAGACGAACTCGTTGACCATGCGCGCCGGGAGGTAGTCAGGCGAAGGATCCCGCAGGGCGACTCGCGTTCGCATCGGTTCCGGGCTGGGAAGTGGCAGCGCGCTCATGGTGTCCTTTTCTCAGGTTTACCGGCTAAAATTTCCAGGTCGTCCGGCCCGCAACCGGTCACCCACTGCCAGCGAATCGTCCGGTCGAAGGTAATGAGACGTCCCTCGGACGCGGCGGCGAGCCGCAGCAGGTAAAGATCCGTAAGGGTCTTCGGGCCTGCCCCGGCAAAGTCGAACCGGTTCGCTTCCAGAATGCTGACGGAGTCGGGCCAGAAACGATGGCCCTCTGCCCCCGCCATCTCGGCCAGTATGTCCCGGACCCGTGCCGCCGTCAGGCCGGGAAACGGATATCCGGGTTTGCTGAGGATGCGCAGGCATCCGTTTTCTGTAATGGGGCACGTCGCCCACCCGTACTGCCGGTTGTGCTGAAACCAGAGGTGCGCGAGCGCGTGAAACTCGTGTGCGGGATCGATGAGCGCAATCAGGACGTTGACATCCAGCAGGCCCGGTTTCCGCGGAGCTGTTCTCATTCGTTTTCATCGAGGAGTCGGCTTACCAGTTCGGCGGTAACAACGGGACCATGAGGCCGCCGAGGCAGCAGGGGAATGCCGTTACGGTATTCCAGTTTGAAACTCTTTGGCTGAAGAGATTCCCGCAACAGACTGGAAACCACGCTCCCGGCCGTCGTCTTCCGCTGCTGCGCGATCTCCTTGATCGTAAGCAGCAGTTCGTCGTCGATATCCAGAGTGGTTCTCATACCTCAAGCATAGAGCATCTGATGCGTGATGCGAGGGTCGATCAAGGCAGGTAACGCTGGCGGTCTTGCCGCCGGTGCCTTTAATCCCCGCCGTCTTACACGATAAAACAGGGCGCATCGACATTCGTATACGGCAGACCGAGCGCGGTGATGACGCGA
Source organism: Bryobacteraceae bacterium (assembly GCA_049516355.1). Taxonomy (GTDB): domain Bacteria; phylum Acidobacteriota; class Terriglobia; order Bryobacterales; family Bryobacteraceae; genus BOG-234. Next base: position 13,704 of record JBEKTF010000037.1, on the reverse strand, counting down.
TCGCCGCGTCCTTCGGCTGGGCCGAGATGGACGAACAGGACCTGGTCTTCGTCGTGATTGATGATGCGGGCAAGTTCCGTGCGGCACCGGACAAGGTCGCGTGTCGTGAACTGGCACTCGAACACGGAGTATTGCAGATGATCGCCGAACCCGCGCATGGTCTTGAAGACCTTGCGGAGCCGCTTGTCGTCGCAGACATCGTAACAGACGAGATAAGACTGCCGCATGAAGCCGACTCCTTATAAGACTGTATTGTCCGATAAATCACGGCACGATTGAAATGTCCCTGCCGCTTCGGCCGTCTCACCAGGACCATGTAGCGCGGCGGTCGCTTTTTGCCGCCGGAAACGAGGAGAGACACGGCGCTCACGATTATTGGTGGCTTTCCAAAGAATGTTCCACAGCATTGCCAAATACCCTATAGTTGCTCTTGGCGCCGCCTGTATGGGCGATCAAGCATCTGTACGCGGCATCGACACCCCTCCGTTTTAGATTGTGATCAAGGGGCTGCGCAAGCAACGACCGCAGCATATTGAGTGAGATGGGTTCAGACCAGATCGGCCAGGCAAACCAGTCGTCACGATCCAGCCTAAGAAAACCGGTTGTGCGAAGCTTGCCATGGACGGAAAAACAAGGAAAAAGGGGAATGGCTTGGCTGGCGAGAAAAACGGCGCCCCTCGTCGAACGGTTCTCCTTGTCCTTCGCAGGGAGCTTGTTGCGGAGTGCGTGGATCCACCCGTGTCTTCCGACATGTACGGCTACAATAGGCAGGCCGCAACTTATATCACCCTGTCTCGGCAATTCGCGCCAGTTAGGCAGGAAGACGTCCTGGAGCACCTCCTCCATTCGGTTGGCCTGACTCTGAACGCTGTCGAGCAGTACGCAACGAACGACGTGGCCGTCAATCCGCCTATCTTCGGTCGCGTAGACGCCCCGGCATATGTGGGCGGAAAGACTTTGTCACCGTCACCGATTGGTTGAAGTCTAGTCCTGCAGCGAAACGCGGCGACCGTACCCGTCACCGCATCTCTCAATCTATCTAACGTTAATTGATCTGCCAAGGGAGGCCTCCTCAAAGCACACCGCGCGGAATCCGACTACTCGACCGAGTTATTGTACCGGAAAAGTGCTCCTTATGATTTGCGAGCGCTGTTGAACAGACTTTCCTAAGACAGTGCGGGTACAGGCTGGATGCAGAACTCAACTTTCCCCAATATTCATGTTGCAGACCCCTCTGAGGCCAGTTTCCAACCAGAAATGAAAGAATGGCGCCGCCATTTGCGGAATGTCCGGCTCATTGGCGGAGCTACTCAGACCTCAGACGCGCAAAAGAAATGTGCAAGCCCGTCCCGCTGCGAGTGATTCAGGGCGTTCCACGACAACGTTGAGACCAGACCAGTGGCTTTAACCAGGATTGCAAAGGACACCGGCCTGCGCCCCGAAGATCTCTAAAACCAATCGCAGAGTACTCACGCCGCAAACAGGAACTTGAGCGCATCGGGAACTTCTTCGCCGCTCTCGATCATGTCGGCAAGCACCTGTATAGCAATGGATTTGACTTTGCGCGTAGCGTATTCCTGTGTGTCCCCATAAGCCATAACACCGGGCAGATCGGGCACCGAGGCCAGAAAGCGACCGTCTTCCTCACGATCGATATCTATGCGCAATGGCTGAATTCGTTCCACTTGTTTCATTATAGAGGCATTCGCCGGCAAGATACAGGCTGGGCCGAGTGTTTTGGGTGTCGCCCATCATTCGATATAAACTGGCAGCGAGGCTCGAATGACAAAGTACGAGATCATTCTCTACTGGAGCGGCGAGGACGAGGCGTTCATCGCCGAAGTTCCGGAGCTGGCCGGTTGCGCGGCCCGACGGTTCTACTCGCCAGGAAGCCCTCGCAAATGCCGAAATCGTCATCGCGGAATGGCTGGAGACCGCCCGGGAACTGAGCCGCCCCATCCCCGAACTGCGGGGTAGACCTCTGTTCGCGTAATATTCCGATGCGGTGGGCCGTGAGCGATGATGCGCTCATAGCGCCGATTCAATTAAACTGAAGACATGGAGAAAACGGTTCAGGCGGTGTATGAGAACGGAGTCCTCCGTCCGTTGGAACCCCTTCCCCTTGGCGAACGGCAGCAGGTTACCGTCACTATTTCCGACGCGGTGGACTTATCTCCCAATCACCCGCTGTTGGTTTCTTCCGAGGAGTGGTTGGACTCCGCGCAGGATGACATCGGCCTTGATGAAGTCAGGCGAGCGTTGTCGACGATTCACGGCTCCCTCTCGGAAGCTGTAATTGAGGAGCGCCGAGAGCGCTGATTGCCAAAATACTTCTTCGACACGAGCGCCCTGGCCAAGGTCTATCGGAGAGAGATCGGCAGTGACTTCGTTGATCGTGTTCTTTCAGAACCGGGTTCCCAACATATAATCTCTCGCCTCACCATCGTGGAAATGGAATCGGTTTTTGCATTAAAAGTGCGAACGGGAGAGATTGACGAGCAATCGGTTTTTGTCGCACGCCGACGCCTCGAAGCTGACATGGGTCGGCGCCGCCTCCTGTTGGCTGCCGTTAACGACGAGCACTTTCGCGCCGCCAGACAATTGCTCTTCAAACATGGCGCGGTCGAGTCGCTCCGCACGCTCGACGCGCTGCAACTCTCAGTCGCTCTCGGGCTGAAGCGAGCCGGACTTGTAACGGTGTTCATCGCGGCCGATCGGAAACTTTGCCGAGTGGCTATGCTCGAAGGGTTCGCCGTGACAAACCCCGAGCAACCAGCTTCAATCGTGATTTGATTCTAGCCGCTGGCCGGTAAGGTTCAGCCAGGGGCGGGGAACGCGATAGCAGTTCTTCTCAAGCGCAAAACGCAACGGATGTCGATAATCCAGGCTCCTGCGGCAAACGAGTCACAAAACCAACCGAGCAGTATTCCGCTGAAAAGAAATGACTTACATCCGGGAAACGGTACCGGGTCTTTGTTCCATGGCGTACTCTGCGGCGTGCCAACTCATTTGAATGACATCGTGGTGGATCGCGTGCCGAGGGGATACTTCTCAACTGATTCTTCCAGTCATTTTTCCAAACGAACCCGAGGCCGTGAACGAAGGAAGCTGAAAAGTATTTTTTTGCCAAAACGAAGCCAATATTCAATCAGGCGCTGGCTTCCCCGCCCGGAGGCTTACGCTCAACCAAAGCACCCCCGGAACATGCTAGAATCACGCCATTATAAAGGAGATCTCATTGCGACCTCTCGTGCTATTTATTCTGGCCGGCGCCGTCTTGGCACAGGATCCGTCGGCCAAGCCGCAGGCGGCTGAGGCCGCTGCGATCAAATCCGTCGGGACCATGAGCGAGATCATGCTGGAAATGGTCTACCCGACGTCCACGGAGATTTTCTACGCTGGCCGAAACGAGACCAAAACTGCCAAAGACTGGATCGATCTCCGGGAGAACGCTTTGGTAATGGCGGAGTCGGCCAATCTCCTTATGGCAGACAATCGCGCGCGGGACAAAGGCCAATGGATGAGTGACGCGAAGCTGCTCCGGGATGTCGGCGTGAAAGCTTACGCCGCAGCCAAGGAGAAAGATCTCCCGGGGATACTCGCGCTGAACGCTGAGCTTTACGAAGCCTGCCAGAGCTGCCACGAACACTACCGTCCTGGTTATCGCCGCAGACTGTAGTGTCCAAGGCACGTTGTGGGGCGGGTCCCCTGACCTGCGGCCGACGCCCTCGTCGGCCTTTTCGTCGCCGCTTCTATAATCGAAATAGCCCCCTAAATAAAGGACCCCTGTGACCGGCAACGATATCCGTCAGCGTTTCCTCGATTTCTTCCACGCCCGCGGGCATCGCGTGGTCCGCAGCAGCTCCCTTCTGCCTGCAAACGACCCCACTCTGCTCTTCACCAACGCCGGCATGAATCAGTTCAAGGAGGTTTTCCAGGGCCTGGAAACGCGCGATTACAAGCGAGCCGCCTCGTCTCAGAAATGCGTCCGCGCCGGCGGCAAACATAACGATCTCGAGAACGTCGGATACACCCGCCGCCACCATACTTTCTTCGAAATGCTGGGCAACTTTTCCTTCGGCGATTATTTCAAAGACGAAGCCATTTCATTCGCCTGGGATCTCATAACAAAGGATTTCGGCCTTCCCAAAGACAAGCTCTACGTCACCGTTTTCCGCGAGGATGACGAAGCCGAGCGCCTCTGGCATCAAGTGGCCGGCATCTCGAAGGACCGCATCTTCCGCCTCGATGAGAAAGACAATTTCTGGCAGATGGGAGACACTGGCCCCTGTGGCCCTTGCTCGGAAATCCATTACGACCTGGGACCCGAAGCGGCCGAGCCCGGGCGCGAGCACGAACAGTTCCCGCTGGATGGCGGCGGGCGTTTTGTAGAGATTTGGAATTTGGTCTTCATGCAGTACAATCGCGACGCTTCGGGCGCGATGACACCGCTGCCTCATCCCTCCATCGATACAGGCATGGGATTGGAGCGCCTCGCCGCAGTCCTGCAGGGCAAGCTCTCAAACTACGACACCGACCTGATTTTTCCGATCATCGAACGAGCCGGCGAACTCTGTGGAGTCGAATACGGGGCTGATCAGCGAAGTGACACCGCGCTTCGGATTAACGCCGATCATGCCCGTGCTACAGCGTTCCTGATTCACGATGGCATCCTGCCCTCCAACGAAGGCCGCGGCTATGTGCTCCGCAAAATCATGCGTCGGGCGATGCGTAACGCCCGCCTGATCGGCAAGCAGGAGCCCTATCTTTACGAACTCACCGGCTTCGTCGCCGAGTTGATGTGCCCGGGGTATCCGGAACTCATGGAATCGGTTCAGCGTGTGGCTCGAGTTGTGAAGGATGAAGAGCACCGCTACGCAACCACCTTTCTGGTCGCCGAAAAGGTCTTTAACGACGAGATCGCTCGCCTCTCGAATGGCACCGTGCCGGGCTCGGTTTCTTTCAAACTCTACGATACTTACGGCCTTGCTCTGGACGAGCAGGAAGACATCGCACGCGAGCGCGGCGTCCACATTGACCGCGGTGGTTTTGAAGCCGAAATGCGTCTTCAGCGTGAACGCGCCCGCGCCAGTTGGAAAGGCGGCGAAAAAGGCGTCATCGCACCCGCCTATCAGCGATTACTGGAGAAAGGCCGCACGCGCTTCCTCGGTTATGACCAATTCGACGCAGTCTCGAAGGTGACGGGCCTTTTCGTGGGTCAACAGCTTCTCGACAGCCTCTCCGCCGGTTCTGAAGGTGAGGTTGTTCTCGACCAAACGCCGTTCTACGCCGAAACAGGCGGCCAGATAGGGGATCGCGGTACGCTCTTCAACGCGCATACCGGTGAGACGGTGGCCGTTGTGGAAGACACGCGTCCGGCAGTCCCCGGCCTTACCGTCCATAAAATCCGCACGCTCGCCCCCATTTATATCGGCGAAGAACTGCGGGCCGAAGTGGCAGCCCCCGAGCGCTGGTCGACCATGCGCAACCACACCGCGACGCATCTTCTCCACGCAGCTCTGCGCCAGGTTCTCGGACCGCATGTCAAGCAGGCAGGCAGCGTGGTCGAGCCTCTACGGCTTCGCTTCGACTTCACGCACTATGCGGCGGTCGATCCCGCTGAAAAAACCGAGATCGAGCGGCTCGTCAACCAGCAGATCCTCCGTAACACTCAGGTCACGACCAACGTGATGCCAATCGATCAGGCGATCTCGACAGGCGCGATGGCTTTGTTCGGGGAGAAATACGGCGACCAGGTGCGGGTGGTTTCCATCCCGGACTTCAGCAAGGAACTCTGCGGCGGCACTCACGTCACCCGCACGGGCGACATCGGCGTCTTCAAAATCGTCTCTGAAAGCAGCATTTCAGCGGGTGTCCGGCGCATTGAGGCCATCACGGGCGAGGGTGCCGTGGCGCAGTTCCAGGAATCCAGCGAGGTGCTTCACCGCATCGCGGGTATTCTACGCGTGGCCGAGCCGGAATTAGTGGAACAAGTCGATCGCCTCATCGCGGAAAAGCGCGATCACGAGCGCCAGATCGATCAGCTGAAGACGAAACTGGCCCAGTCCGCGGGTCGCGATCTCGAATCGAAGGCGAAAGAAAAGAGCGGCGTCAAATATCTGATCACCCAGGTCGAAGGGCTGGATCGCCAGCAGATGCGCACCTTGGCCGATGCCCTGCGGAACAAGTGGAAATCCGCTGTCGTGGTGCTCGCATCGACCGAGGAAGGAGCCGTTTCGATTGTTGCCGCAGTCACCAAAGACCTGACGCAGCGCATTCAGGCCGGAAAGCTCGTCGGCACTCTCGCCCAGGCAGTCGGCGGCAAAGGCGGCGGACGCCCCGATATGGCCGAGGGCGGTGGAAAAGACCCTTCGGCTTTGCCTCAAGCCCTCGACGCGATCTCCGCCGATCTTGAGAGCAAACTGTGATGGATCTTCCGCCTTTTATCGGGGGAAGATTCGACGCTATTGTGGTCGGTGCCGGACCAACAGGCCTCGCCTGCGGCCTCGAACTCAAGCGGCGTGGGCTCAACGTCATGGTCATCGATAAGGGTTGCGTCGTCAACTCGCTTTATAACTATCCGACGCACATGACCTTCTTCACCACGCCGGAACTTCTCGAGATCGGCGATCTTCCGATGACCAGCATGTATGAGAAGCCGACCCGCACCGAGGCCCTCAAATACTACCGGCGCGTGGCCGAGCATTACAAACTGGATATTCACCAGTACGAACGGGTTGAATCGATCGATGGCGAAGATGGGGCATTTACCGTTCCCACTACCGATCACCTCGGTGTGCGGCATTGTTACAAAGCGAAAAAAGTCATCATCGCAACGGGTTATTACGATGTTCCGAATCTGTTGAATGTGCCAGGCGAGGAATTGCCGAAGGTAATTCATTATTACAAAGAGCCCCACCCGTATTACAACCACGACGTCCTGGTAGTCGGCGCAAAAAACTCAGCGGCGATAGCAGCGCTCGAGTTGTATTGGACAGGCGCGCGCGTAACACTGGTCCACCGCGGTCCCGGCATTCACGGGCACGTTAAGTATTGGATCAAGCCCAACATAGAAAACCGGATCAAGAACGGCGAAGTCAAGGCGTATTTTGAATCGTCGGTTACCGAGATTCGCCCCGATTCTGTTCGGATCAATACACACACCGGTAACATCGATATTCCGAACGACTTTGTTTTCGCGATGATCGGCTACAGTCCCGACTTAACGTTTCTTAATGCGAACGGAATTGTTCTGGAACCGGATACGCAAAAGCCTCGAACGAATCCCGATACTCTTGAGAGCGATCGAAAAGGCGTCTTTCTCGCGGGTGTAATCGTCGCGGGCATGCATACGAACGAAATTTTTATCGAAAATGGAAGGTTCCACGGTCGCCAGATCGCCGATGCGATAGCGCTCCAGCTCTCGTAAGCTCAAGATCCTTTTCGCTCTGTATTTAGCAGTACCCGTACTTGTCCGTTGGCCCCACGCTTGCTGAGATGAAACCTCGTGATACGTCGTCGAATCTGTGTAAGTGGGAAGACGGCGGAATGCCGTTGGAACAAAGGGGTATTGAAATGATCGCTTCGCTGCTGAATTCCATTTTCGGTTGTTCTCATAACAGAACAACCTTTCCTCTCACTCCATCCCGGCGGACGCAACTATCTTCCGAAACAAGCCGGCAAGGCACTTATGTCGTTTGCCTCGATTGTGGCAAGGAATTCGATTACAACTGGAAAGATATGCGCCTGGGAGATGCTGTCGCAGTTAGTCCCGTCGTTACCAATCCGGCTGTTACCAATGTTGTAACGCACGCGAGCTAGTAACCATTAATCGGGCAAGTTACTCGGCGATCGTTTGAAGAATTTTCCAGAACTCGGGGAACGAGACCGAGGCCGCATCGGCGTTGTCGATTGTCGACTCTGCATCCCCGCGCAGCGCCGCTACCGCGAACGCCATGGCGATTCGATGGTCGCCGAAAGAGTCGAACGCGGCGGCGCGGAACTTCTGCCCGCCTGGGATGCGCATGCCATCGGGAGTGACTTCCACTTCGATACCCATGCGGCCAAAGTTCGCCGCGACTGTCGAAATACGGTCCGTTTCTTTGACACGTAGCTCCTGAGCATCCCGAATCACGAGCCCTTGCTCGGACGCCGCGCCAAGAACGGCGAGTACCGGAATCTCGTCGATCAACGCCGCCGTCAGATCCTTCTCGATCACGCCCCCGCGCACCGGCGCGTGGCGCACTTCGATATCGCCCATCAGTTCTCCGTTGACCGATTCGATCTTCAGCACCTTGACTGGAGCGCCGATCGAGAGCAGGAAATCGAGAAGGGCCGAACGCGTAGGATTCAACCCCACATTCTGAATCACCAGATGGCTTCCGGGAACCAGCAGCCCCGCCACGAGGAAGAACGCCGCGGACGATAAATCGCTGGGCACGACGAGATCCCTGCCCGTAAGCTTCGCGGGCCCCTGCAGAGTGATGACCTTCTGCCTGACCTGCAGATTCGCCCCGAACTCCCGCAGGGCTATCTCGCTGTGATCGCGGGAACGAATCGGCTCGCGCACGATTGTCTGGCCAGCTGCGAATAATCCGCCGAACAGCACACAGGTTTTCACTTGCGCGCTGGGTACCGGCAACGTGTAATCGATCGGATGCAACGTGGTTCCATGGGGCATTCCATGAAACGACAGTGGCGGGAATCGATTCTCGCGCGCTTCGATCTTCGCGCCCATTAGCGCCAGCGGTTTCATGATCCGATCCATGGGCCGCCGCGACAGGGATTCATCGCCAAAGATTCGGCTGTCGAACGGCTGAGCCGCAAGCAAACCGGACAGCATACGAATCGTCGAACCTGAGTTGCCCGCGTCCAGATCGTGTTGCGGTTGCTTCCATCCTCCAGGTCCGCGGCCGTGGATCGTGACTGTTGTGCCCTGCTCTTCGACCTCAATTCCCAGTGCGCGAACGCATCCGAGCGTCGAATGGCAATCGGCGCCGGTTGAGTAATTCGTGATCTTTGAATCGCCTTCGGCCAGCGATGCAAGCATGGCGTAGCGGTGGGAAATGGATTTGTCGCCCGGCAAAACAACCACGCCCGACAAGCGTCCCGCGGGACGAACAGTCTGTCTCATGAAGCTCCATTGTAGACTTGAAACTTCGAGCGATTTTGCAGCGCGTGGACGTGAGCCGAAGGGGGCATTTGATCCCGGCAAAACAACTACATATGCCAAACTTGGGAAAAACGAAAGCCATGACGCATAATAGCTTCTTGGCCGTTTTCCCCCTCGACACCAGACCTTAAAATGTCACAGATTTTTAAATCGAGCGCGAACGCAACAGCCCGGGTCAGCATCATTCTCGCTTTGGTGGTGCTTGCAGGTACGGGAGGAGCGCTTTTCGAGCTGATCGCAGATTCTACCTATGCCACACGGCAAGGGGATGCGCGCGAACAGCCGATTCCGTTCAGCCATGCGCACCACGTCGGCTCCATGGGCATTGACTGCCGCTATTGCCACACGTCGGTCGAGAATTCGGACTTCTCCGTCGTACCGCCGACCAAGACCTGTATGAACTGCCATTCGCAGATCTGGATTGGCAGCTCCACGCTCGAACCGGTGCGGGAGAGTTTCCGGACTAACGCCTCGATCCGGTGGACCAAGGTGTACGATCTTCCGGATTATGTTTATTTCAATCACAGTATTCATGTAAAAAAGGGTGTTGGCTGCGAAACGTGTCACGGGCGCATCGATACGCAGGCTTTGACGTGGCAGCAGCCATCGCTCCAGATGCGGTGGTGCCTCGACTGCCACCGTAATCCCGAGAAGTATCTTCGTCCCAGAGACCAGATCACGACCATGGGATACGAGCCGTCCGAGCCGCAGGAACAACTCGGTGCGCGGCTGCTAAAGGAGTACCACGTTCAGAAGCTGGAGACCTGTTGGACGTGTCACAGATAGCAAGCAATGATTGAAAACAGCCAATCTTTTCACGATGACTCCAGGGGTAGCGGGGACGCCAAGGGGCTCTTGAATCTGACGTCCATTCGGGCCCGCCTGGAGCAGGCGAAAGGAGCCGGTTACTGGCGAAGTCTGGATGAATTGACTTCGGTCGAAGGCTTCAAGGAATTTCTGCATCGTGAATTCCCCCGGCAGGCATCCGAGTGGATCGATGACGAAGGCCGCCGCAACTTTCTGAAGATCATGGGCGCATCGCTTGCGCTCGCCGGGTTGTCGGCTTGCACGAAGCAGCCGACGGAATACATCATGCCGTACGTGGAGGCACCCGAGCAGCTGGTTCCCGGGAAGCCGCTTTTCTACGCGACAGCGTTCCCGGTGAGCGGCATCGCAAATCCCGTCCTGGTCGAGACGCACGAATTCCGGCCCACAAAGGTCGAGGGTAATCCCGAACATCCCGCAAGTCTGGGTTCGACCGATGTGCCGACGCAGGCTTCCATCCTTGGTCTTTACGATCCGGATCGGCTGCAGACGGTCAATTTCATAGACGAAGTGAGGTCGTATCCCTCGTTCCTCCAGGCTTTTATCAACGCGCTGGCGAAGCAGCAGCCGAAGAACGGTTCGGGGATTCGTATCCTGACCGAGACCGTCACATCGCCGACGCTTTATGCGCAGATTCAGGAAGCTCTGCAACGCTATCCGGGCGCGAAGTGGTATCAGTGGGAGCCCACCGGGCATGGCCGCCGGATGGGAAGCCAGTTGGCTTTCGGGCAGTTCCTGAATCCCGTTTACAAGTTCGACCAGGCAGAGGTCGTCCTCTCGATCGATGGCAACTTCCTCGGCAACGGGCCGGGTGGAGTGCGCTACGCGAGGGATTTCGTCTCGAAACGCGTCCTGCGGGGGGGAAACACCACGCAGAGCCGTTTCTACGCGGTTGAAACGACGCCGAGTTCGACTGGCTGCAAGGCGGATCACCGGCAGGCGATCAAGCCATCCGAAGTAATTGGGTTCGTTCGTTCGCTGGCGGCTGCATTGAGTGGAGGCACGGCAAATGGTCCTCTGGCGAATACGAAGTTCTATTCCGCGCTGGTGAAGGATCTGCAGGCGAGCAAGGGCAAATCGATCGTGATCGCGGGCGAGGATCAATCGCCCGAAGTTCATGCGGTGGTCCACTACATCAATCAGGTTCTCGGTAACAACGGCGCAACGGTGACTTTTACGGCGTCGCTCGAGTCGAAGCCCGCCGATCAATGGGCCGACTTGCAGGCGTTGCTGCAGGATTTGCGCTCAGGACAAGTAGATCTGCTGCTGATTCTCGGGGGCAATCCGGTTTACAGTGCACCGCCGGAGTTGAATCTCAAGGGCGCTATCCAGATGGCGAAGCTCAGGGTTCGCCTGTGCGATCAGATCGACGAGACGTCCGAAGTCTGCCAATGGAATATCCCACAGGCGCATACGTATGAACACTGGAGCGATGCGCCGGCATACGACGGCACGATTTCGATTATCCAGCCGCTGATCGCTCCGTTGTATGGGGGCAGATCGGCACACGAGTTAATGTCCGCGTTCACGGAAAACCCGGAGAAATCCAGTTTCGAATCGGTTCGCGATTATTGGCGGGCAAAACATACGGCCGCCGATTACGAAACGTGGTGGAAGCATTCGGTGCATGACGGGTTTATCAAAGACTCGGCGCCGGCGGTGGTGAGCGCAACTGCAAAGCTGACTCCGGCGCAGGCGGCCGGAAGTACGGCCGGTTCCGGTTACGAAATCTCGTTCCACAGCGATCCTTATATTCTTGATGGGCGGTATGCGAACAACGCCTGGCTGCAGGAGTTGCCGCGGCCGGTTTCGCGATTGACCTGGGATAACGCGGTCATCGTAAGCCAGAAGACCGCGGACGATCTGCACGTCACGGACGAAGATCAGGTCGCGATCGACTACAACGGTCACACGGTTTGGGGCGCAATCTGGCGCATACCGGGTCAACCGGATGGCTCCATCGGGCTGAGTCTGGGATATGGCCGAACGCGCTCGGGGCGTGCAGGCAACGGCGCCGGGTTCGATGTGTATCCATTGCGCCCCGCCTCCAATCCCTACTTCGGGACGGGCGCCAGCGTGCGGAAGCTGGACAAAAAGTTTCGCCTCGCCGCGGTGCAGCATCATTTCGCGATGGAGAGCCGCGAGCCTGTCCACGCCGGCACGCTCGACGAGTTCAAGCAGGACCCGTATTTCTCGGAGAAGAAGAGCGAACTTCCGCCGAAGGGTCTGACGATGTTCCCGGAGACGTTCAAGTACGAAGGCTACGCGTGGGGCATGGCGATCGATTTGACCTCCTGCGTCGGATGCAGCGCCTGCGTCGTAGCGTGCCAGTCGGAAAACAATATCGCAGTGGTGGGCAAGGAGCAGGTGCTCAACACACGCGAGATGCACTGGATACGTATCGACCGTTATTACAAAGGTGAACCGGACCAGCCGGATATGTACTTCCAGCCGGTTGCCTGCGTACAGTGCGAAGATGCCCCCTGCGAGATTGTCTGCCCGGTAGCGGCCACGGAAACCGATGCCGAGGGCTTGAACAACATGGTCTATAACCGCTGCGTCGGCACTCGCTATTGTTCGAACAACTGTCCTTATAAGGTGCGGCGATTCAATTTCCTGCTGTTTACGGACTGGGATACGGAAAGCCTCAAGCTGCAGCGGAATCCTGACGTGACGGTCCGCAGCCGCGGCGTCATGGAGAAGTGCTCGTACTGCGTCCAGCGCATCAACTACGCAAAGATCACGGCGGAAAAGGAAGACCGCAAGGTGCGCGACGGCGAAATCGTCCCCGCGTGCGCCGCCGCGTGTCCGTCGCAAGCCATTATGTTCGGAGATCTGAACGATCCGAAGAGCCGCGTTTCCGAATGGAAGCGCCATAGTCTCAACTATTCGCTGCTGGCCGAACTCAGTACGCGGCCGCGCACAACCTATCTGACGGAGATACGCAACCCCAATCCGGAAGTGCAGAAGTCGGAGAAGGAAAGCTAACATGTCGCAACCGGTTGAGTTGCCCTCGGAAATCCAAGTCGGGCCGGTAATCGACGAAGGGCATAGCCTTGCGTCGGTTTCAGACAAGATCGGCGGTATCGTCCTCAAGAGAAAGACGACGCTGGGGTGGATACTCGGCTTGCTCATCTCCTTCGGTTTGTTGCAGGGCCTGATGGCCGGCGCGACCTGGCTTTTCATCAAAGGTGTCGGCATCTGGGGTATCAATATCCCGGTTGGGTGGGGATTTGCGATTGTCAACTTCGTCTGGTGGATCGGTATCGGCCACGCCGGGACCCTGATTTCGGCGATTCTGCTGCTGTTGAATCAGTCGTGGCGTAATGCGATCAACCGCTTTGCGGAGGCGATGACTCTGTTCGCCGTTATGTGCGCCGGCATGTTCCCCGTGTTGCACACAGGCCGCCCCTGGCTCGCTTACTGGCTGCTGCCGTATCCGAACACGATGGATCTTTGGCCGCAGTTCCGCAGTCCCCTCGTTTGGGACGTGTTTGCAGTCTCGACTTATCTGACAATTTCCGCGGTTTTCTGGTTTGTAGGGCTGATTCCGGATCTTGCTACACTGCGCGATTCCGCGAAACAACGTTGGAAGCAGGTTCTTTTCGGCGCGTTGGCGATGGGCTGGCGCAGTTCCGCGCGCCACTGGCAGCGGTACGAGAAGGCTTCGTTACTGCTGGCCGGCCTGGCGACGCCGCTGGTGGTTT
>JBEKTF010000036.1:0-34892 GCA_049516355.1 Bryobacteraceae bacterium | reverse complement strand
TGGCAGGCTTCCTCGGTGGCGAAGTCGCTTTGAAACTGCCGCAGTGTTTTGGGAAACGACGGCCTCGGCACCCATCCACACTATGTATTGGGGCTTGCTGAGTCAACCGGATAAGCAGAAGCTAACTACTCAAACCCCGTCAACTGGAGAGAGCGCCGGCCTGAGCGGGAAAACCCAGGCCGGCCTCGTGTTTACCTTGCGCCCACGGTCTCGCGTTCCCTGAGCCCGAGCGACGAACTTCGGTTTTGCCGGTCCAAACAACAGGAACGGGGGTTAGTACCAGGTTGACAGCTCTCTTTTCCGCCGAGCTCAGGCAAGGTCGTAGCGATCAAGGTTCATCACCTTGTTCCACGCAGCCACGAAGTCCTTCACAAACACCTCCTTCGAGTCGTCGCACGCATAGACTTCCGCGAGTGCCCGGAGCTGGGAGTTCGAACCGAAGACAAGGTCGACACGGGTGCCGGTCCACTTGACTTTGCCCGTCGCGCGATCGCGCCCCTCAAACACGCCTTCGGTAGAGGAGGGCTCCCACTTCGTACCCATGTCGAGCAGGTTGACGAAGAAATCATTCGTAAGCGTCTCGGGCCGGTTGGTGAGGACTCCGTGCCTGGACTGCCCGAAGTTCGTGTTCAGCGCGCGCATGCCGCCGACGAGAACCGTCATCTCGGGGGCCGTCAGCGTGAGCAACTGCGACCGATCCACCAGCAGCTCCTCCGCCGGTCTTTGGTCTCCCTTCCGTTGGTAGTTGCGGAACCCGTCTGCGGCCGGCTCCAGTACGGCGAAGGAGTGAACATCGGTCCGGTCCTGCGAAGCATCGGTGCGCCCCGGCGAGAAGGGAACCTTCACGTCGTGCCCTGCCTTTTTCGCAGCTGCCTCGACGCCTGCGCAACCGCCCAGAACGATCAGGTCCGCAAGCGAGACCTTCTTTCCTTTGGACTGCGGGCCGCCGGACTGCGAGCTGTTGAACTCCTTCTGGATCGCCTCCAGCGCCTTAAGGGCTCTCGCCAGTCCGGCCGGCTGGTTCACCTCCCAGTCCTTTTGCGGTGCGAGGCGAATGCGCGCCCCGTTCGCCCCGCCGCGCTTGTCACTGCCGCGGAATGTTGCAGCCGACGCCCAGGCAGTGGTGACCAGGTCGGAGATCGACAGTCCGGATGCGAGAATTTTGGCCTTCAGAGCAGCAATGTCCTGCTCCCCGATCAGTTCATGATCCACCGCGGGAACAGGGTCTTGCCACAGCAGGGGCTCGGCCGGAACCAGCGGGCCAAGGTAGCGCGAGAGAGGTCCCATGTCGCGGTGCGTCAGCTTGTACCATGCCTTGGCGAACGCGTCTGCGAACTCCTGCGGGTTCTTGAGGAAGCGCCTCGCGATCGGCTCATAGATCGGGTCCATCCTCAAGGAGAGGTCCGTGGTGAGCATGAACGGGGCGTGCCGCTTCGACGGATCGTGGGCATCGGGAACGGTGCCAGCTCCAGCCCCGCCCTTGGGAGTCCACTGGTTCGCGCCGGCGGGGCTCTTCGTGAGCTCCCACTCAAAACCGAACAGGTTCTCCAGGTAGTTGTTGCTCCACTTCGTTGGGGTGGTGGTCCAGGCACCCTCCAACCCGCTGGAGATCGTCGCGGCGCCTTTGCCGCTGCCAAAGGTGTTTTTCCAGCCCAAGCCTTGTTCTTCGATGTCGGCGCCCTCGGGTGCGGGGCCGACATACTTGCTCGGATCGGCAGCGCCGTGGGTTTTTCCGAACGAGTGCCCGCCGGCAATGAGCGCAACGGTCTCCTCGTCATTCATCGCCATGCGGGCGAACGTCTCCCGGATATCCCTGGCCGCAGCGATTGGATCCGGCTTTCCATTGGGCCCTTCCGGATTCACGTAAATCAGGCCCATCTGAACAGCGGCGAGAGGATTGTCGAGCTGACGGTCGCCGGTGTAGCGCTGGTCCCCCAGCCACGTGCCCTCAGGCCCCCAGAAAATGTCCTCTGCGGGCTCCCAAACGTCCTCGCGCCCGCCGCCAAAACCGAAGGTCTTGAAGCCCATCGACTCCAGGGCGACGTTGCCGGCCAGAATCATGAGGTCGGCCCAGGAGAGTTTCTTCCCATACTTCTGCTTGATCGGCCAGAGTAACCGGCGTGCCTTGTCGAGGCTCACGTTGTCCGGCCAGCTGTTGAGGGGCGCAAAACGTTGTGTGCCGGAGCCTGCCCCGCCGCGGCCGTCGGCGATGCGGTACGTACCGGCGCTGTGCCAAGCCATACGAATGAAGAGCCCCCCATAGTGGCCGTAGTCGGCGGGCCACCAGTCCTGCGACGTCGTCATCAAGGCATGGAGGTCCTTGACTACGGCATCCAGGTCGAGGCTCTTGAACTCTTCCGCGTAATTGAACTCCTTGTCCATCGGGTCGGACAGAGGGGAGTTCTGGTGTAGGATCTTCACGTTTAGCTGATTCGGCCACCAGTTCGCATTCGTCGGGGCCCCAGCCTGTGTGTGTCTGAACGGGCACTTCGCTTCGGTTGACAAGTTTTGCTCTCCTTCAAAAAAAGAATTTTTGGGAACTACGAACCCATACCGACACTTAACGGGAAGCCTGCCGCGGAGCGCACTTCGTGCACAGCCCCCGGAAAATGAGTTCGCATTCGCGAAGAATCCGCTTACCGGGGAAGCCCGAGGCAGGCCTGGGCACCTCGTACCACTCAATGTCCTCAACATTGCCGCAGCGGTCGCAGATGAAGTGGTGATGCCGCATGCCTTTCGCGTCGAATCGCGCGGCGCGGCCCTCGACGGCCACTTCACGCACCAAACCCGCCTGCACCAGGTCCCGCAGATTGTTATAAGTCGTGGCCCTTGAAGAGCACGGATCCACGCGATTTACGGCTTCGAAGATTTCCGCGGCCGTGGGATGCCTGTTGTCTTCCATCAGGAATGCCATCACGGCGTAGCGCTGCGGAGTGCACCGCAACCCGCTGCCTTCCAGGGACTGTTTAATCGCCTCGGCGTCCAATAAAAATTTAGACTATATCTAATGTGAGATTTTGTCAAGACTTTGGTCGACATTCAGATACACAGAAGCTGTGAAAGAATGAATCGCCACGAATGAACACGAATTCACACGAATGAAGGCAAACGAGCTATTCGTGTTCCGCGGTGCCGAGCCTTGGTTCGTCCGATAGCCGGCAATGCGCCCGCAGTACCGGATCGTAATCATCAACGTCCCTGTAGTATTCGGAACATATAATGAGCGCCTGTTGTCCGTCCTTCGCCTTCCTGGCTTCCGGCTCCGGCTTTATTAAATAACCAACGATAGACATGTGTCTTTCCCGTCCTGAATAACTCGTTTTGCCTTCATTCGTGTGAATTCGCGTTCATTCGTGGCCAAAACGGTTTTTCTTCATATTCCCGGCAGCCGCTGCATAACAAATCCAATCTGCCCCCGCCGCGCGCGCCAGCAGGCCAGTGCCAGAGCGATGACCAGATCGTCATGCTCCCCGCATCCATCCGCGCCCAGACGCACCCGCCCCCCGGGCCTCTGTATCGACCGCATATCGGTCAACTCCCGCACCAGCGCCCCCAATTCCCGCAGCCCCCGCGCCAGCTTCAATTCGTTCCGCTCCAGCAACACCTGCACCACGGCAATCAAATCCCGCTTCGGCACGCTCCACGCAGTCCCGTTCCGATGCTGCTGATCCCCGGCCGTGATCGTCACCGGCGAGATATCGCAACCAAGCCGCGCCGCGCGCAACATATCGACCACCGGAGCCCCGACGCCCGTGCCATCCACCGCCAAAGCACAGCGCCCCCCGGCGAACAAGCAATTACGCGTAATCTCTCGCACCCGCGCAACCACGCCCGGATAAGGAGTACCCAGTGGGACCCGCTCCAGATGCCGCACGCGCAAACTATGAAACACGCTCCCGCTATAGGCCCTCGCCAGGTCCATCCGCTCCACGACCGCGATAGCAGAAGGATCCCGCCGCTGCCCCAGATCAAGCCCCATATAAAACATCGCTACCTCCGAAAACTAGATGGCCACAAATGAACACAAATAAACACGAATAACTGTTTTTGTCTTTATTCGTGTGAATTCGTGTTCATTCGTGGCCTAAACATTCAGTGGCTCGAAACTATCGTCCACGGCCCGCTCCACCACGTCCCGCCCGAACACCGCCGCCCCGCTATCCACGAACTCGCCCATATACTCCTGCGCGAACCACAGCGGACCGATCGCCCTCCGCTCCGCCTCCAGAAACTCCGCCGGAATCCGCGCGCACTGCGTCGCCGGCACGCTCACCCGGAACCAATCCGTGCCCTCATGCTCCCAGCATTCGTAGAAAAATCCGGTCTTCCCTCGCGGCGTACTCATCAGCCACAAGTCTCCCTGCCCAACCGCCAGCATGGGACGCAGCGCCTTGTACATCGCATCGTCCACTCGCGCCGCCTCGTCGATCAGCAGCAGCGACACGGCTGAGAATCCCCGCGTCGTGCCCTCCATCCCCGGCAATCCCACAATCCGGGAACCGTTCGGCAGCAGCAGCGACGTCTCGTTATCCCCATCCCCGCGCGGCCGGATTCCCAGAGTCGCCACCATCTCCGCGGCCTTTCGCAACAGCTCCGCGCTTTGCCGGTCCGTCGGACTCGCCACCAGCACCAGGCTCTTCTCCCGCGTATACGCCCGATGGACAGCCTTCGCCGCCGCAATCGTCGACTTCCCCCACTGCCGCGTGCAATTCAGAATTCCCCGCTTCGCATCGGATCGCAGAACTTCGATCTGGCGCTCGTCGGGCTCGAACCTCAAGCGCTTCCTCGCGAATTCCACCGCATCGATAACGTCCCGAGCCTCCGGATGCCCCTTCCGCCTTTCGCCGGTTTTGTTTTCGTCGCCGGTTTTAATTTCTTCGAATGTGCAGTACACACCTCTGGATACCACCAGCGAAGGACGAAACTGTGCTGCAACAGCCGCCATGTTGCCTTTAAACCGTTGATAAACGGACGGTTGGAGAAATTTGCCACATTTGTCACCTTTGTCACCGTCCCGCCACTTCAACACCGCAAGCTCATTTAGACTGGAAGTAACCTATGTCGGATTGGCAACCTCGGCCCTTATAAGGACTACGAGTGGATTGTGGCGGACCCGGAACTCCTGGGCGGCAAGCTCGCCATCCGGGGTACGCGTCTCTCGGTCGAACTCATCCTCGAATGCCTTGCAAATGGCATGTCCCTCGCCGACATCGACGAATCTTTCCACAATGCATTCCCGCACGCCGCCCTCCACGAAGTTCTGAAAGTCGCATCGGAGTTTGCCGGCTCCTTCGCTCTTTCCGTTTGACGCCAACGCTGCTTGACGCAAACCTGGACATCCACCTCGTTGAACTATTGCGTCGTCTTCAGATAGACTGCGACACGGCGGAAAATCGCGGATGGAAGGCACTCCGCAATGGCGAACTTGTCGCCGCCGCTGTAAACGCGGGATTCAACACTCTGCTCGCCAGGGATCGGCTGTTCGCGGAATCGGCGTCACGAGCATGGCGCGATTTCCCGTCTCTGAGCGTGGTGATTGTAACGCTTCCGCAATTGCCCTCCGGCCGCTACCTCGCCTCCTTTGAGGCTGAGTGGACAGCCTCGCCGATTCAGTCGCAACCGGGAAAAATCATCGCCTGGCCCTAAGTTTCCGGGCGCATTCCGCTCCCCGCGATCCGGCCAAACGAGAGCAGGACGTTTAAAGTGAGGCGGCCCATGGAACTGGTCGTATTAAACTGCTGCGTTACGGACACGAAGGTCGCGCTGTGCTTGTCGAGGATCTCCATGATCCGCGCGAAAGGGATCGCGAAAGCCGGTCCACCTTGTAGACCGCAACGCAGTTCACAGCACCGGATTGGATATCCGCAAGCAGCCGCTTCAACGCCGGGCGGTCCATGTTGGCCCCGGTATAGCCGCCGTCGTCGTACTTCTGGGGCAACGCTACCCATCCTTCCTGCCGCTGGCTGCTGATAAACGACTCCGCGGCCTCCCGCTGCGCGTCAAGAGTGTTGAAAGCCTGGTCGAGGCCTTCGTCCGTCGACTTCCGCGTGTAGATCCCGCAGCGCACACCCGCCCGTGCCGCGAGGCCGTTTCCGCTTTCCTTTGCTCTCCTGTCACCGCGCACGACGCACCTCCTTCTCCAGCCCGAAGAACGCAAAGCCATTCCAGCGCGTGCCCGTTATCTCGCCCGCAATGGCGCTGAGCGACGGGAACCGACGGCCATCGTATTCGAATCCGTCGCCAAGGACCTTCACTACGACGGTCTGGTCCTTGTACTTCTTCACGATCGAGCTCCCCGGCATGGGTAGGCGTGCGTCCCACGTCTGAACCACGGTCGTCGTTACGGTTTGTTCCAGCGGTACCTGAGCAAATCGCCGGGAGGCGTTCTCCGAGATTCGCACTCGCAACTCGCTGTTGAGGGCCATTGCAATGGCGTATTGGCGGACCGACTCGGGAAGGCCACCTTCCTTCGCGGCCTGCAGTTGCCATGCGATCTTTCGCCGTAGGTGCTGGCAGTTTGCGATCGGATGCTCCGCTCCGAACAACTCCCTGTGGAGGGCCTGCAACTGCGGTGCGCTCATCCCCGGCAAATCCTTGATTGCTGGCAACCCGCCACGTTTCTTCATGATCTGGGCGACTCCTCTCTCCGACGCGTCAACGTCAGTTCATGACGGCTCGTTTCACCGGAATTAGCAAGTCCTTCTGTTGACAGAATCGGCTCGCGCGTCGTGTGAACCAGCCGGATTTTGGCGCGTCGGTGATACGCCATTGCCAGTAGCGCCGCGATCTCGCTGATGGCATCGTCAATCGTGGTTTCCCCGCCGCGTTGCATGTGTTCGCCTCCAAGGGCGGGGCAGCCTGGCGAAGAAGATGTGGATGCAGACAAGGGAGGAGTTCACGCCGTGGTGATCTGCTCGACACAATGTCTAGCACCCACAACGAGTTCCGCTTGGCGGCCCGCCCGATGTCTGGTGTTCCGGGGCGCGTTCGCGCTCCTGTCAACTAATACTCAGGCGAGTTGGAAGATGTGCAGGTTTGGTGTCCGCAATGAACCTCGTCCATTTTCTTCGAAGCTCATCAGCAATTTGCCCAATCTACGATTTCCGAGAGCAGTCCCAGTTGGCGTGACCGCTGCAAGTACTCGGGGTGATACGTCCGAATGGTCTTCATCGGCAACCCAGAGGCGCGAACCAGCGCCAAGCGACTGGGGGAAATCGAGGTCTTCGGATAGCGGTCAAAAGGACAGAACTCAACCTCACCAAACTCTTGCCGAATCGCTCGGTCGTATCGTGGTCCGGTGAAAAACACGATCACGTTCGGCTTTAGAACGTCGATCTCGCTGCGGAGCAAACCTTGCTGAGCTCGCTGAAGTTTCGCAATTTCTGCGCTGTTACAGTTGCCCACAACCGAGCCACTCACGTTAACTTTGAAAAGATTCGTCCAGAGTGCTGAGTCCATCTCGGTGTTGAGCGCCTCGTCTAGCGCTCTGAAACCGCGCCAAAAGGGTGAGTTCAATTTTGGGTGACGGCGTCCGAGTCCGTACCATCGGTACAAATGCAGCATCGCCGCCACGCCTTCGGCGGCAACCGAGAAATCTCTGAAGGTTCGGATAGTCGAACCGGGACCGCCGGTCGCATCAGGTTCGTATTTCCATGTGTGCGTTTCTTGCCCAACCACGAGCAGTCGCACTTTCGATGTCGCCCATCGTTCGTGCGGATGAACCAGGAGCGGAGCAGAGGCTCGGCGTGAGAGGGCACTGGGCAATCGGGCCGAGGCATGAAAGCGCCTGTAATGTGCTTCCAACTGTTCCGTCACAGGACACATTTTCCCAAAGCGTAGTCGAGCAGCAGCGCCCGGCATCATCGTCGGGCCGGGTGGTTTGCGCGCTGGCCTCGTAACCCGCTAACCCTTCTGTTTTGAGAGCCGTGCCCAGCAGTGCACTAGTATAAGCGAAGGGCATGCTTTCGCTCAATGATCACGTTCGGATGACGAGAGGTTTCGCAGGCGCTGGTTTCACTTGCGCGCGAAGGCCGGCCGCCATGAACAATCCATTGAACCTTGAGTGGCATGTCGACGGTCAGCCGCGCCGCTATCGGCTCTGGGCGTTTGACATCACACACGGTGGAGGCGGATCTGAAGTTCGGGCGGCCGACGAGTTCCGTATCCAGATAACCAACGGTCCGGCGACGTCAGCGCAGATTGATGCAGGAGGTGCCACCGACCTCCTCGTTGGCTATTCCCGAGATCGGGACGCGATTGTGGCATACGACCGGCGGTGGCTGGAAAACTGGACTCACAAGAAAGAAACAACAGGCAGTGGCGGTTCGCCCTCAGTTCAGGTGAAAGAAGCTGACATCCAGGCTGGGCATGACAAAGGCGTTCATCACCTGACAAAAAACGCGGGCTTTGGCGCGGCGGACATCGTCACCTTGAGTCCTGCGATGCTGCCTGTTTACCTTGCAAACCATCAGTCTCTGCTCGGAGGTACTATGTCCGCTGCCGAAGCGCAGTCCGTCACCCCGCAGTCGCCGGGGTCAACCGTAGTCGATTACTGCCTGAGCCAAGGCTTTCCCTTCGAGCCGGATCTGCTTGCTCGCTACCTCGCCGCTGTGTTGACGAAACCGCTCGTCATTCTGGCTGGCATCAGTGGCACTGGCAAGTCTAAGCTGGCGGAACTCGTTGCTGAGTTCTACAGTTCTGGCGCGGGCACAGGCGATCAGGCGACCGGTACTCCAGCGGTCGGAGACGCCTTCGTGTTCGTGCCCTCCCGGGGTGAGCCAGATCCCAGCCGTTTTGCCCTGGTGGCTGTGCGTCCTGACTGGATCGACAATCAATCCATACTCGGCTTTGTCAACCCGATTACCAGCAAATACGAATCAACTCAGGCGCTCGATCTGATTCTACGAGCGCACGCTGCTCTCGATGCTGCCAGTGACAAGGCAGCCGCCCCCCGCCACTTCATGCTTCTGGACGAGATGAACCTCGCGCGAGTTGAACATTATTTTTCCGACTGGCTCGCGTGTACCGAAAGCAGACGCTACCGCCCTGATGGCACTGTCAAGCAGCAGCCGGTACCGCTGCATCGTTCCAGCGAAACCCTGATGACGACCCTGCAGCGACCGGGCGGCTCGCCCGAGACCGTCGAGGTGCCTTCCTCCCTGGCACTACCGACGAATCTCGTCGTAACCGGAACGGTCAACGTGGACGAAACTACCTACGGATTTAGCCCCAAGGTTCTGGATCGTGCCATGGTTCTCGAATTCGATGAGGTAAACCTCGACCGGCTTCGCAACAAGGGAACGGAGATTGCCGTAGGTGGGTATCGCCTCCCCGATACGCTGCCTGCCTTTCGACTTCCCACTCCCGAGGATTACAAGAATCTCCCGGAAGAAGCACACAAGCACATTTCAGCTATCAATAGCATTTTGGAAGTGGCGCGGCTACACCTGGGCTATCGGGCTGCCAACGAGATCGCGCTGTTCATGCATTTCTACAACGGGATGCTGCCGCCTGTAGACACAGATGCAGGCTGGCTCCGGGCCCTCGACGCGGCCATTTTGCAGAAGGTGCTCCCCGCCTGTCTGGCAATCGCGCCAAACTTGAGGAGCCGCTGGCGAGACTCTGCGTGTATCTGCGCGATCTCACGGTTGTATCAAATGACGCAAGTCTCGCCACATTCGACAGTGCGTCACAGGCGGCCTTACCGAAAGCGTACCGGCGCGCAGTGGAGATGCTCGATGCGCTGCGAGATTTCGGCTTCGTGTCATTCTTCAAATGACGCCCGCGTTCTCCTATCGGCGTCGCAGGGACCAGGTCAAGCCGACCAAAGCCTGCGTGGGCGAGACTATCACGTTGGACGAACGGACCGAGTACGTTCTGTCTTTCCCCGGTTCACCGAGTACACCAGTCATGCAGCAGATCGCTGATCTCGGCGGTGAACTGCTGGCTGCCGACGCCGTTGTGCTTTCATTCGGCAACTTCGTCGGAAGGGCCGACCTTGCCGGAGTGACCATCGACGTCACCTCCAGCAAGATTGGGGACGGTGGCGTCTCAAGACTGCTTGAGGAAGTATCGGATCTTGCTTCTGGCCTGGTATTCGGCTGGCGTGCTCCAACTACCTTTGCTGCGGTAACAGGCACAGCGAGCCAGGCACCCGTGCCATATCACCAGCTTCAACTTCTCCGCCACTTCATGCTCAAAGAGCCGCCAGGCCAGCGTTTACAGGACTGGATCTCTGCAATTGAGCGTAATCCAACCCGCAGGTTTGAGCCCGACAGACCTGTGGTCAGCCCAGATCGAGTGCGGAGGCTCGATCACCGGGCTGTCCAATCAATTTTCACGCGCGTCGAGCGGCTTGTGCCAGCAGGAGCAGCCGTCGCAAACAACGATCTCGCGCAAGCCCTAAGCTTCGGTACACCGCGCGAACCTCACTTCCCCGCGAAGGTCGCCGCGCCCCGTGGGCGGCTTTCCTTTGATACGCCAGAGAATCGATTCGTAAAGCACGTCTTGGGTGAGTGTCTCTCCCTGATTTACAGGTTCATTGACCACCCAAAGCTGCACGCTGGACTCCGCGCCGACTGCCGCACGATGCTCGGTGTGCTTGAAGACGCAGCGCCTTTTCTGGCCGAGGTAGGAAAATTGTCGGGCTTCCATTCCCCGAGCCAGGCGCTGGCGAAGGCCGATGGGTACCGGGATGTCTTTGGCTTCTGGGGGAATCTATCCCGCCACGTATCCCTTCCTCGCAGTGCGTCCGAAACTGCGAGATTGCTCGAAGGGCGAGACATGGCAACCCTCTATGAATATTGGGTATTCCTCAAGGTCTTGGAAGCCACGAGCATGGTTACCGCAATGCGCCCTACATGCCGTCCCGCACTTCGCAGGGATGAATTGGGGGAGAGCCTTGTGGTGGGCCTTACTTCGACCATCGGCGCGAATCTCAGCGTGCGATTCAACCCGACGTTCACGCGCTCTCTGGGCGACGCCTATTCGACCCCGCTACGCCCGGACGTGATCATTGAATTCGACGGCACCCGCTACGTTTTCGATGCGAAGTACCGTCTTGATCGCTTCGACTGCAATGATGCAGACGCCGATGATGGGCCCGCAACCTACAAGCGAGCGGACCTGTACAAGATGCACACCTATAGGGATGCGATCTCTGGAATCCAGGCAGCATTCGTGGTGTACCCCGGCACCGAGTTCGTATTCTTTGAACGCACGCGGCATCGTCTCACCGATCCGAGTGCGATCACACAAGGCGACGGTGTCGGAGCGGTCCCCCTCCGTCCTTCAGATTCCGATCCGGCTTGCGTGCTGCGCGCTTTACTGCGAAAGGTGCTCACCAAAGAGTAGGCTGACGGTCCACTCGTGGCGTGATCAGAGTCTCCCATATACCTCGCACTTCTGAATAGTCGACAAAAGTGTCGGTACCGTTAGAGGCCATGCGGCGCATAACTTCGGCATGGACTCCTTGCAGGCCGTTTTTCGCAAATTTCGAATCCTTCATGATTGCAGCCACAAGCTGCCGCAGGTCGAGATGTGGCTTTGGCGCTCGTTTAGCCCGTGGCAGAATGGCCGCATCGCCGACGGCTGCCTTTCGGAGGTTAAACACCACGTCGAAATGGGCAACGTCCTCCTCCCCGGAGCGGCCTTTATAGCCCTTGTGGCTTTGCTGACGTCGATCAAGCGAAGCGGCTTCGTAGAAGGAGAATCCTGCCTGTTCGGCAGCGTCCCGAATCGCCTGCCAGACAGCAGCATCGGTATTGTGAAAGACCACAGTTGCCCAGCCGCCGGGTTTCAGGACGCGAGCTATCTCGCGCATGGCTCCGCCCATCAGATCGGAATAAGCGCCCAACGACTTGCCTCCCTTATCTACCGGCAGAGACCGGTTGACAACAGCCTCGTCCGACATGTCGGTGAGTCGCCCCAGCCAAGACTCCCAGATCAGATTGCAGTCCGCATAGAAGATATTCGATCCGAACGGTGGATCGGTGAATACGTAATCTATTGACCCGTCTGGTATTCCAGACAGCGCCGTAGCACTCCCAAGGCGAATCGCTGGAGCGGGGACCCCGTGGGGCTGAAACGCCCTGTAATAGCGCTGTAGCTGGTCAACCTTGTTTCGAAATACCTCAAGAACGTTTGCTTCCGATGAGAGCTGCGGTACGTAGAGCGTGCCAGTGAGCGGCCGCTGGCCGCCTCGGGCATTGAATCGCCGCATCCTTGTGCCATGCCACGCGGTATTTGTAAATGCGAAAGCCAGCGCCCGGCGAATGCGATCATCGGCGACGTCCACGATTGCCTTCCAAAGCAGGGAGAGCGCTTGGAGATTGCGCGGAGTGTAAAAGTCGGCAATCGTGCTGATTCCGCGAAGGTGAAGCGCGCAACGGATATACATCTCGCGCTCGGGGCCAATTGGAATCTGGGGATACCATAAGCCAACCCCTTCGGTACCGGGTGATTTTGCGAGCTCAATATCCTCCGCCGTCGCTGCCTTCTCCCTTCGTTTCCCACCTGCCGTCTCGTAGGCGATCCACGCAGGAACCGAATCAATCGTTGAGAGTTCAGCGCGCCGAATGCTCTTTTGACAGCGCGGGCATTGTATCGAGCTTCCCAACCTTCCGGAGGCGCGATCCATTACGTCCCAAAGCGCAAACATTTGTTTGCAGTAGAGACAGGTATGTCTCGTACTCCACAGTGTCCAGTGAATGAGGGCGGGTTGCCCGTGATCGTCCCGAGTTCCGTAAAGCGAACGGAATGTATCTCCTAAGCGAGCATCGAGCACCGCAAGTCCAGCGGCCAGGGCTTCGGGGTCGCATGGCCTCGTGTGGTTCCACGCGAGATGTACAGCGGCAGGCGAAAGATCATTAAGAATCGCTCGGCGTCCTGCGAGCGAAGCTGCTACGCCGGTCATTCCCGAACCGCAGAAGGGATCAAGTATGACATCTCCAGGCTTTGTGTAATGTTCGATAAACGGCGTGATGGCTTCTGGCGGAACTTTCGTGTGATAGCTGTGCGCCAAATAGAAGGTGCTGTTGCGCCCTCCTGCCACCCGTAAGGTGCCCAGCGGCTGCTCGGTCGAGTGCCCGCCAACACTGGCAGGGAGATTGTCAACTTCGGTGAGGTATCCCGATACGAAGTCCGGCTTTGCCTCCGTCACCCTTCGCCCATTCCGTTGGCGCGCCCCTAGATCCGCGCAGAGTTCGGCAATCATGGGCATCGTAATCCCCGCTACGGAGTGGTTCCCCTCGAGGGCGGCCCGCACCACGGCCGAATAAATCTCGTCGTTCTTGTGGACGCCATTAGCGATGGCGTCGCGAACAACTCTCTCTATGAAGCTTGGTGGCGGAGGATTCACAGGGATCGCAGTGGCGGTCTTTGCCCGATGTTTAAGACAAAGAAGCAGGTCGAAAGTAGTAACGTTCTCTTTGCCCGTGATGCCCTTCACGCCCTTGATGGAAGGCTGTCCCTTGTGCAGGAGGTGAACGGTCTCGGTTTCGAAGCCGGCCGATTTTAGCGCGTCTTGAACGACACCCCAAACCTGATCATCGGAATTGGAAAAAGCAAGAACGGCCCGACCTCCCGGCTTCAAAGCGCGAGATGCATGGGAAAACGCTTGCGCCATGAGATCGCCGTAATCGGATATTGTCTTTCCTCCGGTAGCTGGCCTGCGATGTTTGTTGACAACGATCTCAGCTGCCTCATCGGTCATTTCACCGAGCCACGCCTCCCAGAGCAGGGAGGAGTCGGCATAGAAGATATTTGCTCCAAATGGCGGGTCCATAAAGACGCAATCGACAGATCGGTCGGGAAGGCAGTCAAGTGCAGTTGCGGAGCGGCGGAACACTTCGACTTTCGCCGTTGACGCTGGAAAGCTGCGGTAGTAGCGAAGGACGTCAGCAGCCTTTCGACGGAAAAGGCTCCACACGTTCCACTCATATCGGAGCGACGAGATATACAGCGTGCCCGTCATCACATTAGTCGGGCGCTTCGCGTTCCACTGGTACCGTCGCGAAGCCCGATTGGCAGCTGCAGTAAAGGCGAACAGCATGGCTTCTCGAACCCGCCCTTCAGTCTGACTGACAATGACGTGGCGCAATGCTGCCATCGCGTGAAGGTTCCTTCTCGTGAAGAAGTCGGTCACCGAGGTGATTCCCATCGCGCGATGCGCGGCGCGCCACATCTCTCGCTCCGGTCCAAATGGCACCACGGGCGTCCAATACGGAACGGGTGCCTTTGAAACCTCCTCGATCAAAGCTCGCTCTTCGCGCGTGGGAACATGGGAGTCGATGCGATTGGTTCCTTGCGACGTATGGGTCTGAACCGGTTCCTCCCTGGTCCACTCAAGCTCTGCCTTTGGTGTAACCGCACTGCAGTGTAGGCAGGTGACGCCCTCGTCCCCAGTTCCATTCCGCTGCACGACGTCCCAATAGAGGATCTGCTCCCGGCAGCGGGAACAACGGTAGACGTCGCTCCACGTCGTGTACTCGACGAGCCGCTCTGAGCCGACTGGGTGGTAGAGCCAATCGATTGTTGGAGCCACCTCGGCTTCCACTTTCGCCAGCGCCGCGGCGAACTCCATCGGATCGCATGGAGTGGTATAGTTGCGCGCTATATGAATTGCCGCCGGAGACAGGTCCGAAAGCAGCGCGTTTCGGCCTTCCATCAGCGCCGCGACACCTGTCATCCCCGACCCGCAGAACGGATCGAACACGGTCTCGCCGGGACGTGTGAAGGCACGGATAAAAGGGGCGATGGCGTCGGGTGGAACCTTCGTATGGTAGCTATGGGCGCGGTACGGCGTCGATGTCTTCTGGACGTCAATACGCTCGGGAAGCTCTGCTGTTTGTGCTGGACGCCGGGTTGTTTTTGGAAGGAGCACGGTCGGCGGCGATTGGGGATATCGGACAGCCTCCGCCTCGGTATGCTGCCTTATCGCGGCAACGACCTCGGCTGCATTCTCGGACAACGCATCGCGAACGTCGTCAGGAAGTCTCCCAGCGCCGAGAGCAATGAGGTCGGGTGGCATTCGCAGCAGCTTTGCCAGCAAGGTAATCTGTTCCTCCGTCGGCAATCGATTTCCCGCCTCTATGTGGCTCAGAAGTGATTTCGAAACCTCCAGAGCCTTAGCCAAACCAGCTTGCGACAGGCCAAGCTGTTCACGCCGAGCACGGATTGCAGCAGAAGCCGACCAACGAGCCCCAGATACGGTCACGCCACCATTGTGGCAGACGCCGAGGCTGGTTGACACAATCGGTCAACACCTATTTCGTCGCGGCACGGCTAGCGCTCGGGCCGATACGCCCAACGGCTCGCCGTCCGGCACGCTGTAGCCAGCGAACCATGCTGAATACTTCGGCAGACGCGAGGATTTTCTTTAGGGGTGGCGTGGTTTGGAGGACAAAACCTAAGCCAGCCCGACTTGGACGGGCCTGTCAACAAACCCGACCTGTCAACCGGAGAACGCGGAGAGTTCGTAACGAAAAACTTGGGGATCGGCCTCAACCTTGGGGTTGAGCGCTCCAGCCCGCGAGACCTCTCTTCCAACGGGAGAGAACGGGTGGCGCGCAAGAACCTGCGGAATGTGGCGGATGCGGGCGGAGGGCAGGCGAAGACTGCCGTCAACAGAACGGAGCGTTCGGGTTAGGGCTGAAAACGTATGGCTCCCCGGCATAGATTCGAACTGCAGTTCACGGTCGAGAGAAGGAATGCTCGGCTTTTTCGCCGAGTGTGTACGGCCAGTGAATGAACGTCCTTCGTTGATCTGCTCATAAAAACTCACGGAAGAGATCAGGGAAAGCGACCGGAAACTGGAGCAGATCGCCCGGGACAAGTGCCCGGAAACCAAACTCCTCAGGCAAGTGAAGGGAGTCGGGACATTGATCGCTCTGACCTTTGTGCTGACGGTGGAAGACAAGGATCGATTCGCGAGGAGCCGGGACGTGGGTTGCTACGTGGGGTTGCGGCCGAAGCGGAGCGACAGTGGCGAAAGCCAGCCGCAACCGCGCATCACCAAAGAGGGCGATGTGTACATGCGGAAGATGCTGGTGCAGCGAGCGCAGTACATTCTGGGCCACCGGGGGCCGGATACGGACCTGAGGCGGTGGGGGCTGAGGCTGGCAGAGCGCGGCGGCGGGAAGAACGCGAAGAAGCGGGCTATTGCGGCGGTCGCGCGAAAACCGGGGGTGCTGTTACATCACCTTGTGGGCGACCGGCGAAGCGTGTGAGCCGTTGCGCGGCGCAAAAGAAACAACGGCCCGGAAGAAAGCCGCCTAAGCGCAGGCAGAGGATTTGGAAGTGTCATTTTGCTGGTATTGACAAAAAGATCGCCGGGTTCGGGTGACTGCGAGGGCGCGGCGGAACGAGCGCTTCCGGTAACGGGAGCCGTTCAGTTCGATTCTGAGATGGCAGCACCCGTTTTCAAAATGTGGACACCAACTGGCACCGGAGCGAACTGCTCCACAAGAGTGCGAATGGAAGCAGGGCGTTCCGGCGGCAGGTCAATTCAGATAAGGAAGGGAAGGGCGCAGGCATGATTTTCAGCGGAATTGGTGCGCTTGCCGAGTTCCGGCAATCCTCGGGTGTAAAGCACGCCTGCCCCATCGCATCCACCACTCGAATGAAGTGGGGCAAATAATCGAGACCGCGTCCGATCAGCGTGAAATCGGGAAACAACTCCATCCCGGCCGGCAACGTCTCCCGCGCGTCAAGCGGCAGCCGGAACGCGGTTGTCGTCTTGAGATGAAACCGGATCGAAGCGATCTAAAATGCACCAATCGAGGCCATTTCACCCATACACAATCCGCTTCCACTCGACCTTCGGCTTCTGAAAATTGAAAAGCAAAGCCAGCCGCAGATGCGAAGCCTTGAGGTAATTAATGCACTGCGCCAAATGCTCATTGCCGAAGCGGTCCACGCATTTCAATTCAACGACAAGCCGGTCCTCGACCACCAGGTCGGCCAGATACTCACCCACCAACTGCCCCTTATATGACACCGGAAAAGAAACTTGGCACAACACCCGCAGTCCCCGCAACGCCAACTCCCGAGCCAGCGCCCGCTCATAAACCTTCTCCAGGAATCCAGCCCCGAGCACATTGGAAACCTCATACGCGGCGCCAATAACGGATTCCGCGACAACATCCAAATCAATTTCCGATTCGTGTTCATTCGTGTGCATTCGTGGCCATAAACTCTGGTAGGCCGCCGATACGGAATTCTCATTCACAAATCCCGCGAGCCTGTATGTACTTCAAAATCAACAAAATGACCGGCCAAATCGTAAAAGTCTCGGTACCCGCATGCAACGTATAGTCGTATGCGTACCGAACGTCAGACCCAGGCCTCCCGCGCCAACGGCGCCAAATCAAGCGGCCCCGCTACCCCCGAGGGCAAACTCGCCTCCTCCCGCAATGCCACGACTCATGGCATGCTTTCCGGCACCATCGTTCTCGAAGGCGAATCGAAGGACCGCTTCCGCGCGCTCCTCGCCGCCCTTCACGAAGAACTTCAGCCCCGGACCCCCATCGAAACCTCCCTCGTCGAAAACATGGCCGTCGCCCGTTGGCGTCAGATGCGCATTTGGGGTATGGAAAAGGCCGGCATGGAGCACGAGATGCGCAGGCAGGCCGAGGCATCGCAATCGACAGAGGATACCGCGACCCGCTCGGCGCTCGCCTTCCGCGCTCTCAGCGACGACTCCCGCTCTCTCGAACTCATCAACCGCTACGAATCGCGTTACGACCGCCAGTACCTCCGCGCTCATCGCCGTCTGCTGGAGCTGCGCGACCGCCGCACACCGCCGCCCGCCCAGCCCGCCGTGCCTGACCCACCCGGCGACACAACTTTCCCCAGCGGAACTCCTGACAAGAGGCAACCGCACCGACCCGCGGGCCACGGATATAAACGTCTGAAGGGAATTCGCCCGGTCTCGCGAGAAACTGTTTTTGCCAAACGAACCCGGGACGCACGGGCTGCGCCGGCGCAACCCGCCGAGCGCCCAATCCATCAAAGATACGGATCTCTAAAACAGAACCGAACCCCGCGCCCCCATGGCCTGCATCCCCGGCGGGTAAACGACGGAAAATATCCGAACCGACCTATTTGTGTTGATTCGTGTTCATTCGTGGCCCAAACGGTTTTTCGCCATGGCTAGCTGCCCGGAATGGCACCTCCACCACAACATCTTGTGGAACTTGTGAGGAAAACGCATTATGCGGTATAGTTGCTACTTTACTTTCCCCGAAACCGGGGTTAGGATGGTCAGGTAACAAAGCCACGTTGTAAAAGAATCGAGGTACGGTTTTGCTGAAGCTGAGGAAAGTCGAACTCCAGGGTTTTAAATCGTTCTGCGATCGCACCGAACTGCGCTTCAACGGTGGTGGGATTGCGGCAGTTGTCGGGCCGAACGGTTGCGGGAAATCCAACCTCAGCGACGCCATCAGCTGGGTACTGGGCGAGCAATCCGCCCGCAGTCTGCGGGGAGCCCGCATGGAAGACGTGATCTTCGCCGGGACGAAGTCGCGTAAACCCGTCGGCATGGCCTCGGTCACGATGGTGCTCGTCGACCCGATCGCTCAGGCGGCGCCTCCGGTTCACGAAGCTCCGGCCGTAATCACGAATGAAGGCGAAGCCCCGAAGGTCCACGAAATCCCGCACCACGCGTTGCATAACCCTGCCAAGCCTGGCGAAATCACCATCACCCGCCGCCTGTTCCGCTCGGGCGAAAGCGAATACCTGATCGATGGCCGTCAGGCTCGATTGCGCGACATCCAGGACATCTTCATGGGCAGCGGCCTCGGTCCGGAAAGCTACGCGATTATCGAGCAGGGACGCATCGGCCAGATCCTTTCTTCCAAACCACAGGACCGCCGCGCAGTGATCGAAGAAGCTGCCGGCATCACGAAATACAAGAGCCGCCGCCGCTTGGCCGAAGCCAAACTCGAAAGCTCTAAGCAGAACCTCGCGCGCGTTTTCGACATTTTGGAAGAGGTCACCCGCCAGGTCAATTCGCTCAAACGCCAGGCTTCCAAAGCGAAACGCTATCAGGAGCTGAAGGGTGAACTGGAAACACAGCTCCGCACGGTCCTCGCCGGGCGCTATGTTTCTTTGAAAACTGAAACCGAGAGAGCGGCAGCAGCGCTGGAAACAGCATCCGCGGAACTCAAGGATCTTACCGTCCAGGCCGCGGACAATGATGCCGAGCGTCAGAAAGCACAGGAAGTCTTCTACGCCCTCGAAGCGCAGTTGACCGACGCACGCACCGATCTTGCCGAGATGAATCTCGAAGCCGAGCGCACGAAAGGACGGCTCGAATCGCAAGTCCGCGAAGCCTCCAGCATCGAGCAGCGCATGACGCGCGCCGATCAGGAGTCGAGCGATCTCGAAGGCCGCATCGGTCACAACGAAACCGAGCGCACCGCGCTCGCCCAAAGCGTGGCGGAGCTCGAGCAGGAGATGCAGGAGGTCCGCACCGGGCTCCTCGAAAAGAACCAAGCGCGCGATGCCATCCAGATGCGCGTGCGCGAGGCCGAGAAGACCATTGAATCGTCGCGTTCCATGATCCTGCGTCTGCTCGGCGAAGCGTCGACCATAAGGAATCAGATCGCCCAGGCCGATACCTATCTTGCCGGCATCGAGCGCGAACGGTCGCGGGTGCAGAAGGAGGAAGAGATCGCCGCCGCCGAAATCGAACGTCTTGCCGGCGTGAAGGAGCAGCTTTCCGAGCGCATCGCACAACGTCAGCTCGAAATGCAGAGCGTCATTACGGACCGGCGCCAGACCGAGGAAGGCCTTACCGAAAAACGCCGAGCCGCAGCCGACTTACGTCACCAGATCGATCAGCTTCGCGCCGAGTGTTCTCGCCTGCGCGCCAAACGCGAATCTCTCGAAAACATCCTCTCGCACCACAGCTACACGACGGAATCGACGAAAAAACTGCTTGCCGCTCTGGAAAACGGACGTGCGGGCGAGTTCCGTCCCGAAGGAGTGCTGGCCGATTTCATCGAAGTGGATTCGGCGTGGGA
Source organism: Bryobacteraceae bacterium (assembly GCA_049516355.1). Lineage (GTDB taxonomy): Bacteria > Acidobacteriota > Terriglobia > Bryobacterales > Bryobacteraceae > BOG-234. The sequence goes on along the minus strand of JBEKTF010000036.1, from coordinate 14,868 downwards.
ACGCGCTGCGGAAGAATTTCTGCACGATGAACTTGAGTACGTTGTTGTGAAAGATTGGGCTCAGGCCGAGCAAAGCATGAACCTGCTGCGCGCCGAACTGGAAGGCCGCGCAACATTTCTGGTCGAGGGCGGCCCTTTAGCGGCCGAACCGGGGAGCGCGCGGGAGCCCGAACTTCCGCGCCTCTCCGATCAGATCAACTTCACCAATGGACTTTCGGGGCAGACACGCAATCTCCTGCCCCGTCTTTCCGGGTGTTTTCTCGCGAGCAATCGCGATCAGGCGCGCGCCATGGCGGAAGCGTATCCCGACCGCCATTTCCTTCTCGCCGACGGCCAGTGCTACAACGGCCGCATGCTGACGGGCGGACGCAAGAAGGCCAGCGGTCCTCTGGTGCTCAAACGCGAGATGCGCGAATTCGCGGCGCAGTTGAAAGAGCAGGAACGAGCGCTCGCGGATAAAGTGATTGACCAGGAAGCGCTGCAGCGCGAGACCACGGCTCTCGAAGGGGAACTGGAACGGCTCCGGCAGTTGCAGCAATCGAGTGAGAAGGAAGCACTCTCGCTCGATCACGATCTTCGCCGCGCTGCGGAAGAAATCAACCGCGCCAACTCGCGCATTTCCGTGGCGCGTCTGGAACTCGAGCGGCTCAAGCGCGAAGAAGAGCGGGCGCATGAGAAGCGCGCGCAGAATCAAACGCTCGTGGAGCAGAAGGACGCCGAGCGCTCCGATCGTGAACAGGCCCTCGAAGCGATGCGCGACCAGTTGGATGCGGCACAGTCCGAAGCCCAGCGGATCGGCGAAGAACATTCGGTTCTGCGCGCAAAGCTCGCCGCTCTCGAAGAACGGCATCGCGGCGAACGTGCGGCCCTCGGGCGTCTGGAGAATCAGTACCGCGAAATGTCGAATCGCCGCCAGGAGATTGCAGCGGAGGTTGCCCGCTGGGGCGAAACGCGTGCGCGCATCCTCAAAGAAAATATCGAGCTGGATCAGAAGCTGACCGCTCTGGCGGAACAAATCACGGCAGCGGAACGCGCGGTCCTCGAACTTTCTGAACAAGCCGCGCGGCATCGCGAATCGCTGGCCGCTGCTGATGAAGTGTTGCGCGATCTGCGCGCCCGGATCGAAACCGGTCACGCGCGCCGTTCTGAAATTGAAGTCGAGTTGACGCGCCGGCAATCGGAGCTGCAGTTCCTCGACGAGACCAGCCGCAAGGAATTGAACGTCGCGGTCGCCGAGTTGGAAGTGCCCGAAGACACCTCACAGGAAGTGCTGCAGGCCGCCGAGGTTTCGTACCAGGAAACCAAAACGAAGATCGAGAATTTGGGCTCAGTCAATCCGACCGCATGGGAGGAGTTCCAGGAAGCCCAGCAGCGCCACGACTTCCTCAGTGTGCAAAGGCAGGATCTGCTCGATTCCATCCGCGACACCGAGAAGGCCATTCAGGAAATCGACGAATACTCGAAGAACAAGTTCTCTGAAGCGTTCAAGGCAATCAACGAGAATTTCAAACAGGCGTTCCAGACGTTGTTCGGCGGCGGCTCGGGCGAGATGCATCTCACCGACGAAACGAACGTCAACGAGAGCGGCATCGACATCATCGCTTCACCGCCCGGCAAGAAGCTGCAGAACGTGCTGCTGCTTTCCGGCGGCGAGAAGGCCCTGACGGCGCTGTCCTTGTTGATGGCGATTTTCAAATACCAGCCGAGCCCGTTCTGCGTTCTTGACGAGGTGGATGCGCCGCTCGACGAGGCCAACATCGGCCGCCTCACGCGGTTGCTGACGGAGATGGCGATCGACACCCAGTTCATCGTGATCACGCACTCGAAGAAGACGATGGAAGCCGCGCAGGCCATGTATGGCGTGACCATGCAAGAAGCCGGTGTTTCGAAGCTTGTCAGTGTGAAATTCCATCACGCCGAGCATCCGGCCGGCGCCGCGGCGTAGGTTGCCGCAGCATGCGAAAATAGGTGCGTGAACAAGTACGCGGTAGTGATTCACCAGGAACCTGAAGGCGGCTTTTGGGCCGAGGTGCCCGCTCTTCCCGGCTGCTATTCGCAGGGTGAAACCATGGATGAGCTGATGGGGAACATCCGCGAAGCAATCTCTGGCGTGCTGGAGGTCATGAATGCACGCGGTACGAAGCCCGAGCCAAACATCCAGATTCTGGAACTGGCGGTTTGAAGCCGATTACCGGGCCGGAGATCTGCCGGTTGCTGGAAGCTCATGGCTGGCGGCTTGAGCGCATAAAAGGCAGTCATCACATCTATTCGAAATCCGTGAGCGGCGTATTATGACCATTCCGGTCCACGGGAACCAAAGCCTCAAGCCGGGGCTGGCGAGCCGAATCGGGCGCGATGCCGGTATCACGTGGTAGATTCCGAGCCATGAACCGAACGATATCGCTTCCCGAGGACCTGCTGAAAAAGGCGGAGGAGTTGGCCGCTATCGAACGTTTGTCCCTGGAAGAATTCTTATCGGCGAAACTGTCGGAGCAATTCGTGGACTTCGAATACTTGAAGCGTCCGGCGGAGCGCGCCAGCACCGAGAAGTTTCGGGCGGCGCTGCTGCGTATTCCCGATATGGAGCCCGGAGGATGCGATTCAGTTTCGAGTCCTTCTTCCTCGGAACCGTAGAATTGTGAGGGCAATTTCCACGAGTGCCAGTTGCGCGGTGTTTGGCAATGAGCTTTTATCGGGTGTTATTCCGTGGTGTCGACGAACCTATGGATTTCTGTTGTTTTGCCGTCCCAGAATTTCTGGATTGCCGTCTTGATTCGTTCTTGTGTAATCGGATTCAACTGTCCAGAATTGTCAAAGTCCAAACGCGAGACGACTAAGCTCACGATACGGTCCGGATTGGCCTTTTTCTGGTGCAACTTGTAGCCGTGATTGAGTGTGTTCTGGTCGAGAATCGGGTACTGCCAGAAAGGATGGAGCTCAATATCCAGATTGAGCTCAGCGTTGATTTCAGCCAGTGAAGCTTTCATTGCCTGAACCTCGTCTATTCTCCCCACTCTTTTGGCCTTCTTTCGTACTGCCTCAGTTTCGAGACGTTCTTTAAGGTAGTCGACAAAAACCGACGAAATGCTTTCCCCGAGCTCCCGCTGTGCTCGATTCCAAAGCGGCAAGTCGGAATCTTTGATGTAGATGGTCTTATTGGGCACTAATCAAACGTCCTTACGCTACTATACGCATAGTTGCATTCATACATGCAATTATATATGATAGATACTAAGCTGACGATCAGGGCGGGTTCTGCCGACGGTGGAAACGGGCGAAACCCAACTGGCAGGATAACGCCATCCCGTTCATTTGTCTCGGGCTGAGTCGACGGAGGGAAAGCCCGCCGACTGTATTATCACGCGGACTGCTTCCGAATTGCTGCGATTCGTCTAGCGCAACTGGGGATGGAATTTCGTTTCGAGGAATTTTGAGACTATAAGGCTAAAGGGGCCACTAAATCATGCGGACAGGTATTTGCGCATTGTGCGGTCAGCTCGGTAAACTGCACGAGAGCCACTTCCTTCCGAAGGGCGTCTACAAGCTCCTGCGGGACTCCAATAGTGGAAACAATAATCCCGTTCTTATTTCAAAAAGAATTTCCACGCAAAAGTCTTTCCAGATGACGCAGCCGCTCCTCTGTAGCGCCTGTGAACGCCGCTTCAGCGAGAACGGCGAGACCTACGTTCTTCCCCTCCTGTCGAAGCGCACAACGTTTCCGCTCCTTGATCGGCTGAAGCGCGCTCAGCCGCTATTTACGACGCACGACAACGCCGCGTTCACTTGTCCCTCAGTCGGTTTCGACGGTGAGAGGATCGGCTACTTCGGCCTCAGCGTTCTATGGCGCGCGGCCGTGCGGCCATGGCGGACGTTCGACAACGACACAACCTCGGTCCAGCTCGACGCGAAGTACATGGAATCGATGCGCAGGTATCTCGCCGGGGAGTCTGGTTTTCCGAATGATGTCGCGGTGATCGCTACGGTGGCTACTGATTTCCTGTCCCAGCAGTCGTGCTTCGTCCCGAACCGGATAACGGACAACCCGTTCCACGTTGCGTGCGGACTCCTGACGAAAGGCCTGTTCTTCAGGTTCATCGTGGGCGACGACAACCCGCCGGCAATGCGGGCTATATCCTGCGCGGGACCGGGACCGAACATGATCTTTGTGAAGGACTGTAGCGACAAGTCTTGGGAACCGTTCGCCCGGATGATGGAAACCACCGTGCCGAAAGGCCAGTTGGTGGATTTCCGACTCGTCAAGGCAAGCTGAGGTGCGTAAAACTAAGCTCTCGATTTCGCACGTTGTCAGGTGGGCCTCGACGCCCATCAGATGCACGTCGTCGGCAAAACGCAAGCAACAAGCTTACTGGAGGCGCGGGAGCACGCGCCGCAGCAAATCGATCATCGAATCCTTCACCCGTTCGCCCGCCTCAAGAACTTCCTTATGGTCGAGCTTCTGATCCGTCACGCCGGCGGCGAAATTCGTGACGCAGGAGATGCCGAGCACCTTCAAACCCATATGATTCGCGGCAATCGTTTCGGGTGCGGTCGACATGCCCACCAGATCCGCCCCAATCGTCCTGAGGTATCGGATCTCCGCGGGCGTCTCATAGCTCGGCCCCGAAAGCGCGGCATAAACACCCTCAGACAGATCCAGTCCCATCTCTTTCCCGGCTTCCTGGGCGATTTCCCGATAGCGCTTCGAGTACGCCTCGCTCATATCCGGGAATCGCAGCCCGAGGGATTCGTCGTTCGGCCCCGTCAGCGGATTCTGCCCCATCAGATTGATGTGATCGCCGATCAGCACAAGTTGACCAGGGCGATAAGACGGATTCACTCCCCCGGCCGCGTTCGTCAAGACAAGAGATTCAACCCCCATCATCCCCAGCGTCCGAACCCCGTAAACCACCTGCTGCGCTGTATACCCCTCGTACAGATGTACGCGGCCCGAGAGCGCAGCCACGGGCAGACCGTCGAGTAATCCGATCACCAGTTTTCCCGCATGCCCCACAGCCGTGGATTGCGGCCAGCCGGGAATCTCGCGATACGGAATTACGGTCGCGGCGAGAAGCGCATCCGCAAACGCTCCCAACCCGCTCCCCAACACAACGGCCACGCTGGGTCGCAAGGGAGCGCGGGATTCAATGAAATCCGAAGCTTCCGACATCAGCGCACCAACATTCCGGCGATACAAGCCGACATGAAGTTTGCCATGGTGCCCGCGGCCATCGCACGCATACCCAGCCGCGCCAGATCCGATTTGCGGCTCGGGGCCAGCGCGCCAATCCCGCCCACCTGTATGGCAATCGAGCCAAAATTTGCGAATCCGCAAAGCGCGTAGGTCGCGATCGTGAAAGAGTGAGGATCGAGCTGGCTCTTGATCTTCCCCAGATCGAGAAACGCGATGAACTCGTTTGTCACAACGCGCTCGCCGAGCAGCCTGCCGACCGTTGCGCAATCGTTCCAGGAGACGCCGAGAAGCCACGCCACGGGCGCGAAAAGCATCCCGAACAATTGCTCCATGGAACTCGGAATCCAACCCGCCAGTCCGTGCGCCCACCCGAAGACTCCATCCACCAGGGCGATCAGGGCAAGGAAAGCGATCAGCATCGCCCCGATGTTCAAACACAAATAAAGCCCATCTCCGGCGCCTCGCGCGGCCGCATCGATCACGTTCACGGAAGCGTCCTCGATTTTGATTTCAACCGTGCCCGCCGTCGCCGGAGTATCCACTTCCGGCTGCATGATCTTGGCCAGCATGATCGTTGCCGGTGAGGTAATAATCACAGCTGTCAGCAGATGCTGGATCTCCACATGAGCCAGTTTCACGTAGGCCGCCATCACCGCGCCCGAAACATGCGCCATGCCGCTCACCATGATCGTGAACAGCTCGGACTCGGTCAACCCCGCGATAAAAGGCCGGATCGTCAACGGCGCTTCCGTTTGCCCCATGAAAATGCTGGCCGCGACGTTGAGCGATTCCGCGCCGCTCGCCCCCATCACCTTCTGCATCACGAGCGCGAAGGCCTTGACGAGCACCTGCATGATCCCGAGGTAGTAGAGAATCGAAAAGAAAGAGGCAATGAAAATAATGATCGGCAGGACCTGAAAAGCGAACACGCTCCCGAGCGACCCGCTGGATTTGCCGAGAACGTCGCCAAACACGAACGCGCTGCCGTACTCGGCATAACCCAGCATCGCGGCGACCCCGGCGCTGGCTGCCTGGAACAGCTTTCCGACACTGGTTTTCAGGACGATCAGGGCAAAAGCGAACTGCAGCCCGAGGCCCCAGAGCAGAATGCGAAGTTTGATTTGTTTCCGGTTACGGGAGAACAGCCACGCGACCGCTAAAATCGTGACGATTCCAAGCAGGCCCGTTAGCCGGCCCATCCGGCTTAGCTGACGACCTCGAGGATGAGCTCCCGCTCCTCCGGACGCGCGCCCGAAATGCGGAAGGCGTCTTCCACCAGGTCGGCTGCTTCATCCAGATTTTCCTCGGAAGTGTAGTAAAGCCTGCACAGCACGGAGCCGGATTCCACCTTCTCGCCGGCCTTCACTTCGAGAATCACGCCTACCGCGGGATCGATTACATCTTCTTTACGGCTGCGCCCCGCGCCCATCATCGCCGAAGCGCGGCCGATGTCTTCCGCCTTGATGGCGCTGACGAAACCGGAGCGGGGCGAAAGAATCTCGCGCATCCCGGTGGCGTTCGGAAGAAGCTCGAACCGGTCGAGTGCCTGCGGATTGCCGCCCTGGGCCTCCACCACCTGTTTGAACTTGCGATAGGCCGAGCCATCCATCAGCTTGTCTTCGGCGAGCTTGCGCGCATCGTCGAGCGAGGCCGTGATCTTGCCGAGATGAATCATGCGCGCCGCCAGTTCGAGGCTCAAGCGCGTCAGGTCCGCCGGACCGGCCTTCTGCAGGGTCTGCGAGACTTCCATCACTTCCAGTGCATTGCCGACCGCATAGCCGAGCGGTTGATGCATGTCCGTGATCAACGCCTGCACTTTCTTGTCGAGGCGCCGCCCCACGCCGACCATCGCCGCCGCCAAACGCCGCGCGTCGACTTGCTTCTTCATGAACGCCCCGTCGCCCACCTTCACATCGAGCACCAGCGCGTCAAGGCCCTCCGCCATCTTCTTCGACATGATGGAAGAGGCGATGAGCGAAATCGCTTCCACCGTTCCCGTGACGTCGCGCAGCGCATAGAGGCGCTTGTCGGCGGGAGCGATTTCATCCGATTGCCCCATGAACGCGAGACCCATCTCCGTCAATTGCGCGCGGAACTGATCCAGCGTAAGATCGGTGCGGAAACCGGGAATCGACTCGAGCTTGTCCAGCGTACCGCCGGTGTGCCCCAGACTGCGGCCGGAAATCATCGGCACCACGACGCCCGCGGCCGCCGCGATCGGGGCGCAGATCAGGCTGGTCTTGTCCCCCACCCCGCCCGTCGAATGCTTGTCGACTTTGACGCCCGGGATATCGTCCAGATTCAAAACCTCTCCGGACGCCATCATGACCTCGGTAAAAGAGCTCAGCTCACGATCCGTCATGCCGGTGAAATACGTGGCCATCAGGAACGCGGCCATCTGGTAATCGGGAATGTCGCCAGTGGTGTACCCATTGATCAGGTACTGGATTTCTTCCACACTTAGCTCTTCGCCCCCGCGCTTCCGCAGGATCAGGTCAACTGTTCGCATGTTAATCGTCTAGCGTATCATGTTGACCCGCCCATTAACCTAATGATAGGAAAGGACAAGCGCTACAAATGGCGAATTTCCGGTATTGGGTGCCTGTATTCGCCGTGGAAGATTTCCGAAAACAGCGCCAGCACTTCTTCGTGGATGAAACCGTTATCCGCCAGAATATGAGGCGACCGGAGACGGTGCGGGAGGCCGTTCATGTCCCTGCAAATCCCGCCCGCTTCTTCCACCAGAAGCTGCCCGGCAGCCATGTCCCAGGGGCTCAACCCGAACTCCCAAAACCCGTCCAGACGCCCGCAGGCGACGTATGCCAGATCGATCGCCGCCGCCCCGCCGCGCCGGACTCCATGGGTCGCCATGGCGAGCTGATGATAAAAATGGATGTTCACGCTCAGGTGCCTTCGGCGGCTCGGGAACCCCGTGCTGAACAGCGATTCATCCAGCGTGGCCACCGCGGAAACATGGATGCGGCGGCCATTGAGAAACGCGCCCGATCCTTTTTCGCACGTGAACATTTCGTTACGGGTGGGATCGAAAATCACTCCGGCGATCAGTTCTCCGGCTTTCTCGAGCGCGAGCGTCACGTTGTAAACCGGGTATGCGTGCGCAAAGTTGGTGGTGCCGTCGAGAGGGTCCACGTACCAGCGGTACTCCGAGGGACTTTCGTGCCCGCCGCCCTCTTCCGCCACGATCGCGTGATCCGGGAAGAGCGCCTTCAGCCGCTCGACGACGAGCTTCTCCGATGCCCGGTCGGCTTCCGTAATCAGATCGAAAGCGCCCTTGAGTTCGAAACGGACGCGACGCTCGAAATAGTATTCAAGTAGAGTTCCGGCTTCGTGCGCGATCTCAACCGCGCTTTCGAGAAAGGACGCCATCGTCCTTCAGGCAACCTCAAACAGATACTTGATGTCGTGTTTGAAGACGAACAGATTGGGAACGCCCTGCCGCGTGATGCGGATGAAGCGCTGATCGTAATATTCGATAGTCCCGCGAACTTCCTCGCCATCGACTAATTTCACGCAGACGGGGATCTTCATGTCGGACAGATGTTTCAGATATTTGCCCTCTTCGAAGGTCTGCTCCAGAGGACGCGGGTTTTTAGCCTTTGAATCCGCCACGTTGGTTTTTGGGAACTCCTCTATTGTCTGACAGGCTGCGGTACCCTGGCTGGCTGCGTTGCCGGCTTGCGAGGCTTACGGACGGAATCGCTATCCGGGCCTGTATCCACTTTCGCCGCAGCCGCCGATTGAGCCTCTCCATAGTATCCGCTGCGCGCTTTCACCTGCAATCGGGGATTGCTCAGAGAGATCTGAAGAGTGTGAAATCGTTCTTTTGTCAGAGGAACGTCCTTCGGATAGAACCCGAGGAGGTATTGCGTCCGCAGGTCGTGAATGATGTCGTCGAAGGTCTGGTCGAGCGCCGCGCCCAGCGAGGGCGCAAACACGCGGCCTCCGGTGCGCTCGGCGAGCGTGGTCAGGGCGTTTTCGCCGCCGACGTTGCGCCCCGCCTCGTTGGTGATCGGGACTACCAATACGGGATAAATGACGGCGTCGGCCAGTTGCGCGGCTTCCGTCGCGCGCTGAAAATCGCTCCGGCTGGTAGTATCGCCGCCATCCGTGACGATCACGAGAACCTTGCGCCCCGGGCGGTTTTCGATATCGCGCGAGGCGAGAAGAATCGCATCGTAAAGAGCCGTTCCCGCTTCGCCGCGCAATGCCCTCAGGGAACGCTCCACTGCCGGGACACTACGGGTGAAGCCGTTTTGCTTGACGATCTCCCAATTAAAGCTATACAGCGCGACGGCATCCTGCGGATTTCCATCCTTCAAGAGAACGCGCAGAAATCGGGTCACCGAATCCGTTTCGTATCTCAGATCTTTGGCGGTCGACCCGCTGTTATCGATCAATACGGCGACCGATAACGGCTGATCGGTCTGTCGTTCGAAAACGGAAATCTGCTGCGCCACGCCGTTATCGCTCACGGTGAAATCGCCTTTTTCCAGGGATCCGACCAAAGCGCCGGTCTGATCTTTTACGGTGGCGAGAATTCGTACCAGCCGGACATCCGCGCGGAAGACGAGTTCGGAGTTTTCGGCCGCGGTTTGTGCAGCAGCAATCCCCACAGTGATAGGAGCCAGAGTACTAAGAAACAGCAGCGCGAGGCGCATTCTGGTCCCATTCCCCTTCCACCCAGACCTCGCCATCTTCGAAAAACTCCTTCTTCCAGACAGGAACGAGACGCTTGAGCCGGTTGATCCCTTCGAGCGCGGCATCGAATGCGGGTTTGCGGTGCGGTGCCGCCACCACGATGACGACGCTCGCTTCACCGATCTCCATTGTGCCAAGGCGGTGCACCATCGCGATCCGGCTGATGGCGTACTGGCCGGCGATTTCGCGCCCGATTTCCGCCATTTTCCTGATTGCCATTGCTTCGTAGCATTCGTATTCGAGCCGTAGCGTGGCCCGGCCTCTGGTATTGTTACGGACCACGCCCTGGAAGGTTACAACCGCGCCGTCACAACCCTGTAATACCCGGGATTCCATGGCGCGGGGGTCGATCGGATCGCGGGTCAGCGCAAAGAAATGGCCTTCCGGTTCGTGGATCTCGTGAAGCGGCGACGAACCGCCGCTGACAGGGGGCAGCAGCGCGACTTCGTCGCCGTCGGAGAGGGGCTCAAGGGTTGTCGCAAACTCCTGGTTCCGGGCGAGCACGATACTCGATGCCATCTGACGGAGCTTCGGAAAAGCCGCCGCATAATGATCGAAGACGGAACCGGCCGTCGCTCCGGGCGGCAGATCGAGCCGGGCTTCCGCGCCACCGCAGATATCTTTCAACAGCCCGAAAAAAAGAACCTTTACCTGCACTACGGCAAGGTTATCAAAACCGGCTCGTTTACAATCAATCACCGTGTCGCCACATTTGACCAGCATCCGGGTCCGCTACGCCGAGACCGACCAGATGGGTATCGTCTACTACGCCAACTACCTGATATGGATGGAGGTGGCGCGGGTAGATTACTGCCGGGCTATCGGATTCCACTATAAGAACATGGAACTGGAAGACGGCATCCTTCTGGCGGTCGCCGAATCGCATTGCCGCTACGTGAGTCCGGCCCGGTTCGACGAGGAGATCTCGATTTCAACCACCGTTCCGAATGCGAACCGGCGGTTCGTCTCTTTCGACTATGAAATGACGTGCGGCGGACGCAGAGTGGCAATCGGGCAAACCCGCCATGTCTTCCTGAATCGTAAGCTTCGTCCCATTCGATTGCCGGATAAGTATGCCGCTATGTTCGGAATTGCGTAGCTTTGGGGTAACGCGCGGCATCCAAATCGTGTGGCACACCGCGTTGTCGTCGTAGGGGGCGGATTCGGGGGACTCTATGCAACCCGGATGCTCAAACACGTCGATGTCGACGTCACATTAATAGACCGCCGCAATTTCCACTTGTTTCAGCCGCTGCTCTATCAGGTCGCGACGGGCGCATTGTCGCCGGGAGAGATCGCGTCGCCGCTCCGGTACGTGCTCAACAGACAAAAACACACCAAAGTGTTGCTCGGCGAAGTGGTCGATCTCGATCTCGGTTCGAATAAAGGCCGCCGCGAGGTGATACTCGATGACGGTTCACGCGTACCCTATGACACGGTGATCTTCGCGACCGGATCCACGCACAGCTATTTCGGCCATCCGGAGTGGGAGAAACTGGCGCCCGGACTGAAGACGGTCGAGGATGCGACCGAAATCCGCGCTCGCCTGCTGCTCGCATTCGAGCGAGCTGAGAGAGAAACCGATCCCGAAGAGCGTCGGGCACTGCTTACCTTCGTGATCGTTGGCGGAGGTCCGACAGGAGTCGAACTGGCTGGCGCCATTGGAGAGATCTCACGGGATACGTTAAGGAAGGATTTCCGCAGCATCGATCCCGCCGACGCAAATATCTTTCTGATCGAAGGCACGGACCGGCTCTTGCCTGCGTACCCGACGAAACTCTCGCGCGCCGCTGAAGTGTCGTTAATCCGGCTGGGCGTCCAAACGCGCACTGGTGCCAAAGTGACACAGATCGACGGCCACGGTGTGACGGTAAGGGCCGGAGAGGGAGTCGGACAGAGTGACACCAGAATTCCGGCGAAGACCGTGCTGTGGGCTGCGGGGGTACAGGCTTCGCCACTCGGCAAAGTGCTGGCGAATCGTACCGGCGTGGTGCTGGATCGGGCCGGAAGGGTGCCCGTCGAGCCCGACCTTTCGATAGCCGGCCATCCGGAGATCCTGGTCATCGGCGACCTGGCGGCTTTCCTGCAGGACGGGAAGCAGCTCCCGGGCGTCGCTCCCACTGCGATCCAGCAGGGCCAGTACGCCGCGAAGCTGATTCGGAACCGGTTGCGAAACGAAAAAACGAAGCCATTCCGATATCTCGACAAGGGCAGCCTGGCCACGATAGGCCGCAATTCCGCGGTTGCGCAAATCGGGCCGTTTCAGTTTTCGGGTGTCCTCGCCTGGCTCGCGTGGCTGTTCATTCACCTTCTGTACATCGTGGAGTTCCAGAACCGCGTTCTGATCGCCGTGCAATGGGCGTATGACTATTTCACATACAACCGGGGTGCGCGTTTGATTACAGGCCGGGATAATTCATAATCGATTTTTGTAGGGGTCTTGCGCCAATTCGCGCCTGGAGCGTTCTGAGACGCAGCCGCGGTGTCATGCTCTATTCGATCCCATCGCTTGGCAGCCCAGATAAATCCCAGACTGCGCCGGGCCTCGCTCTTGTTGATCGGCAAACGCAGTTCGTGGAAAGCGCCGGCATCGGCCAGTTCGGGCCAGCGGACAGGCTCGGAGAAACCGGTGCAAACGATCGGCAGGGCCCTCGGAGCCGCCGCCAGAACCGATTCCAGAGCGTCGTTCCAGGAAACCCCGAGATTTCTGGCATCGAAAAGGACGGCCGCCACATTTTGTGCAACGCTCATTTCCCTCAGCTCAGATAGGCTGTGAGTTTGGCTGACGGCCCAGTCGAACTCCGCCGCCATGGCGTCAAAGACCGTACGGTCGATGTTGAGATTTCCGAGGAGGGCGACAGTTCCGCGGCACATTACCCCGGAACTCCAAGCACGTTTCATGCCGCGATTGGGAAACGGACGTTCACCGACCGGGTACCAGCAGTACTAAAATGGCGATCAGGTCGGGCTTGATCGTGATACGATGTTGCCTGGACAGAATCAAGTATAGAATCGTCCCATAGTTCTACTTCGGAGGAAAATGCTGCCTTTTATTTATGTCGTTGTTGCGCTATTAATCTCGCTCGGGGCGGTAATTCCCGCTGAGGCTGGTCTCATCATCAACGCAACCTTTGACAGTTCGATCACCAGCCTTAGCGACGCTGCTGACATCGAGAATACAATCAACGCGGCTATCGGTGTTTTCCAGTCGACGTACTCCAATCCCATCTCGGTTTCGATCGTTTTTCAGAGCGGTAGCGGACTGGGCGAGAGCCAGGTTGGTGCTTACATCCAGAACTATCAGACTTTTTATAACGACCTTGTGGCCACGAATGCGAACCCTGCGGCGATTGCCGGCCTGACCCTGAACGGAGGCAATTCCGCGAACAATCCGATTACAAACAGTTCCAATATCGAAGTCAAGTCCGCTAATGGGAGGGCGGTTGGAATCGCCAGTGATGCCCCGTTGTGCAATCCGATCGGGTCGGCCGGCTCGTTGGTTTGCAGCAACGTAGAAGGCGGCAGCGGTGCGGTAGACGGCATCATCAGCCTGAACACGAACATTACATATCCTCCCCAACCGAGCGGCAGCCCTTACTATGGCCTGATGTCGGTGACCGAGCACGAGATTGACGAGGTTTTGGGACTGGGTTCCGCTCTGGGCGACTGTGCCAACTCCGGCGCTCACCCCTGCACCTCAATCAGTTCCGCGAATCCGGCGCCCGAGGATCTCTTCCGCTACACGGGCACCGGTCAATTTGCTTCGCTCAGCATCAACTGCTCGAACACCATCACGCCGGCCTACTTTTCCTACACCGGCGCGACGGATATAACCGATTTCAACACCGCCTGCAACGGAGCCGATTGGGCCGATTGGAAGGGCGGCGCCGCCCCGCAGGTGCAGGATGCCTACGGAACGCCGGGCGCAGAACCAACCTATGGCGCGAACGAGATCGCCGCGATGAGCGCGATTGGTTATACTCTCGCCGATCCGGTTCCGGAGCCCGGAACGTGGCTGCTCCTGTTGACTTCGCTCGGTCTGCTCGCGTTCGCGAGAAAGCGTTTGTCAGCGGAAACGCGCTGATCCCGAACTCCAGCTACAATCAAGTCAGCTGGAGTTTTCTGCATTTTGAAAGCGCTCGAAGAGAAACACACGCTGGCGACGCGCTGGTTCCACTGGATCAACGTTCCGATTCTCTCGGCGATGATCTTCAGTGGGCTCCTGATCTACTGGGCATACGATCCCTACCGGATCGGGCTCGGCACAGTAACGCTTTTCCACTTTTTCCCGAACTGGTTCTATAACCTCACGGGCATTGGTCAGAGTCTTGCGCTCGGCATGGCGCTGCATTTCGCGTTCGCCTGGCTTTTCGTCATCAACGGCATTGCCTATGTGCTTTATACGTTGATCTCCGGGCAATGGCGCGCGCTCGTGCCGGATAGAAACTCCTTCCGCGAAGCCCTGCAGGTGGCCATGCACGATGCCGGATTCAAGGTGCCGCTTCCGCCCCAGGGCCGTTACAACGCAGCGCAGCGAATTACGTACTCCGCAATCGTATTCATGGGCGTTTTGAGTCTGCTCACCGGTCTCGCGATCTACAAACCTGCCCAACTGCACTGGCTTACGGCGTCCCTGGGCGGCTATGAATGGGCGCGCTGGGAGCATTTCTGGCTGACCATGGGCTACGTGGCGTTTTTCGCGATCCACATCGCCCAGGTGATTCGCGCAGGCTGGGCGAATTTCCGGGCCATGGTCTGCGGCTACGACCTGGTGAACGTAGACGTCAGGCAAGAGGAGCCGGAAGCGAAGGCAATTCATGGCAACTGAGCGCATGCCCAGGTGGGTACGGGCTTCAGCCCAATGCCACTCGTTTTTCGATTTGTGGGGCGGACCCCCGGGTCTGCGCGGGGCCCCCGGACCCGCTCTTGCCTGTGAAATCAACCTTTTCGAACCAAGA
>JBEKTF010000035.1:0-34957 GCA_049516355.1 Bryobacteraceae bacterium | reverse complement strand
GTCAGGGAAGAGGAGGAGCACCCGCTTCCGCATCGAATACAAACGTTGACCCAGGTCTCCGTGTCAATTGGCTCGACGATGCTGCCGAAATAGAAAGCCCAGCCGTAGATGCTGGTACGCGTGCTGAGCCGCGCATCGAGTTGCCTTGACAGCCAGGCGTAGAGAAACAACGACCATTCATAACCGGCACCCAGTAGCAGCACGCGGCGCGGCGGGCGAGGAGCGTTGCGGCGATTCAAGAAGGAAAGCGACGAGCAGAGCAGTCTGGTAGCGACGTGGGGCAGGCCGGTAGCTTGTTCGATTGCCGCGGCTGTTTCAGCCGGCGAGGTAAACGCATTGACGTGTCCTCCCCCTCCAGCCAGCCATCGGTATAGTTTATCCGTCAGGGTTGAAGCGTCAGGCACTGCTACAAACAGAGAACCACCGGGACTTATGACCCGACCGATTTCCTGTAACGCGCCGGCAAGGTTGTCGAAATGCTCAAGGCTGTGGTTCGATATCACTGCTGCGAAGGTCCGATCCGCAAAAGGCAGTGTCGCCGCGTCGGCCTGGACAAATGGTGTGCCGCCGCTTCGATCTCCTGGTGCTTCCCGGTCAACCCTCACAATGCTTGCGAGAGTGGCCTCTTCCGGGAAACTGCCCTCGGCGCATCCAAGATCGAGGACACGGGATCCGGCCGGTAACGTTTTTAAGATCTCGTGCATCGACTCCGCAAAACTACAGTATGTTGCAAAGCTGTAAACTGAAGCTGTGCCTATTGAGCGCACGCAGCCGGCAGCATCCGTCGAGCGCTTCTTCCAGTTCTCGCTGCTCGGCCTCATCACGAGCGGATATTTCGCTCTGGCCGGTTCCGGCTATCTCGACCGCCCGACGCTGATCCTCACCTTTACAGGCCTTCTCATTCGCGCCGCGATGGTCGCGGGGTGGCTGCGGATCGAGATCCCTGTCAACATCGTTTCGTTCACGGCGCTGGGTTACGTGGCGTTTTTCCCCATCGACTTCTACTTCATTTCGCACGACTTCCTGGCAACCACGGTCCACGGCGTCTGTTTCCTGGCCACGGTCAAGATCCTGACCGCGCAATCGAATCGCGATTACATCTATACGGGCGTCATCTCGTTCATCGAGCTGATCTCGGCCGCCTTGCTATCGGCCCAATCCAGTTTTTTTGCGTACCTGGCGCTCTATGTGGTCTTCGCCATAGCGGCGTTCACCAGCGCGGAAATTCGCCGTGGTTTTGAGCGCCACAAACAATCCATCGCTCCTGCGCGCCGGGGACTAGGCTGGCGACTGGCCGCTGTTGCGTTCACTTCCACCTGCGGGATCCTGATCATCACTGCGGGGCTGTTTTTGATCGTTCCGCGCACCGCGCGAATGGCCGCGATGCTGTTCCCGAACGCGCCTCGCCTGACCGGTTTCTCGAACGTGGTGGACCTCGGTGGCTTCGGAAAAATCAGCCGCGACGATCGTGCGGTGATGCATATTCTGCCCTACTCGCGCGCTCTGCCGGCGGATTTGAAGTGGCGCGGCGCGGCGTTGAGTCACTTCAATGGCTGGCGCTGGCAGGAGTCTCCATTGCAAGGCCGGCCGATTCCGACGGTTCATGGCTACGCCGAGGTTGCGGACGAATCGCAGCGTGCCCGCCGCGATGGCCACCGCCTGATCTATCGCGTTGATCTGCAGAATTCCGGCACAGGCGCCCTGTTTATCGCAGGCGTCCCGGAGTTCATCAATATCGACGCGAGGAATTTGCAGGCGACGCCTGAGGATGCATTTCGCGTATTCGGGCCCTTCAATGAAACGCTTCGGTATGAAGTCTCGGCGCATTCCGGTCCGCCGCTGCCGTCGTCCCTGACGCCGGCGGAGCGTAACCGGTATCTGGATTTGCCGGCGATGGATATCCGGATTTACTCGTTGGCGCGGGCCTGGTCGGGCGAGGGCGACCCGCTGGATCGCGCGCTTCGGATCCAGAGTCATCTGCAGAAAGATTTCCAGTACACGCTCGATGGGCCGGAGAGGCCCACACACGATCCGCTGGCCGATTTTCTCTTCGTGCGAAAGGCAGGCTACTGCGAATATTTCGCCTCCGCCATGGCGGTGATGCTGCGGTCCGAGGGCGTCCCTTCGCGGGTCGCGACCGGTTTTCAGAGTGGGTATTTCAACGACGTTTCGGGACTCTATGTGGTGCGCGCGTCCGACGCTCATGCATGGGTGGAAGCCTGGATTGAAGGACGTGGGTGGACTACGTTCGATCCGACTCCGCCATCGGGCAAGACAGGCACTGCGTCAGTGTTTTCCAGGCTCAATATGTATCTCGATGCAGCCGATCACACATGGCAGGAGTGGGTGGTTTCTTACGACCTGGGCCATCAGGTGGCGATCGCCGCGAAATTCGACGCGGCGTTGCGGGGATGGAGCCGCGCGAGTACGAATTCCGGAAACTCGTGGACGAAGAAGGTTATTGCGGGCGCGCGGACGTGGGGCGTGGGGATTGTGGCGGCGGTCGTATTCGGGCTGCTGGTTTTCTTTTTCGGTCCGCCGGTTTACGAAGCGTGGCGCAGGAAAGCGCAGTTGCGGCGAATCGTCCGCTCCGGTGGATCGCCTTCCGACGCCAGCGTCCTCTACGAACGAATGCTGGGCATCCTTGCGCGGCGCGGGTTCCAGAAGCCAGGATGGTTCACGCCGGCCGAATTTGCGAAACATCTTCCGCCGGAGGAGAACCGCAAAGTCGTTGCGTTCACGGAAGTTTATAACTCGATCCGCTTCGGTGGCGAGGTTTCGGCGACGGCGCAGCTCGCGGGATTGCTTCAGGAGTTTGAAAAGTGATTGAAAATTATGTACCTGGCTCAGCGGATCACTTTTTCTGAGTAGCGATCGCCCGCCTGGTAAGTTCCGCCACAAACTCACCCTTTGCAGTGGTGTACGCAGACCGGTCTTCCCGGAACCGCGCGGCGAGTGCGATCTTCAGGTCGCCGTAGATTTTGGCGTCCCTGGGGTGAGACCGGAGATAATCTCTGAACGCCATGTGCCTTCGAAACTCGGCACTGGATGGTGGGCAAACGTAAAGGTGATGCGGAGGATCGTTGGCGGGTGCAAGGAAAGCCTCGCGCTCGGGGATGCCCAGGTCGCCCTGATGGATATAGCTCAGACTGGCGAGGCGCTCGATGACCGCGGGAAGCATTGTTTCGGATGCCAGAAGGACGTCGATGTCGACGATCGGTTTTGCTGCAAGGCCAGGAGCGGCAGTGCTTCCCACGTGCTCAATGGCCGTAGCCATATCACCGAGTGCATCGGCGATTCGTTTGCGAAGGGACTGAAAGAGTTCCGGCCAATTGGGGTCATAGTCTAAAACGATAACGGGATTCGCCATAGCTGAATCAATCCATTGACGTCAGGTAACTCATATAGCGCCTTCGGTACGCAGCCTGGCAATCGCTTCTTCGCTATAACCAAGCTCATGCAGGATCGGTTCCGTGTGCTCACCAACGGCTGGTACCGGGTCCATGCGGGCCTGAGTCATCCCGGGCGGTAACAGTGCTGGAATAGTTCCAGCGGACGTATCGATCTCGACCCAGCGGTCTCGGGCCTTTAGTTGAGAATGCGCCCACACATCATGCATGTCATTCACACGGGCGTTGGCGATGGGGGCACAGTCGAGCCGGTTGACGATCTGCTCGGAAGTAAGTTGGGAAAAGATCGCAGTGATGATTGCGGTGAGTTCGGCTCTTGCATCGGAACGGCGTGAGTTAGTTGAGAATCGGGGATCGGCTGTGAGATCTGGGCGCTCCAGAACCTTGTCGCAAAATATCGCCCACTCGCGCTCGTTCTGCAGGCCCAGCATGATGGTCTTTCCATGTCCTGCGCGAAACGGCCCGTAGGGGTAGATGGTCGGATGCGCCGCGCCCGTGCGTGGAGGCGGTGGTGCGCCGTCAAACGCGTAGTACAGAGGATTGCCCGTCCACTCGGTCATACATTCGAGCATCGATAAGTCGATCCGGCTGCCCTGGCCGGTCTTGCCGCGATGGATCAGCGCGGCGAGGATGTTATTGCAGGCGTACATCGCGGCCGAAATATCCGCGATCGAACAACCGGCTTTCGAGGGTTGCTCGGGGGTACCTGTGAGAGAGACAAATCCGGACTCGCTTTGGATCATCAGATCGTATGCCTTTTTGTCGCGATAAGGGCCGTCCGATCCGTAACCGGATATGTCGCAAACGATGAGCTTCGGATGCAGTACTCGCAAAGCTTCGTAACCCAGGCCGAGCCGTGCCGCCGCGCCTGGGGCGAGATTCTGGACGAGAACGTCGGCTTTGGCAAGAAGCCGGGACAGGATCTCATTCGCCGCCGGATGTTTGACGTCGAGAGTGAGGCTCTCCTTCGAGCGGTTGCACCACACAAAGTAAGATGACAAGCCGCGGACGCGTTCGTCGTAGTGGCGGGCGAAATCGCCCACGCCGGGCCGTTCGATCTTGATGACACGTGCGCCAAGATCGGCCAATTGACGGGTAGCGAAGGGAGCGGAGACAGCGTGCTCCAGGGCAATGACAATAATCCCATCCAAGGGGAGCATCGGAAGCGAAAGAGCGGGCAAGAGACCATCTTCTCTCATGGGATAAATGAGAGTCGCGAGTCAGATGGTGTCTGAAACGTGTGAATCGACCAGCGGAATGAAAACTACCTGGTCGCGGGAGCCGGGGCTTGCGGGACGGGTTGCGCGGGGACGCCAGCACCTTGAGGCATTGGAATTCGCACTGTGACCGCCGGCATGATCCGACTTTTGCTCGTATCGGAAGTGACGATTTTTTGCATGGTGGCTCCCAAATTCATTCTACACCGTAGGTGGTTGCAAAATATCCCGTGGCTTCCGCTTGCGCCGCCTCAAAAAGAGCTTTCTTGAAAGGAAGGCCATGCGGGAAACTTTTTTGCTCTGTGGCGTGCTGCAATTTCGTGAGCTTATATCGCCGGTTCACTATTTGATCGTCCGTATGCCGGCCGGAGAAAATGTTCTCCCACTCCAATTGAGCGTCAATGAACATGGCTCCGAGAACAACCGCGACTTCGCTTGCGGCTTTATGTGTTTTGGTGAATGGAAATACGTCTTTTAAGGCATCGGCTAATTGCGATACAGCAATGATGGCACCCCAAACGAAGGCATATTCTTTCCACACTACCTACCCGGCAACACTGCCGCTTGAGGCGACGGCTTTCAGTATGGCGAGCCGTGCAACCCATGTGCCGAGATCATCCCTGTAAAGACGCATGTACGAGGCAGCAACTTTGAGCTCAATCATCTGATTCCAATACAGCTGTTGTTGCCTGTGCGAGTTTAGGCCGTTTCCTTCCATCCGACGAAGTCAATCGTGTAGTGGTCGTGCGGCGTGAAATCTCTCAAAATGAAAATCGCGCCGATCGGGACTGGTAAACTGGGAACTCCCCGAATGAGAGTCGGCGTCATCGTTTTTCCCGGCAGCAATTGCGACCACGACGCGTGGTACGCCATCAACGAGAACCTGCACGGAAAAGCCGAATTCATCTGGCATCGATCCTCGAATCTGAGCGACGTGGACGCGGTCCTTCTGCCCGGCGGGTTCTCTTATGGCGATTACCTGCGCTGCGGAGCCATCGCGCGTTTCTCGCCCGTGATGAATGCCGTCAAAAAGTTCGCTGCCGAAGGCGGACTCGTCCTTGGCGTCTGCAACGGATTCCAGATTCTGGTCGAAGCCGGACTGTTGCCAGGAGCTCTGCTGCGCAACCAGGACCTAAAATTCATCTGCCGCGAAGTCAGATTGCGGACTGAAACCACCAACTCACCCTTCACCTCGAAGCTCGAAAAGGGCCAGGTTCTGCACCTCCCCATCGCGCATGGCGAAGGCCGCTATTTCGCCGATCCACGCACGCTCGATGAACTCGAATCCGAAGACCGCGTGACGTTCCGGTATATCGATAATCCAAACGGATCTATCCGGAGGATCGCAGGGGTCCTGAACCGCGAGCGCAATGTGATGGGCATGATGCCGCATCCCGAGCGCGCATGCGATCCACTGATGGGTTCCACGCAAGGCCTCGGAATTTTTGAATCGATGTTGGCGGCTATACCCGCGCTTACAAAATGACCATCACGCCGGAGTTGGTGGAGCAGCATCAGCTCACGCCCGCGGAGTACCAGAAAATCGTCTCTCTGCTGGGACGCGAACCGAGTTATACCGAACTCGGCGTCTTCAGTGCGATGTGGAGCGAGCATTGTTCCTACAAGAGTTCGCGCATCCATTTGAAAAAGCTCCCGACACAGGGCAAGTATGTTGTGCAGGGGCCGGGCGAGAATGCCGGCATTATCGGGATTGGCGGCGGCTGGGTGGTCGCGTTCAAGATCGAGTCGCACAATCATCCGAGTTACATTGAGCCTTTTCAGGGCGCGGCTACGGGCGTTGGCGGAATTCTGCGCGACATCTTCACGATGGGCGCGCGGCCGATTGCGGTCATGGACTCTCTCCGCTTCGGCCCGCTGACGGATTCACCGAACGCCGAGCACAACCGGCGCATTTTATCCGGCGTGGTCAGTGGCATCGCCCACTACGGTAACTGCTTCGGCGTGCCGACGGTCGGCGGGGAGTGCGTTTTCGAAGAGTGTTATTCGGCGAATCCTCTGGTGAACGTTTTCGCGCTGGGCGTCTGCAAAGAGAACGAGATTTTCTACGCGCGCGCTTCCGGGATCGGGAATCCGGTGATTTACGTGGGCGCAAAGACCGGTCGGGACGGAATCCATGGCGCTTCGATGGCCAGCGCTGAGTTTACGGAAGAATCGAAACAGAAACGCCCGAACGTTCAGGTAGGCGATCCGTTCCTCGAAAAACTTCTGCTCGAAGCGTGTATCGAGGCCATGAAGACCGGGGCCATCGTTGCAATTCAGGACATGGGCGCGGCGGGGCTGACATCCTCCTCGTGCGAAATGGGCAGCCGCGGCGGCGTGGGAATCGATCTCGATCTGGACCTTGTGCCGCAGCGCGAATCCGGTATGACGGCTTACGAGATGCTGCTTTCGGAATCGCAGGAGCGGATGCTGCTCGTTGCCGAAAAGGGCCGCGAGGACGAGGTTTTCCAGGTCTTCCGCAAGTGGGGGCTGGACGCTGTAACGATCGGCGTGGTGACCGAAGATGGGAACCTGCGCATCCGGCATCGGGGCAAGGTCGTCGCCCAAATTCCGAATCCGGCGCTGGCGGATGAGGCCCCTCGTTACGACCGTCCGCATAACGTGAAGCCATATCGGAAAGCTCCTATTGAGCCTCCGGCGCATATTCCCGCCTCGCACGATCTGAATGCGGATCTGCTGCGTCTGATTGCGTCGGGCGATCTTTGCTCCAAACGGTGGATCTGGGAGCAATACGACTACATGGTCCGCACCAACACGATCGTGGGCCCGGGTTCCGACGCCGCGGTTGTGCGTGTGAAGGAGACCGGTACTTCCATCGCGATGTCGCTGGATGGGAACGGCCGTTACTGCTATCTCGAGCCGCGGGAGGGCGCGAAGCTTGCAGTCGCCGAATGCTGCCGCAATCTCGCAACCACCGGGGCGGTTCCGGTAGCCGCCACCAATAATCTCAACTTCGGTAATCCGGAGCGACCCGAGATCATGGCGCAGCTGGTGGAAGCAATTGAGGGGATCGCCGAGGCATGCGCGTTCTTCGAGACCCCGATCACGGGCGGCAATGTCAGCCTTTACAACGAGACTCTGGGGGAGGGAATTTACCCTACTCCGGTGCTGGGAATCATCGGCCTTATGAAAACGGCGATCCCGGCTCCGGTGCAGTTCCGGGGCGCCGGCGCGCACATCCTTTTGCTGGGCGGCCTGCGGGAGAATCACGCCATGCGTTTCGGCAGCAGCGAGTACGCGAAAGTCATCCTCAAGCAGCTCTGGGGGCTTCCGCCGCAGCTGGATATGGCGTATGAAAAGCGCGTGCACGATTGTGTGCGGGAGATTCTGGCCGCCGGGCTGGCCGAATCCGCGCACGATCTCAGTGACGGCGGGCTGGCGGTCGCGCTCGGCGAGTGCTGCACCGGCGAGATCGGCGCGAGCGTGAAGATCACTCCGGCGGAACGGCTCGAATTCGCGCTTTTCGGCGAAGCTCCGTCGCGCATCCTGCTGACTACGCAGGAACCGGCCCGGATCCACGAAATTGCCTTGCGATTTGACGTTGAATGCCCCGTGATCGGGGTTACAATGAAAGAGCGGTTACAGATCGGAAACAAAACCCACATGTGGATTGACATAGCCACCACTGATCTGAAGCAATCGTCCGAGAACAGCCTCCCTCAACTACTCCATACAACCTGATGACGGATAAATTTCACGAAGAGTGCGGTGTCGCAGCAATTTATGGCCACCCCGAAGCGTCGAAGTTAGCCTATTTATCCCTGTACGCATTGCAGCATCGCGGACAGGAGAGCGCGGGTATCTCAACCAGCGATGGTGAACTGATCCATACGAAGAAATCGATGGGGCATGTGGCGGATATTTTCACGAACCCCGTCCTTCAGGAACTGCCTGGCTCGCTCGCGATCGGCCACACGCGTTATTCCACCACTGGCGACACGGTCGAGCGTAACGCGCAGCCGTTCTCGGTGCACTGCAACAAGGGCAGGATCGCCGTAGCGCACAACGGCAACATCACAAACGCCGCGGAATTGCGGAAGGATCTGGAGGCGCGCGGGTCGATTTTCCAGGCATCGAGCGACACTGAGGTGATTCTGCATCTGGTGGCGTACTCGCGGGAAAAAACTCTCAAGGGCGCTTTGCGGGAAGCCCTGTTGCAACTGGAAGGCGCATTTTCGCTGGTTTTTCTGGCGCAGGACAGAATTATCGTCGCGCGCGATCCACAAGGGTTCCGGCCGCTCGCGATGGGGCAGCTGGAATTCAGCGGCGGCACGCCGGCTTACGTTTTCGCTTCGGAAACCTGCGCGTTCGACCTGATCAATGCCGTATACATGGGCGATGTACTGCCCGGCGAGATGGTCATCGTGGGACCCGAAGGAGTGAGCCGCGAGCGTTATGCGCCGCACCGGCCTCTTTCGCAGTGCGTTTTCGAGCATGTGTATTTCTCGCGGCCCGATTCGATTGTTTTCGGGCGCGCCGTGCAGGAATCGCGCGAGAATCTGGGGCGGTATCTGGCGATCGAATCTCCAGCCGATGCCGATATCGTAGTGCCCGTTCCCGACTCCGGCAACGCGGCCGCGCTGGGTTATTCCGCCGAATCCGGGCTGCCATACCGCCAGGCTTTGATCCGCAATCACTATGTGGGCCGGACGTTCATCGAGCCTTCGCAGGCGATCCGCGATTTTGGCGTGAAGCTGAAACTGAATCCGGTCCGCAGTCTTCTCGAAGGCAAGAGCGTGATTCTGGTGGATGACTCCATCGTGCGCGGGACTACGAGCCGCAAGATTGTCCGCATGGTGCGGCAGGCGGGCGCGCGCGAGGTGCACATGCGGATCTCGTGCCCACCCACGATTTCGCCTTGTTTCTATGGTGTCGACACGCCGAACAAGAGCGAATTGATTGCGGCAAACAGTTCAATCGAAGAGATTCGCCGGTTTATTGAAGCCGATACCCTGGCCTATCTTTCGATGAACGCGCTGCAGAAATCCGTCGCGGATGACCGGGGCGAATACTGCTATGCGTGTTACACGGGCAATTATCCTACTGACTTCGTCAATATCGAACAGTTAGTCCGAGCCGGGAAAAAAGCAGGCAGCTGAACCCCCTTAGCGCAGCGTGTAGTTCAGGCCCATTATCATCTGGAACGAATTCTTCCTGAAGCCTGGCGGTGGGTCATGCAGGTAGTTGTCGATAGTGCCCAGCGAGAAGTTTGTCCGCTTGTAAACGGGTATCGTTACTGTCGCGTTGCCGCTAGCGGTCAAGGCGTTGCTATTGGTCCATGCCGGGGCTATGATCAATTGCTCGCTGAACTTGATGCCGCGCCGCAATCCACGCGTAAAGTCCTCTTCGAACGTGGAACCCATCAGGTTATGATCGGCTGAAGCAATCTGGAAGCTCTGCCGGACGTAAGTGATCCCGGCCTTCAGGTCCAGGCTCTGGTTGCCACGCTTTATAACGCTCCATCCCAAACCTCCGGCGTAGGTCTGCTGCAGATCCAGACCCTGGGAAAAGTTGTGATCGAACGACCCCTGCCCGAAGGCAAAAAGGGAGACGGAAAGGTATTCGTCGCGCTGGAGCGCCCCGTGGTAAATCTCGGTTTTTACTGTCGGCGTATTGGGCTGCTCCAGAGTTCCGTAGGAAAGGCTGAAATCCACTTCAGTACGATTCCTTCTGCGCAGCCAATCCTCATCCGGAATCGTCCTTACCAGATTGATCGCGCTGGTAAATGTGCGGCTTTCCTGGGTGGCCTGAACCAGGGATGCGCCCGCGGTAACGCCGCCGCCCCAATCGGAGAAGAAATTCGGGCTTCGGTGCACCGCATTTTCGAAACTGGTCTGTTCGACGACGTGATCGGCATCGGCCACGCCGACGGTTTGCGGCGCGCCCGCAGCAGGGGTCACTGTGATCTTCTGATCGGCAACCTCAATCGCTCCCTGCGGGATTTTTGAAAGATCGGAATTTCTCTTCAGTTCGACGTTTTTGGGAATAATCGCGAACTTTTGCGATGTATGGAGTTCTTTGACCTTGCTCCAGTCGACTGTAACCTCGCCCAATACATCGCTTTTGAACCTGACCGACGTGCCATTCGATTGTTCGAAATGCCCTACCAGCCTCTCACCGTCGGTGAAGACAAGGACGTCCGGCTCCGGTTTCGCCGCTTGCGCGGACAATAATCGGACAGCCAGTATTCCGGCCGCACAAATCTTCCAGGAATGCCAGCAACGAGTAGACATGCCCCCTATTCTATTGAAACGTCTCGCGCGATTCCGTGATTATGAAGAACCGGCGGCAAAAGGCGACCGCCGGCGTTCCCGCCGCTGCATTAAACTAATCCTGATGAAGTTCAGTGCAGGATTGGCGGTGATGGTGACCGTGTGGACTGCCATCGCTCCCGCCGCGACCGTGGTGAAGACGGGCGCGTTCGCGGGGGTGAAGGTGGAATACAAGGTCATCCTTCCCAACGGCTATGATGCTTCGCGCGCCTATCCGACCGTGCTGGCGTTTGGCGGCGGCCCGCAAACCATGCGTACAGTCGATGGCGGCCTCGACCGTTACTGGCGCGTGGAAGCCGAGCGCCGCGGATACGTGATTGTGAGCCCGGCGGCGCCGGACGGCCAGCTGTTCTTCGAAGGCGGAGCGCGGATTTTTCCGCAATTCCTGGATATGATTCTGCATGACTACAAAGTCCAGGGCGGCAAAATGCATATCGCCGGCGTCTCGAATGGCGGCCTCAGCGCGTTCCACGTGGCATCACTGTATCCGCGCTATTTCTGGTCGGTGACGGGCTTTCCGGGATTGCTCGACGATGCGACCAGCGCCAAAGTGGAGGCGCTGCGGCCGATGTGTATTTACATGCATGCGGGAAGCCGCGACACCGACTGGCGCGACTCGATGAAGCAGCAAGCTGAGCTGTTCCAGAAGAAAGGATATACGGTACAATTCCGTGTCGAGGAGAATCAGGATCACGTTCTGGACCTCGACCACGACGGCGTAATGCGTCTGTTCGATCATCTCGACGCTGCAGCCCGGGGCTGCGGCAAATGAATGCGGCAATGAAGGAGAAAAATTAATGAACGTAATGAAAGTGGTATTTCCCGCGTTGGCGGCGTTGAGCCTCATTGGCAATGCGTTTGGCCAGGCGCCCGATTTCAGCAAGGTCCAGATCGAAACCGTAAAACTCACGCCGAATTTCTATGTCCTGAATGGGCAGGGCGGCGCGATCGGAGTTCTGACGGGCCCGGACGGCGTGCTCATGGTGGATAGCCAGTTCGCGCCGCTGACCGATAAGATCGTGGCCGCAATCAAGCAGGTCTCGAGCCAGCCCATTCGTTTCCTGATCAACACGCACGTCCATGGCGATCACACGGGCGGCAACGAAAATCTGGGTAAGATGGGCGTCGTCATTTTCGCGCGCGAGGAACTGCGCAATCGTCTGATCCATCCGTCGCCCGGGGCAAACGGAAACGTTCCTCCCGGTGCTCCGGCCGCCGCGCTTCCGGTTGTCACTTACAGCTCACCACTTACCTTCCATCTGGATGGAGAGGACGTGCATGCGATTCCGATCGTCAGAGCCCACACGGATGGCGACACGCTGGTGCAGTTCCCCAATGCCAATGTCATCATGATCGGCGATTATGTCCGGACCCTCGGTTATCCCAATATCGACCGTGCCAACGGCGGCTCGCTCAAAGGAATGATAGAAGGAATCGACACCGCGATCAAGCTTTGCAATGCGCAGACCAAGGTTGTCCCGGGGCATGGTGAGATCACCGACAGGGCGGGACTCATCGCTCATCGGGACATGATCATTGCCATTCGGGACAAGATCGCACCGCTGGTTGCGCAGGGCAAGACGCTGCCGGAAGTGATGGCGGCGAAGCCGACGGCGGATTACGATGCGAAAGTGCCGCAGGCAAACGAGACGATCGCACGCTTTGTCGGACAGGTCTACGCAGAGTTGAAAGCCGGGGCGTAATATCGGGGTTATTTGGCAGGCTGGCGAAGGTCGGCCTGCGATGCGGCCTGGTCTTTCAGCGGAGTCACTTTGTCGGGATCGATGCGGACCATCAGGTAGCGAATGTGGCCGTTGACCTTTGTGAACAAATGGCCCACGCCTGCGGGAAGCACGACCACGTCGCCGGCCTTCAGCTGGTAAGTTGCGCCATTGCGAATTGACGCGCCGTTTCCGCCGGGGCCGTTCAATATCCTGACCGACTCGCTGTCAGCGGGACGGGGCTTCCAGCCGACGATATCGGAGCCGGTTACCAGGGTCGCCGATCCGTCGAGGATGTGGTAAACCTCGCTCACGTCATCGTGCTCGGCGACGGCGGAGCCTTCGGCCTGTGCGCCGCTGCGGTAGATCACCCCGATAGCGACGTGTCCTTTCCCGATGTCAACGGCGCGGACCTGCTGATCGGCGACGGAGTTGGCGGCACGGCTGGGCGCGAGCGCCAGATACGCCTGAATTTCCTCGTTACCGATGTATGTCGCGGAACACTTGATGCAGGTGGGTTTTGGTTCCTGCGCCGCAAGCGCCAGAGCGATGGCTCCGACGCCTGTTATTTGCTTCCAGGCCATGCACAGCAGATTATCATGCGATCCGAAGAACGGGCCGTGGACAAAGGGCCGGGAATGCAATACACTATGGACCGGCATTAAGGGTAGCTATTCCGGCCAACTCAAACTGAGGTTAAATATATGAAGCTTACTTTATCTCGCGGTGCCGCGGTAGCCGTGGGCCTGAGTGTCCTGCTCGGCGCGGCATCGATGGCGATTTCGAGGCGCACTGTTCATGCGGCCGCGGTGGTGGCGCCGCGCTTTGAAGTCGATCCTTTCTGGCCCAAGCCTTTGCCGAACCATTGGATTCTCGGTCAGACCATCGGCGTCTCGGTTGACGCGAACGACCATATCTGGATGATTCATCGCCCGGCCTCACTCGAACCGGGTGAAGTGCATGCGACAACTAATCCGCCGATATCCTCCTGCTGCGCTCCCGCTCCCCCGGTTCTGGAGTTCGACGCCGCGGGCAACCTCATCGGCCACTGGGGCGGTCCCGGGCCGGGTTATAACTGGCCCGCCTCGGAACATGGCATCACCGTGGATTACAAGGGCAATGTCTGGATCGGCGCCAACGGCCGCCGCCTCGGCTCGAAGGGCGCCGCCAGCGATGAGTCGCCCGGGCCGAGTTCGAATTTCCACGACAACCAGGTCCTGAAATTCACGCAGGAAGGGAAATTCCTGCTGCAGATCGGCAAACCGAACCAGAGCAAGGGCAGTAACGATCCGGATAACCTCAAAGGCGCGGCCCAGATCTTCGTGGATCCGAAAACCAACGAAGCCTATATTGCCGATGGCTATGGTAACCATCGCGTGATCGTGTTCGATGCGGATACCGGCAAGTACAAGCGTCACTGGGGTGCCTACGGACACAAGCCGGACGATGTCGAGCCCGGGCCGTACAAACCAGGCGATCCGCCCGCGCAGCAGTTCCGCAGTCCCGTACACTGCGTCAATATCTCGGCCGTCGACAACCTGGTTTACGTTTGCGACCGCGAAAACGACCGGATTCAGGTTTTCCACACCGATGGCACGTTTGTAAAAGAAATGTTTGTCAACAAGGAAACTCTTGGATCGGGCTCGGCATGGGAGATCGCGTTTTCCAGAGATCCCCAACAGAAGTATATGTACCTTACGGATGGCGAAAACGACCGGGTCCACATTCTGGAACGTGAGTCGGGCCAACTCCTGACTACTTTCGGAGAAGGTGGGCGGCAGCCCGGCGAGTTCTATGGCGTACACAGCATCGCCACCGATTCCAAGGGCAACATCTATACTGCCGAGACGTACCGTGGTCAGCGGATACAGAAGTTCATTTACAAGGGTATCGGGCCTGTTACGAGCGAAGACCAGCGGGTCCTGTGGCCAACGGGTAAGGCAGCAACGAAATAGCTTTCAGGAGCTATAATTAACGATAGCGAGGCTGGCGAATGAGAGAAAAACGGAACATCAAAAGGGCCGTAACGTTTCTGGCTGGTTTGCTGCTCACGTTTCTCGTTGTCACGTCCTCCGCGGCGCGGGCGCAGAGCCCCTATAGCGGGTGGATCACCGGTTATTTGACCGCCAGTCAGGTTGCCGCCACAGGTACCAACAGCATCGGGATGTGGATGAAGAAACTCAATTGCGAGACCGAAAGCGATTGTGTGCAAAAGCTGGTGGGGGCGGGCGGCAAATATGTTCTGGTGATCAACAACGATGTATATCAGTTGAGTGACCAGAAACAGGCGGCCCAGCATGCCGGCATGCCCGTGATGATCAAAGGGGTCTTGAACTATCAAAAGAAGACCATTGAAGTCGCCGACATGCAGATGATAGGTGCCTGCGACTGATTTGCGGTTCCATTGGCATACTGTCTTCCTGATTGTGCTCGCGTCTGCGTGCGCCGTCATCGGGGGCTGTCAGAATTCCCGCAAGCAGTATTCGCTCAAGGGCCAGCTTCTGGCGAGGAATGATTCTACCGGCCAGGTCACGGTGGACAACGAAGAGATCCCCGGCTTCATGCCGGCAATGACAATGATCTATCCCGTGAAAGACGCGCAGGGGCTCCAACGAGTCCAGCCTGGCGATCGGATCACGGCAGTCGTCGTGGTGGAGAACGGCGGCAGTAACTACTGGCTGGAACACGTCACTGTTACCGATCGGAGTGGGCGGAGTTTATTCTCCATTCCAAAGAAGTCGCGCGAGCTCCTGCCGAATCAAAAGGTACCGGATGTCGCGTTGGTCAATCAGGACGGCAAGACGCTGCACCTCGCCGATTTCAAGGGTAAAGCGGTGTTGCTTACATTTATCTACACGCGCTGCCCCTTTCCCGACTTTTGTCCCTTGATGAGCAGCAGGTTTGCGGAGATCCACGAGACCCTGTCCAGGAAGGGACCCGTCTATCAGAAGACGCATCTCGTGAGCGTGAGCCTCGATCCTGGCTATGACACGGCGGCGGTGTTGCGTAAGTACGGATTTCCCTACCTGCGAGGCGACGTATCCGGCTTTGCGCATTGGGACTTCGTCTCGACCAGTCCCGGGGATCTGCGGACGCTGGCCTCTGCTTTCGGGCTCCAGTACTTCGAACAGAACAAGCAGATTTCCCATAGCCTGAACACGATCCTGCTCTCTCCCGATGGCACTGTGAAACAGATATGGCCCGGGAATAAATGGACGACGGCCGAAGTTCTCGCAGCATTGGAGAGCGCGGCCGAGAACCCGGCAGCGGTGAACAATTAGGACAACCGTGGTCAGTCGAAGGCAGTGCATGGCGCTGGTTGCCGTCGTCTTCCTTACCGCCTGCTCTCCGGGCGGCTCTGGTGGCGATCAACGGACAACCCAGGTTAAGCAGGCTGCCTACCGGCCCCAGTACGTGTATCAAAAATACTGCGCGCCCTGTCACGACGCCACGAACCTGCATCTGATCCAGGAGCCACCGCGCCTGGATGGTCTATTTCGAAGACGGGCTGGTTTGTTTGGGAGAAAGATTTTTCCCAGTGGCGCGCCTGCAACGGATGACGAGTTGCGCAACGTCATCCTGCACGGCCGGGGCACCATGCCGCCGTTCGAAGGGACTTTGAGCGGGGACGATGTAGATGGGCTGGTGCGTTATATGCACACGCGATAGGCAACCCCCGGCCCAGGCTGGTTTACAGCAAATTTGCAGGGGATATACAATTGAGTCGGTAACCAGATAAACATGAAGAAAACGGGTTCAATTGCAATTACGATCGCAGCGGCCCTCTGCGGGTTGTTGGGATCGGCCGTCCGGGGCGTCGCCGCGGAGACTGCGGATGCGAAGACGCAATCCACCGCGATTCCGCGCATGCCGGATGGTACACCGAACCTCAACGGGTTTTGGGAGCATCCTTTCGTTCCGGATGTCACCAAGGACGGGAAAGATCAGAAAGGCGTCGCCGAGCTTCCGTATACGGAGTGGGGCGCGAATGACTTCAAGAATTACGATCCGGCGAAGTTCGATTACACGGGGCATTGCCTGCCGTTCGGGTTGATGCGCTCCATGAACGGCGGCGGTTATCCGATTCAGATCGTTCAATATGGCAAGTACCTGGCCATGCTGTTCGAGCAGAGTAACTGGTTCCATGTGGTGGCGCTGGGCCGCGATCATCCGAAGCAGCTTGAGCCCACCTGGTTTGGAGATTCGATCGGTAAGTGGGACGGCGATACGCTCGTCATCGACACGATCGGATCCAATGGACAGACAAGGATCGACACAATTGGCCACCCGCTCACCGATCAGCTGCATATCATCGAACGAATTAATTTTGCCGATGTCAACCACCTGAACTACGAAGTGACCGTGATCGACCCGAAGGCATACACGAAGCCGTGGAAGAATACCCGGATCTTTACGCGTATGAAGCCGGGCGATGAATTGATTGAGTATTCGTGTGAAGAGAACAACACCGACTTCACTCACGGGCACATAAAGTAGTTAGAGCAGCTTCAATCCGGCAACTTTGTTGAATCTTTGAAAGCCTTTGTCTCTCGTGAGCAGAGGGACTTTGTGGTCGAGGCACGATTGTGCAATCAGCGTCTCCGCGAGGCGCGCGGAATATCCGCGCCGGGCAAGGTTGGCGCGAAGTTTCCCGGCACGCTGCCAATAGTCATCGCCCAGCGCCAACTGCGGGAGCGATTCGATCAACCTCGCGGCTTTCAGGGGCAGGGCAGGGTCGCTCAATAACTCGGCAATAACCACAGGCGCGAGCGCCACCGCTCGCCGCTCGAGGAGCTTGTCCAAAAAGTCGGTATCCTCCGCGGCATCGCCGGCCAGATAGGCAATGACGCAATTCGTATCGACGCAAACGACGTTCATGCGGGAGCGTTAATCCCGCCGGAGCTGATCAACGTCGATCGAGAGTTTGACTTTGCCGCGCAAACGCCGGAGTCCCTCGAACGTGTGGGATGCAGCCATCGCTTCGAGGCCTTCGCGGATGGTGGGGGTGATGCCTTTGCCGGTGGCTTGAGTGGCGCGGTCGAGAAGATCCGCCGGTAGCACCACTGTTACTTTTTTAAGATCCTTCATGCCGTACTCTCGTACCAGTATGATATGCCAGCATATCCGCGCGCAGAGTCTGGGTCAGCAACTCGACCCGATACCGCAGACGGTGTAGCATTCCGCAAGATAGGCTGAGCCGAAATATAACTTGAGACTCTGTCTTGTGCGAGGATCGCGCCGCTGTAGGTCTTCGTGCGCGGCAGGCTTTGCAGGAAAACTTCGCGATCCGGCATGCGCGTGCGGTTGTTGTCTGCGCCGATCATTCCTCTCAATAGCGAACGTGTCGCCGTGAGGATTTCGCTGGCCTTGAGATAAAGGTTCCCTCTCATGTCACCCATTTGTGACATGAAGTAGACGAGTGTTTTTTCTGTCCAACAGAGGGCGTCGGATAAACTTATTCTCTTATGCCACAGATTGATGTGCCGCTCGTACAGGGGCGGTTTGGTGCAACTTCGCGCCCGGACACGTGGTGGGTCCAGCCGCTGGTGGTTTTCCTTGGCTTCGCCGCCTTCATCGTGTACTCCACATGGGCCGCTTTTCAAGGCGATTTCTATCGATTCGGACCCTATATCTCGCCGATGTATTCGCCCGAATTATTCGGATCGCCGCAAGCCTGGTTCGGCCCGAAGCCGGACTGGTTCCCGGCCTTCCTGCCCTTCTCGGCCGCGTTCCTGATCCTCTGGGCTCCAGGCGGCTTTCGTCTCACCTGTTACTACTATCGGGGCGCATATTACAAAGCGTTCTGGGCCGATCCGCCCAACTGCGCTGTCGGAGAGCCCCGCAAAAAGTATCTGGGCGAGCGTTCCTTCCCGCTGATTATCCAGAACATTCACCGCTACTTTATGTATCTGGCGTTGATCTTCATCGGGCTGCTCGCCAAAGACGCGTGGGAAGGTTTCACGGGCTGGCCGGATGGCTTCCACGTGAATGTGGGCTCGCTGGTTCTCACGCTCAACGTAATTCTGCTGGGGAGCTACACGTTAGGCTGCCATTCCCTGCGCCACCTCATCGGCGGAATCAGCGACGTGATTTCAAAATCCCCCGCGCGCAAAAAAGCGTACGACTGCGTGAGTTGTCTGAACGCGCGCCACATGCGGTTCGCCTGGTTCAGCCTGTTCTGGGTTGGTTTTGCCGATCTGTACGTGCGTATGTGTTCGATGGGTATCTGGACGGACTGGAGACTGTTTTAATGGCGGAATATCAGAAGTTTGACTACGACGTGATCGTGATCGGCGCGGGTGGCGCGGGTTTGCGGGCGGCCATCGAAGCGTCCGCCGCGGGCGTCAAGGTCGGGCTGATTTGCAAATCTCTGCTGGGGAAAGCGCACACCGTCATGGCCGAAGGCGGCGTGGCGGCCGCCATGGGCAACGTAGACGACCGCGATAACTGGCGCGTGCATTTCGCCGACACGATGCGCGGCGGCCAGTATCTGAACAATCCGCGGATGGCCGAGCTGCATGCGCAACAAGCGCCCGACCGTGTCCACGAACTCGAAGCCTGGGGCGCCATCTTCGATCGCACCAAAGACGGCAAAATTCTGCAGCGCAATTTCGGCGGGCACCGCTATCCGCGGCTCGCCCACACCGGCGACCGCACGGGTCTCGAAATGATCCGGACGCTGCAGGACCACGGGATCCATCTCGGATTCGAAGTGCACATGGAGCACACTATCCTTGAGCTGCTGACCGATGCGGGCCGGGTTACCGGCGCGTTCGGTTACGATCGCGAGCGCGGCCGGTTCAAATTGTTCACGGCCAAAGCCATTGTGCTGGGGACGGGCGGAATCGGGCGCGCCTATAAGATTACGAGCAACAGTTGGGAATACACGGGCGACGGGCAGTCGCTCGCCTATCGCGCCGGCGCCTCCCTGATGGACATGGAGTTCGTGCAGTTCCATCCCACGGGAATGATCTGGCCCCCGAGCGTGCGCGGACTTCTGGTTACGGAAGGCGTGCGCGGCGAAGGCGGCGTGTTGCGGAACAGCAACGGCAAGCGCTTCATGTTCGACGATATTCCGGCCAACTATAAAACGCAGACGTCCGATACCGAGGAAGAAGCCTGGCGCTATGTGATGGGCGACAAGAACTCCCGCCGGCCGCCGGAATTGCTCACGCGCGATCACGTCGCCCGCTGCATTCAACGCGAAGTGCGTGAGGGCCGGGGCAGTCCGCATGGCGGCGTGTTCCTCGATATCGCGTGGATCAAGGAAAAAATTCCAAATGCGGCGGAGCATATCAAGCGCAAACTGCCGAGCATGTACCACCAGTTCAAGCAGCTCGCCGATATCGACATCACGCAGGTGCCGATGGAGATCGGCCCCACCACGCACTACATGATGGGCGGCGTGCGTGTGGATGGAGACACGCAGATGTCGGACGTGCCCGGGCTTTTCGCGGCCGGTGAATGTGCGGCCGGTTTGCACGGGGCTAATCGTTTAGGAGGAAATTCCCTTTCGGATCTTCTCGTCTTCGGCAAGCTGGCCGGCGAATACGCCGCGAAGTTTGCGAAGGAAAATGGGGCGGGCCAGATCAATCCGCAACAGGTGGACGAGATTGCCCGTCAGGCGCTCGAATCGTTCAACCGCACAGGCGGTGTTCCGCCGTACGAGGTGCAACACAAACTCCAGGACATGATGCAGGACCTGGTCGGCATCGTCCGCCGCGAAGAGGAAATGGAGCGTGCGCTCGTCGGCCTTGCCGAGCTTCAAAAGCTGGCGGATAACGTGGTGGTTCCCGGGAATCGCGAATATAATCCGGGATGGCATACGGCGCTCGATCTGCGCAATCTGCTCACCGTTTCCGAAGCCATCGCGCTCTCCGCGATCGAGCGCAAAGAAAGCCGCGGCGCCCACTTCCGCGACGATTATCCCGACAAGAGCGAAGAAGCGGCGAAGTTCAATCTGGTGATCCGCAAAGCACCGGATGGATCGATGCAACTCAAGCGCGAACCGCTGCCGCCCATGACGGCCGAGATGAAGCAGATTATCGAGGAGATGAAGTAATGGCGACGGCGACTTTTCAGATCTGGCGCGGCGACCGGGCGTCCGGTGCGTTCCAGGATTACACGACCCCGATCTCGGAAGGGATGGTCGTGCTGGATGCGGTCCATCAGATCCAGGCGGAACAGGCGAGCGACCTCGCGGTGCGCTGGAATTGCAAGGCGGGCAAGTGCGGCTCGTGCTCCGCTGAAATCAACGGCATGCCGAAGCTGATGTGCATGACGCGCCTCAATCAGATTCCTCTCGACAAGCCGGTGACGATCGAACCGATGAAAACGTTCCCGTTGATCCGGGACCTGGTCACGGACGTCTCGTGGAACTTCGAAGTCAAGAAGACCATACGCAAATTCAAGCCGCGCAAGCCGGATGCACCAGATGGATCGTGGCGCATGGAACAGGCCGACGCCGACCGTCCGCAGGAGTTCCGCAAGTGCATCGAATGCTTCCTGTGCCAGGACGTTTGCCACGTTCTGCGCGATCACCACATGCACAAGGAGTTCATCGGTCCGCGGTTTCTGATTTACACGGCGCAGCTCGAGATGAATCCGCTCGATACGGATGACCGGGCGAGCGATTTGCGGAAGGAGCACGGAATCGGACTCTGCAACATCACAAAATGCTGCACGAAGGTCTGTCCCGAGGGCATTCACATCACCGACAACGGAATTATTCCGCTGAAGGAGCGGGTGGTCGATCAGTTCTTCGATCCTCTGAGCATGCTCTTCCGCAAGTTCAAGTAGAGCGTGACAGACGCGAATCCCGCAGGCAGCAGGATCGCGGGGTAGATCGGCACCTGGTAACGATCCACGCGTTGGATGAGGTAGAAAGCCAGAGGGTACACGATCCAGAGAGCCCCAAACAGGGCTGTCTCGATCTTCATGCCCATCCGCCACATCAGCCAGAGCCCTGCCACGCCCAGAAACGACAGCCCGGCGCTGAGCAGCAACGCGAGCGGCTGTGATACCGAACCGAGCCAGAATGCGGCGGCGCGGCGCAGTGTGAGCCCGCCGAAGCGGGAGGGATTGCTTCGTATCCACGACATTGCCTTTGCCATGGCCTGCCGGTTGAATTCCAACTCGCCGATCTCCAGAACCTGAAGTGTCGCAGCCCGGCTGCAGGTCGGATGGATACTGCAAAACCGTTGGCTGGCAAAGTTGCCCACGACAGAAGCTGTCGCGCCGTCGCCGTTTGAAACCTCCAGTTCCAGCCCCAGGTCGTCGCGCATGAACATCCAGCCGCCCATCACGACCCGGTTCCTGATCGTCCAGGGGAGGATCGCGAGCAGAAATACTGCGCATGAAATTACGGTGAAGGAAAGGAGTTGGCCTGGTTGCCGCTTGCGAGCAAAAACGATCGTGAGCAGGTGAATCGGAAGAATCGTGACCATTGCCGGATGTACATACATCAGGGCGCCCCACCCGGCTCCAAAGAACACTCCGGAAGATCGGGTCAGCTCGTCGCCCCGGGCGATCCGAAGCGCATACAACAGGAGCAACATGCCCATGAGCGCGGCCAGCCACTCATCCCGTCCGCGGGATACTTCGCTGAGACCGTAGTACGGGTAGAGCGCAGCGGCAACCCCAGAGGCCACTCCGGGCGCCGCCGTCATCCCCAGTCCGGCGGCGAACATTGGCAACAGCGCAAACAACAAGCTGTACCCCGCCATGTTCAGCAGATCGCGCGCAATCGCTCCTCCCGTGCCGGCGCCGAAGACCGAGAAGATCCCCGCGGTGACAACGGGAAATAACGGTGCGCAATGAGCCGAGGGGCCGGTCAGTCCGGCCAAAAAAGGATCGGCAAAACCGTCACCGGCGTGAATCGCGTAAGCGATGTTGATTGCTTCGTCCAACGACCTCTGCCCGTCGGGCGTTATGGTGTTGTGCGTGAGTTCAGCCATTGAGAGAAAGGGCACCCACGCCGCGCGGACGCAGAAGGCTAGAAGAAAAATTGCGATACACCAGTTACGCGTCGAAAGACGGTCCACCTATCAAATATCACACTTCGAGCAGTGGGGTTCGGGAGTTAGACTAAAAACCAATATGCACATGCCGTTCCTTCCGAGTCGCGCGTCTGAGCAAGCATTAGCCCGTTTCGCTCTGCTATTGCTTTGTCTCGGCGCATCCGCGTGGACGCAGGAAATTCCGAAATCCCAGCCGCCGCTTTGGAGCGCCAAACCGGATGTCGCGGTGTTCGAGAAAATCGAAGAAGGCAGACTGGTGGCCGCGCAGCAATCGATCGACCGCCTTACCGCTGTAAAGGGCGGACATACTATCGAGAACACGCTGCGGCCCTATGATGACGCGCTGCAGTTGCTCGACAGTGCGAACTATTTCGCGGGCCTGATGCAGCAGGTGCATCCCGACGCGATGTTTCGCGATCACGCGACGGCCATGGTTCGCAAGGTAAGCGCGGCGGCCACCGCGCTCTCCCTGAATCGCCAGGTCTACGACGCGCTGACGGCTATGGATCTGTCGCACGCCGATGCGGCGACTCGTTACTATGTCCAGCGGCAGGCGCTCGAGTTTCGCCTTGCGGGCGTGGATAAAGACGACGCCACCCGCGCGAAGCTGAAGCAACTCAACGATCGGCTCACGGATGAACAATCCCAGTTCGATCGCAACATCTCGGACAGCACGAATACTGTTTCAGTCACGAATGTCTCTGAGCTGGACGGCATGCCGCAGGACTACATCGATCGCCACAAGCCGGATAAAGACGGTGTGATTCGGATCACGACGGATTACCCGGATTACCTGCCTGCGATGAAGTTTGCCAAAAGCGCCGTACTCCGGCAGCGTCTGTTTCAGGCGTTCAATTCCCGCGCGTATCCGAAGAACGCCGACGTGTTGAAAAACATGATGCAGACGCGCTACGAGATCGCGTCGCTGCTGGGCTACAGCTCCTGGGCCGATTACAACGCGGCCGATAAGATGATCGTGAAAGGCGACGGGATTGCCGGCTTTATCGAAAAGATCGATACCGCCGCGCGGCCGGTCGCAGGGAAAGAGTTTGCGATGCTTCTTGACGAAAAGAAGCGAACGGACCCCGCGGCGCACGATCTGGCGGATTACGAGATCTCGTATCTCTCGGAACAGGTGCGCCGCGCGAAGTTCGATTTCGATTCGCAATCCGTGCGGCCGTATCTTCCTTATCCGAAGGTCAAACAAGGAATTCTCGACACGGCCGCGACGCTTTTCCATCTGAGCTTCAAGCAGGAAAAAAATGTGCCGGCGTGGGATCCGGCGGTTGAGACCTGGGATGTCATCGACCGGGGCAAAGTGATCGGGCGATTCTATCTCGACATGCATCCGCGGCCCGGGAAATTCAGTCATGCCGAGATGGCTCCGGTGCTCGATGGCGTGCGCGGCAAGCAGCTTCCGGAGGCGGTCCTTGTGTGCAATCTGCCTGCGCCCTCGCCGGGCGATCCGGGCCTGATGGAATACGACGACGTGGTGACGTTCTTCCACGAATTCGGTCATCTGATGCACTGGATTATCGGCGGGCAGCAGCAATGGGCGGGAATCAGCGGGATCACGATGGAAAACGATTTCGTGGAAGCGCCTTCGCAGATGCTCGAAGAGTGGATGCACAGTCCCCAAGTGCTCGCGTCATTCGCGCGGCAGTATCAGACGGGTGAGACGATTCCGGCAGAGTTGGTCACGCGCATGAATCACGCTTCGGCGTTCGCGCGCGGGATCTGGTCCACGCGGCAGAACGCCTACACCGCGATTTCCTACGACCTCTATAAGGACAAGCCGGAGGATGTGAATGCAGACGCGGTTTGCATGAGGGATCTCGCGCGATACAGCTACACCGTGCAGACGCCGGATACGCACATGTGCGCGTCATTCGGGCACCTGGGCGGCTATTCGTCCGCGTACTACACCTACCTGTGGGACAAAGAAATCGCGGAGGATTTCTTCGTGCAGTTCGACCATCGGAACCTGCTGGCCGGGGCAACTCCGATGCGCTACCGGTATCAGGTACTCGAACCCGGCGGATCGGTGTCGGCGAATGTGCTCGTCAAGAATTTCCTTGGCCGCAAGCAGGATCTGGATGCGTTCGAGCGCTGGATGAGCGAAGAGTTCGAGTGAGATGCCCGAACTGCCGGATATCCTCGCCTACACCCGCGCTCTGGAGCCGCGAATCGTTGGTCAGCCCCTCGAACGCGTCCGCCTGCTGAGTCCGTTCCTGCTTCGCACCACGCAGCCGACGATCGTCGATGTAGAGGGACGCACGGTTCGCGAACTGCGGCGGGTCGGGAAACGTATCGCAATCGGCGTCGATGGCGATCTCTGGCTGGTGCTGCACCTGATGATCGCTGGCCGGTTGCATTGGCGTCCACCGAAGGTCAAACTGACGGGCCGGCAAAATCTCGCTGCTTTCGACTTTCCAGAGGGCACTCTGACGCTCACTGAGGCAGGCTCGAAACGCCGGGCGTCGCTCGAAATCGTAAGCGGCGAAGAAGGTCTGTGTGCCCTCGATCCTGGTGGAATCGATGTACTCACTGCCGATCTCAACAGTTTTCGTGCCGCACTGTCCGCGGAGAATCACACGTTGAAACGCGCTCTCACAGATCCACGGCTGGTGAGCGGTATCGGCAACGCGTACTCGGATGAGATCCTGCATGCCGCGCAACTTTCACCGCTCGCGCAGACGCAAAAGCTCAAATCGCACGAGTGGGAGCGGCTTTTTGCAGCCACGCGTCACACGCTCGAACTCTGGGTGAAGTACCTCGAAGCCGAAGCGAGCGACCATTTCCCGGAAAAGGTTACGGCCTTTCGCAAAGAGATGGCGGTACACGGGCGGTACGGCCAGCCATGCCCCGCGTGCGGTGAGAAAGTTCTGCGTATCCGATACGCCGACAACGAGACGAACTATTGCGCAAAATGCCAGACGGGCGGAAAAGTTCTCGCCGACCGGGGCCTCTCGCGGCTGCTGGGCCCGGACTGGCCGCGCACGCTGGAGGAATTGGAAGCCCTGCATAGTCGGTGAGAACATATATCAATGAGGCTTCGCGTTCTCATGCTTGCCGCCATTCCAGCTCTTGCCTTTGCAGCGGACGAATATCGGGACACCGCCAATAAACTGATCGGCGCGGCGATGGCCGATGACGCCGGATTGAACCGCTTCGAGTACCTTTGCTACCGGATCGGCAACCGCGTGAGTGGATCGCAATCCCTCAACAATGCGATCGCGTGGTCGGTTGAAGAAATGAAAAACGCCGGGCTCTCGAACGTTCGCACGATTCCGGTGAAGGTGCCGCATTGGGTGCGTGGCCGCGAATTCGCCGCGATGCTGGAACCTCTCGAGAAGCCTTTGTTCATGCTCGGTCTGGGCGGCAGCGTGGCCACCCCCCCGGAGGGAATCACGGCCGACGTGGTCGCGGTTTCCAATTTCGACGAACTCGAGAAGCTTGGGAAACGCGGCGTGGAAGGGAAAATCTGCTCTATGACGCACCCTTCGTCAGCTACGATCAAACCGTCCGCTACCGCATGAATGGCGCATCGCGCGCGGCGCATTTTGGAGCCGTTGCCGCGCTCGTCCGTTCCATTACGCCGCACAGCCTGCGCGATCCCCATACCGGCATGATGCAGTATTCGGCATCGGATCCGAAGATCCCGACCGCGGCGGTTACCGTGGAAGACGCGATATGGATTCACCGCCTGACGCAGACCGGCCAGAGAGTGCGCGTGCATCTGGCGATGGAAGCACACTTCGAGCCTGACGCCGATTCGGCAGACGTGATGGGCGAGATTGTGGGCCGCGAGAAGCCGGATGAAGTGGTGGTTATCGGCGGCCATCTCGATTCGTGGGATGTGGGCCAGGGCGCGCATGACGACGGCGGCGGCGTTATGGCCGCGCTCGAAGCCGTGGCGCTGATGAAGAAGCTCGGACTGCAACCGCGACGTACGATCCGCGTGGTTTTCTGGACGAACGAGGAGAACGGCGGGCGGGGCGGTGTTGCATACCGCAAATGGGCCGGGCTGCAGGTGAGCAAGCACATCGCGGCAATCGAGATGGATGGGGGCGCGGAGAAACCGGTCGGCTTCGATCTGGCGCCGGGTAATCGGCCTGGATGGGAGGGCATCCGGGACCGGGCAACCGCTATCGGCGAGTTGCTCAAACCAATCGACGCGTCAAACGTCGCGCCTGGGGAAGGCGAGGCGGATATCGAACCGTTGATGGCCGAAGGTGTGCCCGGGTTCGGGCTGCGCACGGTTGCGGCGCGCTACTTCGATTACCATCACACCCAGGCCGATACGTTTGACAAGATCGTGCCCGAGGATTTCCGGCGATGCACGGCGGCGATGGCCGTGATGAGCTACGTGCTGGCCGATTGGCCGTAATTGCCGGCCGTTTGTTCCAGGTGGACCTCAACCCGCGCCTTCAGATTCGCCACTCCGGCGGTGTAGCGGAAATCGGAAACCGTGAATCCGACTGCGTCCTCCATCCAGTCGTGCCAGACCCCATCCGGATCGTGCGAGGCCGCGGTGACGGTATAGTCGGCGGGGCAAAGAGCGCACTGAAATTTGTACGTTACCCGCGCGACGCTACCTGCTTCCACCGGACCGAGCTTCAATTGCTCGAGTTCGGTGTTCGTGCCGTAGACATTCAAGCCGACGCGCGTGCGTATCATAATGCCGATCACGGGGTCGGCAACAGGGCCGGCGAAACGGACCGTGACGCGGATTGCCATCTCTTCACCGCTGCGGAAAATCGTGGCGGGCACGCCGTTGGCGTCCAATAATTCCACTCCCTCCAATACCGCTCGGCCATCGCCGTGGCGCATGGTAGGAGCGAGGCGGGGCACTTTGTTGCTGCCGGCGGTTCGCAGCGCCTCCGCGACATGGCGGCGGTACAGCGCTAGCACCTCGGACGGACCGCCGCGCGCAATCAGTTCGCCCTCGCGAATCCACCAGATTTCATCCGCGCAGCTTTCGAGAAGCGATTCATCGTGGGAAACCAGCGCGATGGTCGCGCCCTCGCGGCGAAGTTGCAAGAGGCGCGCAACGGCCAGCGATTTCGCGACGGCATCGGATCGGGATAGCGCGTGGTCGAGGATATAGTTCCCCGGAACATCCGGCATTGGATCGCCCGGTCCGAGCCGTGCGATGTGCGTCGGGGTGCCCATGGGATTGCCCAGCGATCCGGACCCTTCTTCGATTACCCCGATAATGCTGCCGTAGGGCGCCGTGAGAGGGGGCGCGGTGAATTCGATCATGCGAATCGACTACTGCTTCA
Source organism: Bryobacteraceae bacterium (assembly GCA_049516355.1). GTDB lineage: Bacteria > Acidobacteriota > Terriglobia > Bryobacterales > Bryobacteraceae > BOG-234. The sequence continues at coordinate 7,012 of JBEKTF010000035.1, read as the reverse complement.
GCGCGTGTTCAAAAGTCCGCAGAGACTCTTCCCCGAAAAGCACCACGCGCACTTCCTCAACCGAACTCGGCTGGTTGAGAAAACTGCGAATCTCGCGCACCGCAATCTCCGCTGCCTGGTCCATCGGGTAGCCATAGATGCCGGTGCTGATGGCTGGGAACGCAATGGTTTTCAGGTCGCGTTCCGCCGCGAGTTGCAGACATTCGCGATAGCACGATGCGAGTTCATCGGCCTCCCCCTCTTCCCCGCCGCGGTATACAGGGCCGACGGCATGAAAGATGTATTGGGCCTTCAGCCGCCCCGCTTTGGTCACGACAGCTTCACCAGGAGCGCATTTCCCCATCTTGGCTCGGATCCCATCCAGCTCCGTCATCACGCTGGATCCCGCGGCCCGATGGATCGCGCCATCCACGCCGGCTCCGCCCGAGAGCCGGGAATTCGCCGCATTTACGATCGCGTCGGCTTCAACGAGCGTGATATCGCCTTCTTCGAGCCGCATCACTTTGCCGACGGTTGATTTCCAATTGGTCACACTGAATTTTACCGCCTCGCTGGTGGTGTCTTATGGCACAATGAAAAACCGCCCCTGACTTTAACGTAAAAACGCATGGCGATCGACTGGTTTCCCCTCTGGCTGAGTCTCGAAGTTGCCGCCTGCGCCACGGGAATCTCGTTGATCCTGGGAATCTGGCTGGCCTGGCTGCTCGCCAACCGGAATTTCACGGGGAAAGAACTGCTTGATGCAGTGACCACTCTGCCGCTTGCGCTGCCTCCCACAGTGCTCGGCTACTATCTCCTGGTTGTGATCGGCCGCGCGAGCTGGATCGGCGAGGCGTGGGGAAAAATCACGGGTTCGCCGTTGGTGTTCACATGGCGGGCAGCCGTGATCGCTTCGACGCTACACGCCATTCCGCTTCTCGTCAAATCTTCGCGGGCCGCGCTCGAAAATGTCGATCGTGCTTTCGAACGCGCGGCGCGTAGTCTGGGAGCTTCGGAATGGCGATTGTTCTGGCGAATCAGCATTCCGCTTGCGCGCCGCCCCATCGCTGCAGCGACTGCCCTGGCATTCGCGCGCTCGCTGGGAGACTTCGGGGCCACGCTCATGGTGGCCGGCGATATTCCGGGCCGCACGCAAACCGCCGCGATCGCTATTTATGACGCCGTGGAATCGGGCAACACGCTCGTCGCGCGGACGCTGGTCCTCGTGATCTCGATCCTCACGGCGGCGATCGTCTTTCTCGCCAATCGCCTCGAACAGCGCCGCCGCGGGGTTGTCTGAATGAGTTGTCTGAAAACGACATGATTCGCGGCAACATCGCCAAGCGGTTTCCACCCGGACCGGAATCGGCCGGCTTCCATCTCGAGGTCGAGTTCGAGGCAGGCGCCGGCGTGACCGCTCTCTACGGGCCCAGCGGGTCGGGCAAAACGCTGACGCTGGATGCGATCGCGGGTTTCGTCAAACCCGATTCCGGACGTATCCTTTTGGACGACCGGATACTGTTCGACGCCCAATCGGGTGTCAACCTGCTTCCGCAGGAACGAACCTGCGGGTATGTTTTCCAGAACTACGCGCTCTTCCCGCATATGACGTTGCGCGAGAACCTGGCCTTCGCTGCACACAGCTTGCCCCGTCTGGAACGGCACCGGCGCATCGCGGAGCAATTGGAACGGTTCAAATTGACGGATATGGCCGGGCGCTATCCGCACGAGCTCTCGGGGGGACAAAAACAACGCAGCTCGATCGCACGCGCCCTGATCGCGAACCCGCAGGCGGTGCTGCTCGACGAACCCGCGCGCGGCCTCGACGAAGCTCTGCGCGCGGATCTTTACGCGCTCATTCAGGAACTGCGAGCCGGCCTGCGCATCCCCATGATTCTCGTCACCCACGATCTGGAAGAGTGCTTTGCGCTGGCGGACCGGGTATTGATTTACGACGCCGGGCGGATTGTCCACCGTGGGTCGCCGGCCGAACTGCTGCGCACGCCCGGTACTGCCGACGCCGCCCGGCTGCTGGGAGGATTCAACATCTACGAGGCTGAGGTGATTGCGCTCGATCCCGGGCGGCAAACCAGCAGGTTGCGAATGCTCGATGAAGAGCTGTCCGGGCCGCACCTGCGAGGGTGCTTCAAGGGCGACCGCGTGGCCGTGTGCGCGCGCCCGGAGGAATTGCAGCTGGCGACGCAGCCGGGTGAGAACAGGATCCGCGCTGTGTTGCGGCACATCGTCGAAAGGCCGCAATCGATCCGCGCGGATTTTGGAAACGGCTTGATTGTCGACGTCCCGCGGGAGGTATGGAATTCGCTTGAAGATTCGGGCAAACGCAACGGCTGGTGGGTCGAGATACCGGTCCGCAGCCTGCGGCAGATCGGCCGGACGAACACGCTTCATTAAACTGGTATTTGCTCACACGCGCGGTAGCGGTACTCATTTCATTCAATTTATTCGGGCTCGGGGGCGACGCCGTCAATTTCGACAATCAGAAGCCCGGCAAATTACCGCCGAACTGGACCATCACCGCCACCGGCACGACGCAAATTCCTCGCTGGGAGGCCAGGCAGGACGCAACCGCGCCCAGTCGTCCCAACGTGTTTGAACAACTCTCGACGACACTCGCCGATGCCGATTCTCCGCTGGCAATTTTCGACAAGGCCATTTGCCGCGACGGCGATCTCAGCGTCAAATTCAAGATTGCGAACGGACCGCGGCGGATCAAGGATGCCGGCATGGTCTGGCGGTATCAGGACCAGCGCAACTATTACCTGCTGCGGTTCAGCGTCGACGAAAAAAACGTTGCTCTGTTTCGCGTGCAGGACGGCAGGATGCGGACGATATCGATGGTTCCGCACGATCTTCGCGCGGGCCAATGGGACGTTGCCAAGGTGATTTTCAGGGGTCCGCACTTTCGCGTGTTTGTGGGGAATCGCCAGTTGTTCGACGCCACCGACGACTCGCTTATCGCGCCAGGGAAGACAGGCCTTTGGACCCGAGCGGGAACGGTGGCATCGTTCGACGATTTTCGTATCGATAAGAAAGAGTAACGACAAAAAAGGTTAACGAAAGTTTGCAGCCGGCGTCTCGATGTTGCGTTAGCATCAGAGAAGACTTTATGCGGCAAACCACTCTTTTGAAGGTTTTTGCGGCATTGGCTGTCTTTGGCCCGGCGGCGTCCGCGGCCGATTCTCAGCTGATGAGCATGGTCATGCCGGACGCGAAGATTCTGGCCGGTGTGAACGCCGGCAGCACCCGTATAAGCCCGTTCGGCCAGTTCATCATTGCGAAGGTTGCGACGCTCGGCGTAGGACCGCAGAAGTTCATCGCGGCGACTGGATTCGATCCGCTTCGGGATGTGTCGGAAGTGCTGGCTGCCAGTAACGCCGATCCTTCCCGGCCAGGCGGCTTGTTACTGGTGCGCGGGAATTTCAATGTGGATAAGATCGTGGCCGCGGCAACCGCGAACCTTCCGAACGTGCAGGTTCAAAGCTACAACGGCGCGACTCTGCTCAGCGGTACGAATCCGAAAACCAATACCATCCAGGCGCTCGCTTTCATCGGCGATTCCATCGCGATTTTCAGCGATCAGGCCGCTGTCGAAGCGGCGCTCGATCGGAACGGAGCGTCGAGCGGAGCACCGGTTGCCATCGATCCGGCCCTGGCCGCGCAAGTGAACCAGCTCAGTTCGAAGGAGGATGAATGGCTGGTAAGCTCGGTCTCGGTCGCCTCGTTGGTGCCCCCGAATGTTGCGCCGTCATCGGGCCCCGCGGCGCAGACCCTGCCGATTCTGAAGAATATTCAATCGTTCAGCGGCGGTGTCAGTTTCGCCGCGAACATACAAATGACGGGGCAAGCGCAGCTAAGCGACGTTCAGAACGCGACGGCGCTGGCCGCCGTTCTCAAGCTCGGAGTGACATTTGTATCCGCGATGGGTGGAAACAACGCCCAACTCAAGGATCTGACCCAATTGCTCCAGGCAATCGACGTAACCACGAGCGGTTCGGCGGTCAACGTGTCACTGGCGATTCCGGAAACTCAGGTCGAAGCTTTATTGAATCAGGTATTGAAACCGCCAACGCCTGCGGCGCGGGCGCGTCTGCGCTCTCACCGGCTCCCAAACGGCAATTAGTTTGCTGTTGAATTCGAGCGGTGAGCTTGTCGCGCCGCGTTCGGATTGTTTTATGGATAGCCGCTGGTGCTCTCGCGGCGCTGACCGCTACCGTCTGGATATCGATCCTGCGCTTTCAGCCGGTGGCGTGGCAATACGTAATTTCGACCCTGCAGGAGCGCTACAAGAGCGAAGTTGAACTGGGCAATTTCCGGATTTCGCTGTTTCCTTTGGTGTGCGCGACGGGCGACAATCTCATTCTGCGATGACGCGGACGCAAGGACCTGCCCCGATGATCGAAATCCGGCGGTTCACCATCGAAGCAAGGCTCGTGGGCTTCTTCCGGTATCCGAGGCGAATCCGGAAGTTGACGGTGGAGGGGCTGCAGCTGCATCTTCCACCGAAATCCGAACGGCTGCAGGGAATCGCCGGCAATAACTCCACGGCGGTACCGTTCGTGCTTGAAGAGGTAGTGGCGGGCGGGCACCACGCTTCAGACCCTCCCGTCCGGCCCGACCAGGGGGTCGAACTGCGGACGAGGCCGCCCTACCGCAGAGACCGGCTAATCGCGCGGAATCGGGGCAGCCGCGAAAGCGTCGATTTTCTGGTACATCAGGCGTGGAGCGGCCATCGTCGGAAACACAGTCCATCGCGCCCCTATCGGCAGCAGAATGCTGCGAGACGGTGTCTGGATCGTGTGCTCCAGTTTGGTCTCCATGATGCGGCCGATCTCGCTGCGGACGCGCTCGATGCTACCCGGCCGGGGAAGAAGAGCAAGCAGTGCTGCTCCACTCCAGCGGAAGAGCCGGTCTTCGGGAGGCAATTGTTTCCGGATCATGCGGGAAAACTCGACGAGAACTTCGTCGCCTGCCTCTCTGCCAAATCTCAGATTCACGGTCTGCAGGCGATCCAGCGCCAACACCGCGACATAAGACTGGGCTCCCCCTTTGCCGGATTGAACGAGCGCTATTTCCGCTTCGGGCCGGAGAGGTAGCCCTGTAACAGCGTCCTGCTGCGGACTCTCAATGATGCCTATGGAACGCTTCCGGGCTTCATCCAGCCCCTGGCTGAGCTGTTCAATGGTCGCTCCCGTCTCCTTCCGCTGATTTTCGGCTTCCCTTCGGATGTCGGCCAGACAGTCCGAAAGCCTGCTCTTGATCATGCGGACATCATCCAGTGCCGACGCTGAGGCAACCTGCAATTCGATTTCGCTCAGGCGGTTGACGTTAGCCTCACTGACTGCGGAGACGATGCCCACCGTGGAAGTCAGCATCTTCAGCATGTTTTGCAGTTCCACTTGCTGGAGGCGGAGGCGACTGGTCGTCCGGCGGTTATGATTTTCGAGCGCGCTGAGAACGGAGCCCGCATGCACCAGAAGGTCCGCCGGCGTTATGTCATCCACAAGAGCATCCGACACTTCCTGTATGCTTTCGCGAAACCGCACGCATTCGTCGGCCTCGCCCGCGACGGCGTGCTGACCGATTCCCTGGACCAGAATACGCACCACGTGCATCCGTGCGCGCTCCGCTTCGTTATCCTGGGAAAGAAACTTCTTGATCGAGATCACACGGGTGCCTGTTGGTCTATCGGCAGATCGGGACAATTCCTTAGGCAGCGATTCGATGCTAAAGTTCCTGAAATTTCCCGCCGATAACCAGTAGCAGAATATGTCACCGATAACAGATTCGGACCCGCTTGCTGACGTTCCCGGCCGGCAGAACCTTCTGGATGAACCGGAGCATGCCGGTTTGCTCCGCATGACGAGGCTGGTGGAGCACTTGTTCCGCGTTCCGATCGCCTATATGGCCTTGTTGGGCACGGATCTCACGGTCGTCACGCGGATCGGATCCGGAAGCGAACACTGGGGATTTCTCACGACATATCCGTTGGCCGAGTTGCTCGCCATACCGCGCTGGTGGCCGGATCTGTCGGGATTCCCCGCCGCCGGATTCATTGGCGCGGAAATCAAGTTTGCAGCAAGCGCTCCCCTGCGTTCGAGCGAGGGGCTGGACCTTGGTCTCCTGGTAATCGCGGATGTGCAGCTACGGCCCGATTTCTCGCGAGAGGACCACGAAACACTGGTGGAACTAGCCGGCGTACTGTCCGGGAAGATGGAGCTGCGGATGATGGCGTCCCAGGCACGGGAAATGGAGTTGTCGCGCCAGGAAGCCGAACGCCGCTTTCGGGGCATCGCCAACGCCGTGCCGTTGCTGATTGTATACACCGGCGTGGACGGCACCCGTTCGTTTGTCAACGACACATTACTGGAGTTCACCGGCCGGACGTTGCAAGAAGAGGTGGGAGACGGGTTTGCGGACCCGTTTCATCCCGACTATCGGGAAGCCGTTGTAGCAGCCTACTGGGACGCGTTCCAGGAACGCAGACCACTCGCGATAGAGTTCCCGATGCGGCGCCACGACGGCGAATACCGCTGGATGCTGGCCCGCGGAAATCCAAGATTCCTCGCCAACGGCACCTACGCAGGGTACACGGGCTGTTTTGTCGACATGACAGACCAGCGCTCGGTCGTCCTCGAACTTCAGAAACAGAACCGGTGCGCGGCGGCAGTAGCGGAAGCCGCGGGCGCGTTCTATCTGATTCTGGACGCCGAGGGCAGAATCCAGCAGGCGAGCCCTCTGTGCCGGCCCACGTCCGGGCCGGGACCAATGCGCGGACGCTTTCTCTGGGAGGCATGCGACGCCGCAGTGCCAGGAGGCGCGGCGATAAGGGATGCGATCCGGAGGGCTGCGTCGGGCCGCGCGACGGTGCAAATCCGGACAGCGTATTTACCGGTGCCGGGTGGCGGCGCCGCAGAGCTGCTGTGGAGCTTTACGCCGGTCCTGTCGGATGAGAATGAACTAATCGCCGTGGCTGCGACCGCCTTCGAGCTCAGCGGGACCCGAAGGTCCAAAG
>JBEKTF010000034.1:0-35077 GCA_049516355.1 Bryobacteraceae bacterium | reverse complement strand
GTTCATGGTCACAGATTGAATACCCGACTGCCGGCTGAATGAAAAAAAGGCAGGTCCTTCGCGGGAAGGACCGGCTCGTTGGTGTGCAAGATCTGACTATTCGCTTTTCTTAACTCTCCGTTTGCTATTGGTCTGCCTGCGAGGTCTTGTACGTCCGCACGCCCTGTTCGGTCTTGAAGGATTCGATGTTTACCGTCTTGCCGAGTGTCGCGATGAAACCTCTGACCGAATGCTTCTGCCAGTCCAGTGCGGCGGTCAGCTCCTCCAGAGATGCACCGTTTCTGCGGGAGATCAGCCCGAGAAGGATTTCCTTTTTGCTACCCGCCTTCGGTTCGACTTCAGCTTTCTTCCTCGCTTTCGGCTTCTTCGTAGACTTGGTTACGGGCGCACGCGTTGCCTCAGGGGCTTCGGCGCCGGGCGCGGCGAGCTTCTGTACTTCGGCGAAAATGCGTCTGGCGGCAACGGCCCTGCTGGGGAACTTCTTCACCGGCGCAACGCCTGTCAGGCTGTTCCAGATACCAACCAATCTCGCAGTGTCAGGACCGATGAGTTCGGCAAGGCTTTCTGCGGTATCGAAGACGCCTGCGCCCGTTTCGCGGGCGGCCTTGCGGGTCGCGTGCACAGTGATGTTGTTATCTGAGTCGATCGTGAAAGCGTTCATAGGGTTGTCTCTTTTCGGTCCCGGTCCAGCCGGGCACACCACATGAATCACTCTTGTCCAGGCGACAGGCAAGTCAATTCTTCAAGCTTTCACGAGCTTGACTTTCGCGGAACGGAGGAGCGGATCGGGAGGCGAATCAGTTGAACAAACCTTCAATCCGCAGATCTTATGAAACAGGCGCCGTTGCTCGTGCCAGTCGATCCGGCTGACAACGGGCCGCAGGTTTCTCTCGTTGAGGCCTTTGATGAGCGGCAGAAAAAGAATCTGCTCCTGGATGTCCGGTGCCAGATCGAGCAGCTTCATGATCTGAGTCATCCGGGCTCGCGTCACGCGGCCGCAGCGTGCCAGTTCGGCATAGTCCTGAATCGTTTTATCCCGCAGAAACCCCTCGAACCGGATGGCGAGCGCCATCAGCCGGGCGATCCGCGGAACAGAGCGGCCAGCCACTTCGCCGTCCGGCAGAAGCGAGGAGAGGGTTTTGTTCTTCCGATCACTCTGCTTGCCAGTCCGAAAGTCCAGTGCGTAGGTAACCTGCTGGTTGCCGCTCACGTCCGTGCCTCCTCACCGGTCGCCGTGATCGCAGCCGGATGGAACCGGATGGAGATTTGCCGTACGACTCCGTCATAGCCGATCCGCTCCACCGCGGCTTGAATCGCCTCGATCTGCCTGGCACGATCCATCTGTTCCCACCCGGAGGGATCGAACAGCCCGCGCTGCGCTTCCCTGATCCGCCCCAGAACCGACTCCTCAATAGCGCGCGCGGGAAGCGATTTGGCCGGACACGCCGCCCAGCCTTTGCGCTGCGCGTTCAGACACACGTAATAGGGATACTTGCGGTCGTTCTTTCCCGAATACGAATACACCATCGGCGTCGCGCAGGATTCACAAAACAGCAGGCCGCTCAGCAGAGCCATGTGTTTGTTCCGTAACTTGCCGCGCGCTACTGCCCCGCGATGAGTTATCAGATTCTGCACGCGATCCCACGTACCGGGCGCTAGAATGGCTGCGTGTTCGCCGGGATACGGCTGCCCCTTATGCCGGACGGCGCCGGTATATAAGATGTTGGTGAGCAGCCGCCGCAGCGAATTGAGCGCAAACGGTCCGCCCGGGCGGAACTGACCCGTCCGGCGCGTCCAGCTTTTGAGCCGCCAGCCCCGCCGCTCGATCTCGGCCAGCGTCTTGAGGGCCGATTGATGCTCCTCGAACAGCGCAAATATGGCGCGTACGCGTTCGGCCTCTTCCTCGTTCACGATCAGCCGCCCGCCGCCCGGGTCAACGTCGTAACCCAGCACCGGGCACCCGCCCACCCATTTCCCCTTCCGCCGGGCAGCCGACATTTTGTCGCGAGTGCGCTCGCCGATCAACTCGCGCTCGAATTGAGCGAAACTCAGAAGGATATTCAGCGTCAGCCTGCCGAGCGACGTGCTGGTGTTGAACTGCTGGGTCACCGCGACAAAACTCACCTTGTGCTTCTCGAAGACGCTCAGCATCCGGGTGAAGTCGAGCAGTGACCGGCTCAGGCGGTCGACTTTATACACGACGACGCAATCCAGTTCGCCCGCTTCGACGGCATGGAGCAACCTTGTAAGGGCGGGCCGGTCCATATTGGCGCCGGTGAAGCCGCCGTCGTCATAGAACTCGGGCAGCGCGGTCCATCCTTCTCGCCGCTGACTCAGGATGAATGCTTCGGCAGCTTCGCGCTGTGCATCCAGCGAGTTGAATTCCTGCTCAAGGCCTTCTTCGGTCGATTTCCGCGTGTAAATTGCGCAGCGCAGACGGGCAGGAGACGACTCCGGAGTATCCGGATTACTTTTTCGCACGGCTCGGCTCCTTCTGCTCTTTACCTGCGGGGCGGGAAAGCCCGAAGAATGTCAGGCCGTTCCAGCGCGTGCCGGTGATTGCTGCCGCAATGGCGCTGAGCGAGGAATAGTGCCGGTTCTCGAAACGGAAACCATTCTTCAGGACCTCAACCAGGAGGGTCCGTCCTTTCCACTTCCGGGTGAGCAAAGCGCCCGGCAAGGGCAAACGGCTATCCTGTTCCCGGCGATTCCGGTCCCCCCGAGTGGTCCGGATGTGCTCGCCGTTCACTGTGAAGAAGTCCGGTGGCGCCACCATGCGCAGATCGACATCGCGCGCGATCTCCCGCGCCCGGTTGTGAGCGCGTTCCGCGAGATAATCGGACTGGAAGTCGGCTTTCCGCCCCACTTTTCTCGACTCAGGAATCCAGTGTGAGAAATGCGGGTTAGCGGTTTCACAGACTTCACAGAAAGTAAGGCGCAGGCCAAAAGGCCTACTCCACACGAGTCGTAAGTTGTTGAGTTTTCTTGTGGAGTAGGCGTTTTCGCCTGCGTTCGCGGCTTGCAAAGATGCTGACAGCTGTTAGCGGCTGGCCCCGTTCGCGTGGAAATGCAGATCGACCTGGTATAAGGGAAAATCCATCTGCACGGCATACTTCGTCTCCAATTGCAGCTTGCCTTCCGAGCGGGCGATCTGAATGTCGCCGGGCCGGACGGGAAGATCGAGCTCGCGAGCTCGCGCCACGACAGCCGCGCGTAGCTTATCGTCTTCTGCATTCGGCGCATCGGGATTGCGCGCTAGTTGCCGGACGAACTGCCCCAACTGGTAGTTTTCGAAATAAACCGGCATTAGCGTGAGCAGGATTGCGACCATCGCGACAAGAACGGAGACACCCAGCACCAGCCGCCAGAGCGGAAGCTTCACCGTTCGCTGTCCCGGTCTTCTTTCGCGGCGAACAGCTCTTCCCAAAGATCGCCGTGCTCGGTCCAGGCGGGTGCGACCGTGCCTGTGATCTGTACTTCTTCCACGTTCAGTTTGCCGTGCCCGTAGGGGCAAATGTATTCGATCTGCGGACGCCCCAACTGCAGCATATATCCCCAAGAGCCCGTTTCAATCGGCATGCAAAGCCGCCGCAGGCAGGTGCGGCAACGGTAACGCTGGTCGCGGATAGCGAGATAGAAAAGCCCGAACGAGAACTGGAACCAGACGCCGACGAGGGTGGTGTAGAGAAGGTCGAAACCGAACTGGTACCGGGCCAGGTGGAAGAGCCGGGTATGCGGGGCCCAGAACAAATTCAGGAACCAGAGCGCGAATCCCGCACCGGCCGCCGCGCCGACGAACTTCAGCAGCAGAAATCCCCAATACCGCACGTGATGTTTGAGATCCGCAAACATCGTCAGGTTCCTCTTTCTCCACTATAAGACATTGCGAGCGACAGGACATTGCAAGCAACTCCGTATACCATCGTTAACTCACCGTGATTCAGAGCCCGATACATAATAGATACCTGTAGCTTTCATGTACTTTTTCGCGGTCCTCGTTATTCTTCTGGCGGGCGCTCCGGGCATTTTCGCTCAGACGGCGGCTCTGAGCGGGCGTGTGGCGGACGAATCCGGCGCAATCGTGCCGGCCGCAACGGTCACGCTTAACGGCCCTCAGGGTTTCACCAAAACGGCCAATACCGGCGCGGATGGCACCTACGCTCTGGCAGGATTACCCACCGGAAGTTACTCGATAGCCGCCTCCGCCCCGCAACTCGTCACGCCGCGCCCGATCAGCGTGACGTTACGGCCCGGCGCGCAAACCGTCAACCTGGAGCTCAAAGTCGCGGCTACAGCGGCCGAGGTGACGGTTAACGAAGAGGCGGGGCCCGCGATCAGCACGAACGCGTCGTCGAATGCCAGCGCCACCGTTCTCACAGGCGACGATCTCGAGTCCCTGTCGGACGATCCCGACGATCTGCAGGCGGATCTCCAGGCACTCGCCGGACCGGGGGCCGGTCCGGATGGGAATCAAATCTTTGTCGACGGATTCAGCGGCGGCCAACTCCCTCCCAAACAGTCGATCCGCGAAGTCAGACTCAATCAAAATCTTTTTGCGCCCGAATACGACAAGATCGGTCTGGGCCGGATCGAAATTTTTACCAAGCCCGGCACCGATGCGTATCACGCCAACATCACATACAACTGGGCTTCGGACGCATGGGATTCGCGCAATCCCTACGCTACACAGAAAGCTCCTTTCCTTCTCCAGGAAACGGAAAACAGCTTCAGCGGGCCCATCAATAAACGCGCTTCGTTTACGCTCAATCTGGAGCGCCAGGCGGTGGATAACGGCTCCGTCAGCAATGGCGTTACTCTCGATCCGGCAACGCTCGCCATTACTCCATTCACCAGCGTCATAAAAACTCCACAGCGGCAGTTCCTGATCCGGCCCCACCTCGACATTCAATTGAACGAGAACAATTTTTTCGGATTCAGTTATACATTTACGCGCGTAGGTATCACGGATGCAGGTATCGGGGCTTTCGATTTAATCTCACGCGGATATCATCTTACGAATAACTTCGACACCGCGCAGTTCACCGAAACTTCAGTTCATGGGTCGCTCGTCAGCGAAACCCGCTTCCAGTTTTTCCGCTGGGGTTATGCGACGACCGCCGACACCCCGGGCCCGTTCATACAGGTGCTGGGCGCGTTCAACGGGGGCTCTGCGTCCACCCCTCATAATCGCGACATTCAGACCTCTTCCGAATTGAACAACACTACGTCAATCGTCCACGGCACGCATGTTTTTCGCTTCGGTGGGCGCCTGCGCCTGATGACGGACGACAGTTACTGGCTGCAGAATTTCAACGGGACCTTCACGTTCACCAGCATCGAACAATACCAGCAAACGCTGCTTCACGAGCCGGGCGCCGGGCCTTCGCAGTTCACGATCAACACCGGGAATCCTCAAACCAATGCCCAACGCTTCGATGTCTCGGAGTTCGCCGGCGACGATTGGCGCATCCGGCCCAATTTCACGCTGAATCTGGGGCTGCGTTTTGAGACCCAGACCAATATCCACGATCGTCTCGATGTTGCCCCGCGCTTCGGATTCGCCTGGGCGCCCGGCGCCACGGCTAACCGGCAAAGCAAGACCGTGATACGCGGCGGCTACGGCATCTTCTATATTCGTTTAGCCCTCGCGGATTCCGTTACGGCACTCCGCTACAACGGAGTTACCCAGCAGCAATACGTCGTTACCAACCCGAGTTTCTTTCCCGATATCCCCTCCGTCGCATCGCTGAGTTCGAGTTCGCTCCAATCGACCAATGAAATCGATTCGCATTTGCAGTCGCCTTACCTGACGCAAGGGGTTGTTACGATCGAGCGCCAGTTGCGGCCGAATACCACGCTCGCGACCACTTACACGAACATTCATGGGCTCCACGAATTCTGGTCGAAGGACATCAACGCGCTGCTCAACTATACCGGACCGGGTACGGGTGTTTATCCGTATCCCGGACAGGGCCCGATTTTCCTGGTAACGTCTTCGGGGCTCTATAACCAGAACCAATTGAGTTTCAATCTGAACTCGAAGTTGAACGCGGCCGTCTCGCTCTTTGCCACTTACGTTCTCAATAAATCCATGAGCAACACTGACGGTCTCGGCACGTTCCCCGCCAACCCTTACAATTTTTCGGGTGAGTACGGTCCCGCGGCCAACGATATCCGGCACCGGATCCTGTTCGGCGGGTCCATCAATACGAAGTGGAACGTGCGCTTCAATCCTTTGCTGACTTTCCAGACCGGGGCCCCTTTCAATATCACGACCGGCAGCGACGGGTACGGCACAACGCTGTTCAACGCGCGGCCGGGGATCGATGCCGATCCCTCGAAGCCGGGCCTGATTCAGACTCCCTATGGGTTGCTCGACCCAAACCCCACGCCTGGAGAACAGATTCTGGGCCGCAACGCGGGACGCGGACCTTTCCAGATGCAGCTCAACCTGCGGGTGACCAGAACGTGGGGCTTTGGCGCTGAGACATCGCCGGCCGCGCCGAACGCGTCTCTCTTCACCAATCCCGCGTCGCGCCGTTATAACCTGACGGTGGGATTATCGGCCCGCAATCTTTTGAATCACACCAACGCCGGCCCCATTATCGGAGACATCACGTCGCCGCTGTTTGGCTTGGCGAATCAGGTAGCAGGTGGCCCCAACGGCCAGGGATTTTCCGAAAACGCGGGCAACCGCCGGCTGGAGTTGCAGCTGCGATTTGCTTTTTGAGGAACACGCGCAAAATGCACAAATTCTGTGGGGCGGCTCCCCTGAGCCGCGTCGGGCGCCCTCGCCCGGCTCTCGTAGAATCAATACACTGAAAAAGCCGACGAGGTCGTCGGCTGCGGGACGGGGGTCCCGCCCCACAAAACTAAGTGACATTGCGCGTCTGCGCCCTTTGCGCTATTGACAAAAACTTCCACGCGACAATTGGGACGTGCCAGGCATCCCAAGAGCAGTGACGAATCCTCCCATGATCGGCATCGTGGGCACAGGCCGCATGGCGAAAGCTTTGGGCGCTCTGCTCTCGCCGATCGGCGCTGTTGCCGGCCGCTGCGGGGAGTCCACCGGAAAGGCCGCGAAATTCATCGGCCTGCATCAATCTGCCATACCCCAAACCGTCGCGTTGAGTGAGTTGCCCCGGCATTTCAGGCGTATCCTGATTGCCGTGAGCGATGACGCCATCCCTGAAGTCGCTGCCGGGCTCGCCGCCGCAGGCCTCACCGGCGCGGTTGTGCTGCATACCAGCGGCGCGGCCGGGCCGGAAGCTTTGGACGCCCTTCGCGGGGCCAATAATTCCGTTGGCGTGCTCCATCCTTTGCAAACCGTGCCTTCCGCCGAACGTGGCGTTCAAACCCTTCGCGGCGCAACGTACGCCTTTGCGGGTGATGCGTCGGCGGCAGAATGGGCGCTGGATCTGATCGTTCAGCTCGAAGGGAAACCCCTGGCAATCGACCCGCGGCGATGGCAGCATTATCACGCTGCCGCGGTGATGGCTTGCAACTACCAGGTCACCCTGGTGGATGCGGCTCTGGAACTCATGGAAATCGCGGGGATCGACCGCGCCGCTGCCCTGGATGCGTTGGGGCCGATCCTTCGCGCGACAATAGATAACGTCCTGTCGAGCGGACCGGAGAAGGCGCTCACCGGCCCCATCCGCCGAGGAGACGTTGGTACCATACGCAGGCATCTTGCGGCGCTCGAAATCGCTTCGCCGGAAACAAAGCGGCTCTATAAGGCGGCGGGTCTGCGAACGATCGCGATTGCCGAGCGTGCGGGGTTACAGGAGAATGCAGCGCACGAGCTCGAGAATGTGCTCGGCAGGCAGGAATAAAGAACGAACGGTATGACACGAATTCCCGATATCCAGGCCCGTAAGGAGCGCGGCGAGAAGATCGTCATGCTCACCGCGTATGAGGCGTGGATGGCACGCATTCTCGCTGCCAGCGGCGCGGTCGATATGCTGCTGGTCGGCGACTCCGTGGGCATGGTCGACCTGGGCTACAACACCACCATTCCCGTGACCATGAACGATATGGTGCGGCATACCCGTGCCGTCCTGGCAGGTGCGCCCCATGCCTTTGTCGTGGCCGATATGCCGTTCCTGAGCCATCAGATCGGTATCGGCCAAGCCATGAGAAACGCCGGACGGCTGATGCAGCACGGCGGCGCATCGGCGGTGAAGCTCGAAGGGGGCGGTCCCGCCGTCACGACGATCGAACGAATCGTTTCCGCGGGGATCCCGGTTATGGGGCACCTGGGATTGCAGCCGCAATCGGTGCATGCGCAGGGCGGGTTCCGCAAGCAGGCGACGCTTCCCGAAGAACAGCATCGATTGATCGCGGATGCAGTCGCGCTCGAAGATGCGGGGGCTTTCGCGATCGTGCTGGAATGTGTTTCAAAAGAATTGGCCTGTGCCGTTACGCGGAAGCTGCGCATACCGGTAATCGGCATCGGATCGGGTCCCGATTGCGACGGCCAGGTATTGGTGACCCACGACATCCTCGGCCTGAGCGGGGCTTCGAAGCCGCCTTTCGCGAAGCAGTACGCCGACCTCGCGGAAGCGATTACCAACGCGGTCGGATCTTTTTCGGAAGAAGTGCGTTCGGGAACGTTTCCCCGTGCCTGAGGTGATTGCGGATATTTCCGAACTGCGCGCGCGGCTCCACCACGTTCGCGCTCCAGGTGGATCTATCGGACTCGTGCCGACCATGGGCGCGCTGCACCGCGGCCACGCGAAATTGCTCGAAATCGCGCGGAAGGAAAACGATTTCCTCGTTGCCAGTATCTTCGTGAATCCGATTCAGTTCGATCGCAAAGAGGATCTCGAGAACTATCCGCGCACCATGGAAGACGATCTGCGCCTGTGCGATTCCCATGGCGTCGATCTCGTCTTCGCGCCTTCTGCCACCGATCTTTACCCGCATGAGCAGCTGACTTTTGTCGAATCGCCCGCATTGAGCGCGCACCTCTGCGGCGCGCACCGGCCGGGACATTTCCGCGGCGTCGCGACTGTGGTCCTCAAGCTGTTCAATATCGTGCAACCGGGCCGCGCCTATTTTGGCGAGAAGGATGCCCAGCAACTGGCGATCATCCGGCGAATGGTTGCGGATCTGAACGTTCCGGTTACCGTGGTCCCCGTCGCGACGGTGCGCGAAGAGGATGGTCTGGCCCTCAGTTCCCGCAACAAGCATTTGACGGCGGAACAGCGCAAGATCGCACCGATCCTGTCTCGCGCGCTTCGCGCGGCGGGCGCCTTAATCGAGAAGGGCGAAAGATCAACCACGGTCATACGCCAGGCGGCAATGGCGATCTTCGCGCAGCATCCGGAAGCGCGCGTGGAATACTTCGAAGTCAGCGATTCAGAAACCCTCACGCCGATCGAGCGAATCGAAGGACCGGTGTTGATCGCGGGCGCGATATGGCTAGGGTCGACCCGCCTGATCGACAACGTCTCCTGGCACGGTCCAGGCGAAAAGGTCAGCCGGGTCTACGAAGGCCACGACGCATAACCCCGGGAGAGACCAGAGGTTGGCGATCTTCTGTCCGGTAACGCATGATAATAACGGAAAGGATTCTATCGGTGATGATCCGGCAGGAGGCTGTCGTGGGATCAGTGGATATACGGGCCGGAGCATGACCGATAGAATCCTTTCCGTTACGTCAACTCCGGGGCGCGCTCGCTCCCCGTTTCCAGCCCTTAGCACTCCGCCGCGCGACGGAGATGCTGAGTGCATCACGATCGCAGCAAATTCCGCGCAAAGAACCACAAATTCGCCGGGCGCTCGGCAAGCCTGCGCATGAAATACGGATACCAGGCCTCGCCGAAAGGCACATACAAGCGCAGCCGGTATCCTTCCTTCACCAAACGCCGCTGCAGATCCCTGCGAATCCCGTACAGCATCTGAAATTCGAACCGGTCGCGGCTGATATTTTTCTCGGACACGAACCGTTCCACAGCCTCAATAATCCGCTCATCATGCGTGGCAATCGCCGGATATTCACCGTTCGTCAATAGCGATTTCGCCAGCGCAAGATAATTCTGGTCCACGTGCGCTTTGTCCGGAAACGCAATCGGCGGAGACTCCAGATACGCGCCCTTAACCAATCGCACGCGAATTCGCTCGCGTTCGAGGTATTCGATATCCGCGACGCTGCGGCGCAAATACGCCTGGATCACGGTCCCGCACGCGCCCCACTCCTTGTGCAGCCGCGTAACGAGTACCAGCGTTCGATCCGTATATTCGCTCGATTCCATATCAATCCGGACAAACCCGCCGATCGCCGCCGCGGCTTTCACGAGCGCACCCACATTCTCCGCGCACACCGATTCGGAGAGATCCAACCCGAATTGCGTCAGCTTGAGCGAGACGTTCGGTTCCACGCCCGCGTCCTGCATCGCGTGCAGCATCCCGAGATACGTATCCCGGCACGCGGCCGCTTCGTCGAGCGACTTCACGTTCTCGCCAAGGTAATCGAGCGTCGCCGTGATTCCGTCCGCGCGAATCGTCTTGCACACTTCAAGCGCATCGGCGAGCCGGCTCCCAGCCACGAACCGCGAGGATAATTTGCGCGCCGCGGGCGACGTTTGCACCCAGTCCCGCAATGCCTTGTGGCGCGAGAGATAAAGGATCGTGCGTCGCAGAGGCACCAGTTCGATCCTAGCGCGCCGAGTTGTAAACCAGCACCCGCGTCACCGGGCGGAAGCCCATCCGTTCATAGAGCCGCTGCCCTGCCGCAGTCGATTGCAACACAAACCGGCTGGCAGGGCCTTCCCGCAAACCGGCGTCGATTGTGTATCGCGTGATCGCTTCCGCATATCCGCATTTCCGGTATTCCGGCGACGTTGCGACGTTATAGATTCCGAGCGCGCCTTCCGACGCAACGCTGGCAGCGGTCGCAACCGGCGTTCCATCCCGATACCCCACCCAGCACACAAAAGCCTGTCGCGTCGCCACTCTTTCATCGAATACTTCGGAAAACCAGACGATGGGCACATGGAAACAGTTGGATCCGATCGCGCGAAAATCGTTCAAACTCGCCTCCGCCTCCACGCGCCGGACTTCCAGCTCCGGCAGCCTGCGTTGCGGCGGCTGGATGTGGTCGGCGGCCATTCCCGGCATTTCCGACGACAATCTCAAACCGTACATCCCGCAAGTACGCGAGAGTTTCCGGCGCACTCCCGGCGTCAGCCAGTCCTCGCAGATCCACAAAGCCCAGTCGAGCCCGCGTGAATCGAAATAACTCCGCGCTGTTTGTAAGCGTTCTTCCAGCTCCGATTGGGTTTCCACCGGCGCGCTCACGAACGCGGCGTTGAACATTTGAAACATCACGCCCAGCGACGCGATGCTGATGCCGGGAAGCTCCAGCACGTCTCCGCCCGGCCTGCCGTCGGCCAAAACGCGAAACGATTGCCGGAGATTGTCCGATACGTCGCGAAAGCTCATGAATTGCCCACGTTATCATTCGAAGACTATGAATGGCATCTAATCCGACAACGCGCACCACCCGCATGCGGTACGGCGTCATCGCCTTCGGAACGGCGCTCTCGGTCGTCACGTCCATCGATCGCGTCGTCCTCTCGCTTTCCCGTGGGAAAATCGCAGCCGACCTCCACCTGACCGACGCCGGGATGGGCCTGGTTTTCAGCGCCTACGCGACAGCCTATGCATTCTGTGAAATTCCCAGCGGCCACCAGGGAGATCGCTCCGGACCGCGCCCGGTGCTCATGCGGATCGCGATCTGGTGGTCGCTCTTCATGGCCGTTACCGGGAGGGCGTTCAATTTTGCCTCGCTCTATTTCAGCCAGTTGCTGTTCGGCGCGGGTGAGGCCGGCTGCTACCCGAACATCGGCAGAATGTTCTCCATCTGGCTCCCGCCCTCGGAACGAATTCGCGCCCAAGGACTCATCTGGTTGTGCGCCCGATGGGCCGGAGCATTCACGCCGATTCTGGTGGCGATCCTGTTCCGTTTTTTGAGCTGGCGGCAAACGTTCGCGGTTTTGGGTGTGTTCGGCGTGGCGTGGGCCGTCGCGTTCCATCGCTGGTATCGTTCGCGCGGCCAATTGCCCGGGCATTTCCCGCAGGCCGCCGAAGGCAAGACCCCATGGGGAATATTCGCCCGATCGAAAACCGTCTGGCTGCTCTGCGGCCAGTACTTCGCCCTGGTCTTCCAATGGTATTTCTTGATCACCTGGGCGCCCACGTTCGTCGACGAACGCTTCCGCACGGGACCCGCTGAAAGCACGGCGCTCAAAGTACTGCCGCTCTTCTTCGGTGGACTCGGCGCGCTGACCTCGGGCCTCATCGCCGCTCCTCTAACGCGTTGGACGGGCAACGCCGGGCGCGCTCACAAGATCCTCGGCTGCATTGGATTTGCGGGCGCGAGCGGAGGGCTGCTGCTTGCGACGGTTCTTCACGCACCGGTTCCCGGAGTCCTCGCCATTGCCTTTTCAAGCTTCTGCAATGACCTCACCATGCCGATCGTATGGGGAACCGCAACCGACTTAGGCGGCAACTGGTCCGGCACAGTCTCAGGCACGATGAACATGATGGGCAACCTGGGCGGCGCGCTCTATGGCTTGGCTGCAGGCCTGATTCTGCAATCTACTCATCACGATTGGAACGCAATCCTCTATATGGGCGCAGCGGTCTATCTGGCCGGCGGATTGATGTGGATGGCGATTGATGTCGTAACCCCGATAGGCCACAATCACGGCGCGTGACAATTATTTTTCATACGTTTTATCAATAACTTACGAGGAATTTCTCTCTCTCGATATTCAAACTCTCCGCGCACGGTGTTAACTTCCAATCGAGAACCAGATCGTACCCATGACGTATTTGGTCGCTAAGCCGTATACTCCTCGAGGCAATGTGCGGTGAATGCAGAAACAATGGGCGGCAGGCGCTCCCGTTATTGGTGCGGCCTCGGTCCCGTCCGAGAAACCAAAACGGCTGTTCCGCATGACAGGAATCATGCGGGTGGAGCGCTCCAACTTTTCTTTATTTCGCGCGCGCATTCATTTCGCGCGCGTAGCAACAAGGGAGACGCGACTTCAAGTCGCGTCTCCTCCAAAAGGAAGGCAAATTACGAACGCCGGATTCGACGCCGCACGGCCAGTCTCCGCATGAAACAGGGATACCAGGCCTCCGCACAGGCACATACATCACTTCAACATAATCGGCACGGACGCGATATGTTTCTCCCAATCCAGTTCCAGTTTGCCGGTTTTGGGCCCCGTGCTCGAAAGCGTCATCTTGTAGGTTTCGATCGTGGCGGGCGGCTTGCTCATCGTCATCTTGATTCGGCCCAGGTCCATCTTCGCGTTATAGCTGAGACCCCACTGGCCGGTTTCTTTATTGATGATCAGTTGCCAGTTTTCGGGATCGGCCACCCACACGTAAATCGTGTAATCGCCTTTCGGAACCCGCAGGCCGCCGATATCGAGATCCGCATCGGTGTGGAACGCTGTCGCGTCATTCGCCCCCGCGCGCCACGCCGGATAAGTCGGATCGTTCGAAAGAAGTCCGCCCGGTCCGAAGATTTTCCGGCCGCGCACCGAGGGCGCGCTGTATTTGATCGTGAGCTTTTTCCCGTCGATTGTGACTGACGTCTGCGCGGGAGGGCTTTGCTGGGCTGAAGCAACGCCGACTGACGCGGCAAGCAGGGCCGCGAGTAACCATTTCATGCTTCCAGCGTACATTAGCTGAGGATTAAATCTTACGGCTGTTTGGCAGTACCGGAGTCTTTGCCCGAATCTTTCTGAATATTCCCCACCCACATATCGTCGCCGCTCACATAGACCGTCGCGGTAATCGGCTCGCCTACGGTGAGTTTCGAAAATTCAGCCGGATCCTTGATCGGGTAACCCATCGTCATGGCGCCCATGAAACCCTTGATCTCCTCGTGCTTGATGGTTGCGACATGGCCGCTGGGATCGAGGCTCATGATTTCGCCGCGAAGTTGATACTGTTTCGCGGACGCAGCAGACTCCTGAGTTTTCGACGACGAGCAACCCGCCAGCAGCAGCGCGAGCGCCAGACACGTCATCGCTATCCGATTCATGATTGCAGTCATTGTTAAACTGAATTCTCCCTCTACAATATGCTCTGGAGCAAGCTCTTCATCCCCACATTGCGCGAAAACCCAGCCGAGGCGGAGGTTCCCAGCCATCAGCTTCTGCTGCGCGCGGGCTACATCCGGCAGGTTGCCGCGGGCATCTACAGCTATCTCTTCCTGGCCCAACGCTCACTGCTCAAGATCCAGCAGATTGTGCGCTCCGAGATGGATGCCATCGGCGCGCAGGAATTTCTTCTCCCCGCTCTGAACCCGGCGGAATTATGGCAGGAGTCTGGCCGCTGGGACGTCATGGGCGACAACATGTTCCGCCTCAAAGACCGTTTCGGCCGCGATCTCTGCCTCGGCATGACGCACGAAGAAATCATGACCGCGACCGCGCGCGGCGAACTACGCAGTTACAAACAACTCCCGCAGATCTGGTATCAGATCCAGACCAAGTTTCGCGACGAGCCGCGTCCCAAATCCGGTCTGCTGCGCGTGCGCCAGTTCATCATGAAGGATTCCTACTCCTTCGATCTCGACGCCGAGGGACTCGACGTTTCCTACAAAAAACACTACGAGGCCTATCGCCGGACCTTCGCGCGCTGCGGTCTTGAAGTCATTCCGGTCGAAGCGCATTCTGGCGCGATGGGCGGCAGCCAGTCGATGGAATTCATGGTGGCTTCGGACGCCGGCGAAGACCTGGTCGTCAATTGCCCCAGCTGTCACTATGCGGCGAATCTGGAGAAGGCGATTTCCTACGCCGTGCCGCCGAACATTGACGATCCCGATACCGAGAACGCACCCGAGGAGTTCCACACGCCGGGCCGTAAGACCATCGCGGAGGTTGCGGAGTTCACCGGTCTGCCGGAGACATCTCAGATGAAGAGCCTCGTGATGGTGGCGGATGGAAAACCCGTTCTCGCGCTTCTTCGCGGCGACCATCAGTTGAGCGAAACGAAATTCGCGCAAGCCGCCGGTGGAGCTCTGGAAGTGCGGCCCGCGCGCCCCGAGGAAATCAAAGACTGGTTCGGAGCGGATCCCGGGTCGCTCGGCCCCATCGGAGTTACCAGGATGCCGATCATTGCCGACTTTGCCCTCGAATCGCGCCGCAACATGATCGCGGGTGCGAACAAGAACGATTACCACCTCCGCAACGTCACGCCCGTCCGCGATTTCAAGCCGGAATTCGCCGATATCCGCCAGGTCAATAGTGGCGATGCCTGCGCGGCTTGCGGGGCCGAGCTGAAGCTGCACAAGACCATCGAAGTCGGTCACATCTTCAAGTTGGGATATAAGTATTCCGACAGCATGGGCCTGCGTGTGCTCGGATCGAACGGCGAGGAAATCACGCCGATTATGGGATCTTATGGGATCGGCATCGAGCGCATTCTCAGCTCTGCGATTGAGCAGAACCATGACGATGCAGGCATGTTTCTTCCGGCGCCCATCGCTCCATTTACGGTGATCGTCACGCCGGTGAACAATGCCGATGCGGCCCTGCGCGACGCGGCGCGCAAGGTCTACAACGACTGCCTCGCGGATGGAATCGATGTGCTCTATGACGATCGTGACGAGCGCCCCGGTGTGAAGTTCAAGGACGCGGACCTGATCGGCGTCCCCTACCGGATTACGATCGGCAAGAAACTCGCACAGGGCCTGGTGGAACTGGTTGTTCGCAAGACTCGCTCTGCGCGCGATATCCCCGTGGCGGATGCGGTGACCGAACTCCGGCGCGCCATCGACGAGGAATTTGCCGCGGCCGTCTGGTCGGGCGAATGAAATGAACTGGGCGGCCCTGCGCGCTGAGTTCCCCGCTCTGCGGAACTGGACGTGGCTGAATACGGCAACGTTTGGCCAGATACCCACGCGCACTCGCAACGCCGTTGATGCGCACTTCGCAAGGCGCGAGGAAACCGCCTGCGCGGATTTCCTTCAATGGTTCGACGACATGGATGAACTGCGTGCACTCATCGCGCAGCTCATCCATTGCGACGCCCAGGATATCGCGTTTGCGATGAATGCGGCGTCGGCGTTGTCACTATTCCTTGGCGGCATGGACTGGCATTCGGGCGACCGCATCGTGACCTTGCGCGATGAATTTCCGAATCAGTATTACTTCGCGGCGTCGCTGGCGCAACAAGGCGTGGAGCTGATTGAGCTGGACAGCATCGAGTCGTTACCCGAACGCACGCGCGCCGTACTGGCGAGCACGGTCAATTATTCAAACGGTTACCGTCCGGATGTAGAGCGTATTTCACAGCTCGCACATGATGCAGGCGCGCTGCTTTACGCGGATGGCACGCAAAGTATCGGCGCGCTCACCTTCGACATCCGGTCGGTGAAACCGGACATGTTCGCGGTCGATGGATACAAATGGCTGCTCTGTCCCAACGGCGCCACGTTCTTTTACGTTTCACCGAAGTTACGACCAAAGCTGCGGCCTGCGGTCCTCGGATGGCGCAGCGACCGTGGTTGGCGATCAGTCGACGAACTCCGCCATGGCGCACCGAAGATGCCCGAAGCGGCGGAGAAATACGAAGGCGGGATGCTCAACTTCGCTTCGTTGTATGGAATGCGGGAATCGGTTCGGATGATGCTTGAGATCGGCCCGGACCGGATCGAGCGGCGCGTGCTGGAACTGGCGGACTTTGCGGCGGACATCCTGCGGCGATCCGGTGCAACCGTAGTGAACGAGAACACCAATATCGTAGCGGCGCACTGGCCCGATCGGGACGCATCGGTGCTCGCGCGGCGTCTCGCGAGCGAACGAATCATCGTAGCCGCAAGACACGGAAATCTGCGTGTCTCCCCGCACTTCTACAACACCGAGGAAGATCTCGGGAACCTGGAGACGCGACTATAGTCGCGTTGCCCTATGACTGACTGGAATACTTTGCTGGCGCTGGAGGCTGGGGCCGCCGCCACGCTCATAGGTTTGGTGTTTGTCGCCGTCTCAATCAATCTGGACAGAGTTTTGGCGTATCCTGGTCTGCCGGGACGTGCAGCTGAATCGGTTCTGCAACTTCTTGAAGTATTTCTCATATCTACGGTAGCGTTGGTTCCAGGTCAGCCTGAGCGGATCCTTGCAGTTGAGTTCCTTGTTATCGGCGTGTTCTTCTGGGTTGCCCCGATTACTACGCAAATTCGCTATCTGATGCTGAAAGCCGATCATCCTCGCTGGTGGATTGTGCTAAGGACCATGCTGAGCCAGCTTGCGACCGTTCCCTTCTGTGTGGCGGGAATCGCTCTCTTGATGGGAGCGCCCGGCGCACTGTATTGGCTCGTGCCGGGTTTCGTGTTTTCCTTTGTGTCGGGTGTCGTGAGCTCCTGGGTCCTGCTCGTGGAAATACGTCGCTGACTAATCCCCAAACAACGTGCCAGGCCCGAGCAGCCAATTCGGGTCCAGCAGCCTCTTCACATCCTTCATCTTTTCAATTTCCGCGTTCGTGTACTGAATCTCCAGAAGATGGCGCTTACGTTTCCCCAGACCATGCTCCGCGGACACGGTCCCGCCCAATTCCACGGCCTTGCAAGCGAATTCCGTCATCAGCCCACTGGCCCGCTGCCATTCCACATCGTTTGCAGGAAGCACATTCACATGCAGGTGCGCATCGCCGATATGCCCGAAAATCAGATACTGCCCCGGAAATTCCCGATCGAGCGTCTCGCGGTAAATCCGCAGCATGTCCCGATTGCGCGCGATCGGCACTGCAAAATCGGAACCCATCTTCGTCAGGCCGCGCCTCCGGATCAAATCGTTCACGGCCTCCGGTAGCGCATGGCGGAAACGGCGGAAACGCTCGCGATCGGAAGCGCTGGTGGCAAACCATGAAGCTTCCATACCCATGAAGTCCTCCGGCCATTCTTCCTTATCGCTTTCGATAAGCAGACAAGCGCGCGCCTCAGCCGGGATCTCCGGAAAACGCGCCCGCAGCAACTCCAGCGACGCCACATCGAGATATTCGAGCATGCGTAACCCGGGCACCGGACGCCACGCCTCCACGCCCTCGAGTGCACGCTCGTCCGATTCAAAAAATAAAACCCCCGTAAACAGCGACTTCGGCGTAGGCAGCAGCGCCAACTCAGCCTCCATGACAACGCCCAGCGTCCCCTCGGACCCGATAAAAAGGTCCATATAATCGGTGTCCGCCCGCAAATAATAGCCCGCTGTATTCTTCGTCGTATGCGGCGCGGGCAGAACCGGAATCTCGAACGGCGCCTTCTCCCCGCGCCTCAGCTCAAGCGTTCTCCCATCGGCCAGAACCACCCGCAGCGCGCGCACGTGCCGACGCGTAGCGCCATAAAGAAAACTCCGTGAACCACTGGCATTCGTCGCGATGGACCCGCCCACCGACGCACCATTCTCCGTCGGATCCGGCGCATAAAACTGGCGCGCACCCGCCGCGGCCTGCAGGTCCCGCAGCAACACGCCCGCCCCGCAGATCGCATACCCGGGATGGATCTCGATCCGGCGCAGTCGTTCAAGCGAAAGCACCCAACCCGTATGTGGAACGCGTCCGCCCGTGAGCCCCGTACCCGCTCCCACAATCGTCACCGGCGTTCGCGCCGCCGTAGCTTCGCGCAGGATCTCCGCAACTTCAGTCTCCGATTCGGGCACGAACACGCGTTCGGCCGAGCCGCGATAACCCGACGCGTCGGTCAAATACGGCGAATCAGGATCCGGAGTCATCAATGTGCCTATCGGGCCGCGATCCGCAGTCCCTGCTGCAGAATCGCCGCCCCGGCTGCGCCAGCCAGTGCAGGAATGAATGCAGGCCACGCGCCCCGGCGTTTCCAGGCGCCATCGACCGCGTGAACTCCCAGGAACAGGAACGTCCCGCCCGCAATCGCCAGCGGATAATTTACCCACGCGGCGGGCGTCAACCAGAGTCCCGTGGCCCCGCCGGCCATGGTGGCCAGTTCCACCGCCGCGCACAACGCGAACGCCGTCGCGGCGCGATCCACCGACGCTCGCAGCATGGCGCCCAGCGCGAGCCCTTCCGGTATTTTATGCAGGATCAACGCCGCGGCGAAAGCCGTTCCCTCCCCGGGCGTGCGCGTTCCGGTTTGTACCGCCACCAGTCCCCAGCCATCGACGAACGCGTGGATGGCCGTCGCGATCAGCAGCGGCGCCGCAAAACCGTGCAGCGGTTCATCGCAGGTCTCGTGGCTATGATCGTGCGCGCACGAGGGACAGACCGGAAACGCAAACCGGTCGAGCGATTTCAAGACCGCGTATCCGAAGGCCACCAGCAGCAAACCGCGCGCCCATCCGATATCGACCACCAATTCCGGCACCAGGCCGAACGCCGCAACCCCGATCAGCAAACCGCCGCTGAGCGGGATCAGGACCCGCGTGTGCTTCGCATGGCCCAGCAACGCCACGGCCAGCGCCCCGGACGTGATGGCCACGATGGTCGCGAGAATCGGGAGTGTGAGCGGCGAACCTGTCAACTTTCTACTGTATCGATGCCTGCGGCGCCGCGTCAGTCGCGTTCAAACTGGAAGACGGCGTTTTCATCAGCATCGAAACCGGACTCCCGCAGTATCTCTTCGTGCGGAATGCCTTCGCCACGGTCGAGCGAAGCGCAAAGGGCGCTGTCGCCGCCACTACAAATCAAGGAGCTTTTTGCAGCGGCGGCGCGGACGCGACCCGTTTTGCGTGTTCGTGGAGTCTTGGTAGCGCCGGCGGTCGCCCTTTGCCGCCGGTTCCCTGGAAGGTCGTAAGTGGCATCGCCTGGACAAACATATTCTCATTCGGGCCATTAACACACCCGGACATTCGCGCGTAGAATCAATTCAATGACTCGATTCACTCACATCCTCGCGTTGGCGGTGATCGCCTCTCCGCTATTCGCCGCGCTGCCCGTGGTCCCGGCGAAAGACCAGGCGGCTATGCTGAAAAGCCGCGACCCGAAGCTCGCTGTGAACAAAAAACTCGCCTATGATTTCTACCGCATCGTCCTGGGCGGGCTCCGTCTCGATCAGGCGGAGAAGTACATGAAGGACGACTACATCCAGCACAACCCGAACGCCGACACCGGCATCAAGGGCTTCAAGGAATTCTTCGTGAAGCTTGGTGGACCCAAGCCTATCCCCGATACGCTTGCCGGCCTGGTGGCGATTCAGGCCGAAGGCGACTATGTCACACTTTCGTTCGTACGCGAATACGACGATCCAGTAAACAAGGGACAGAAGTACACTTCGACCTGGTTCGACATGTTCCGGATCGAAAACGGCAAGATCGCCGAGCATTGGGACCCTGCCACAAAACCGGCCCCCAGGTAAAGCAAGCACCCTCGGTAACGGAGCTTCTAATGCGGCTCGCCGAGATGCCTGCGGCGACCGTGGCGAATATGAAGTATGACCACCATATCGGCTTCGATGGTAAACAGCACCCGGTACTGATGCGGCTTTCGACCATAGAGAAGCTGGCGTACTTCGAAAGGAAATTCCGCATTCTCCGGCGCGAGTGGGCAGCGTTCGGGAAGCTCGGAAAGCGAAGTTATTGCCTTCTTCAGTCTTTGGAACCACCGCAGGCCGGTCGCGCCGGCCTGCTGCTCCAGCAACCATTCAAGGATGATGTCTAAATCGTGGTCTGCCTGTGCGGTATGTTTAACGCGGAAGGCCATGCTTCTCGCGTAGTTCCTCGAAGGCCTCCTCAGCAGACCGGGTGCGTCCTGCCTTGAAATCCGCGTATCCCCGCCGGATGCCTTCGACCGCTTCCTGGTAGTCCTGCTGTTCCCATTCGAGTGCGTCGGCCAAAACGTCATCGAGCGCGGTGGCGGGGTCCTGCCCGTGCCGCCGGGCATAGTCGTTCAGTTGTGCCTGGCGTTCCGGCGAGAGGCGTACTTCCATGCCTCAAAGGTAAAGATTTTGCCGGTCTCTGTCAACTGCGCAACGGGCCGAAGACCGAAATGCAGGGGGCAGCGACGCCTCTGCATTACTCCCGGAATTTTCTCGACAAACCAGACTAATTGACTGGCGAAGCAAAGGGCGCTTATCGGAACTGATCGGCGCGCCTTCAAAGAACAAAGCTCGCTGCCTTTTCCCTTCGCCCGGAAAACGGCCCCGGACTGAACGTCGCTACTATTGAATCTCGTGTCCCGCGCCTGAGACGAAATCTGCCGCAATCTACTAAACTGGCGAGTTGCTAGAGATATTCCACAGGCTGGTCCAACGGAACCCCCGGCGCACCGAAGCGGAGATCCAAGCGGATGTGCGCCAGTTCATTTTATCGGCACCT
This sequence comes from Bryobacteraceae bacterium, assembly GCA_049516355.1. Classification (GTDB taxonomy): domain Bacteria; phylum Acidobacteriota; class Terriglobia; order Bryobacterales; family Bryobacteraceae; genus BOG-234. The sequence goes on along the minus strand of JBEKTF010000034.1, from coordinate 13,766 downwards.
TTTGAGCTTGAGCCTGGTGATCTAGAGGATGTCTCTCTTGAAACACCCGTCGGAGATCGCAGGCGCATTGATGTTGAGGCCGGCTCAACGGTGATCGAGGTGAAACGCGACCTCCGGCGTGAGCGTGTGAAACATGAGGCGGAAGATCAGCTCTCCGGCTATGTTGAATCCCGCATGAACCAAACCGGCCTGCGTTACGTGGGGCTCCTGACCGATGGCAAGGAATGGAATTGCTACGACCTTGTAGATGGCCGGCTGCGGCTGGTTTCCGAACTGAGCCTGGAGAATACGCCTGCGGACGCGGACCGTCTCGTTGTGTGGCTCGAAGGCGTGCTTGCCACCACGCGCGACATCGCACCCACTGCCCAGAACATTGAGCAACGGCTGGGTGCCGGAAGCAGCGCCTACAAACTTGATCGGGCGACGCTGAAGACACTCTATGAGCGGAACCGCGAAAACCCGACCGTGCAGGTTAAGCGAAAGCTGTGGACGCAGCTTCTTCTATCCGCGCTCGGGACACAGTTCACGGATGACGATGAGCTGTTCGTTGACCACACGCTTCTCGTTAACACTTCAGAAATCATTGCCCATGCAGTCCTCGGCCTTCACGTCCAATCGCTTTCTCCTCAAACGTTGCTATCCGGTGACAAGTTCGCCGAGGCCGGAGTCTACGGAGTTGTAGAGTCCGACTTTTTCGCCTGGGTGATAGAGATCGACGGCGGCGAGGCGTTCATTCGAACGCTCGCCAAGCGGCTGATGCGGTTCGTCTGGAGCGACGTGGCTCAGGACGTTCTGAAGATCCTGTATGAAAACTTTATCGGGAAGGAAACCCGCAAACGGCTTGGGGAATATTACACGCCCGACTGGCTTGCCGAGGCGGTCGTGTCAGAGACCATCAAGGAGCCGCTGAAAACCCGAGTCCTGGACCCGGCCTGCGGTTCCGGCACATTCCTGTTTCACGCGGTCCGGAGGTATATCCGCGCCGCCGAAGCCGAGCAGCAGTCCGTCGAAAAGTTGCTGGCTGGCGTTACCCGCCACGTCGTCGGCATGGATCTGCATCCTGTCGCGGTGACGCTTGCACGCGTGACCTATCTGCTCGCTATCGGCAGGGCGAAGCTCACCAATCCGAACCGGGGAGACATCCAGATACCGGTTTACCTCGGCGACTCCATTCAGTGGCGTGAGCAGAACCTGGACCTTTGGTCTGCCGGGAATCTGGTGATACATACCGCTGACCAGCGCGATCTCTTTGGTTCAGAACTCGCCTTTCCTGATGCGCTTCTCGATGACGCCGCGAAATTTGATCAACTTGTCAATGAACTCGCTGACCGCTCCGCCAAGCGAAAGCCCCATTCCGCCGTTCCATCCTTGAAGGCTCTGTTTTCTAGGCTCGCCATTCCACCGCAACACCATACGGTCTTATCGATTTGACGTTCAAAACGATGTGCCGCCTGCATGATGAAGGCCGGGATCACATATGGGGCTACTACGTGCGCAACCTCGCAAGGCCTCTATGGCTTTCAAGGCCCGGAAATCAGGTCGATATGCTCATCGGGAATCCACCCTGGCTTGCGTACCGGCACATGACCCCGGAGATGCAGGATACTTTCCGCTCCATGAGTGAACGCCGGGGCCTCTGGGCCGGAGCGCAGCTTGCCCCTCACCAGGACCTCTCGGCACTTTTCGTGGTTAGGGTATGCGAGCTTTATCTGAGAAAGGGTGGCAGGTTTGCCCGTGTTCTTCCGAATGCAGCGATTGATCGTGAGCACTATGCCGGGTTCCGAACCGGGAGGTATCAAGATGAGCTGGGCGTCCTCAGCCTCGCGTTCGGCCCCTCATGGGACCTGCGTCGAATCCGACCCCATTTTTTCCCAAGGGCGGCAAGTGTCGTCTTTGGCGCGAGGGTCGATGACGCCGGCCAGAATGATCGGCTCGATGGGGCTTTCGCGTGGCGCGGAATGCCGGATCAGGTTGAAATCTGGACTGGAAGGCTGGAAGCACTGAACGCACCATGGAGCTCCGCCGCAGGCTGGCTAAAGAGGGTGAACGGAAAGGTGCGGCACGTCTCCCAACTGACGAAATCGCCTTACGCCCCGCGGTTCACGCAAGGTGCAACCCTTGTCCCCCTCCTGGCCTTTGTCGTGAGCGAAAAGGACTCCTCTCCGCTTGGCCTTTCCCAAGGCAGGATGGCGGTGCAATCGCAGCGGAGCGTCTACGAAAAGAAACCCTGGAAAGATCTGCCGGCCTTGTCAGGAGTAGTTGAGAGCCAGTTCGTCCGCCCCCTTTTTGCAGGCGAGAACGTGTTTCCGTTCAGCATTGGAAAACCCCTGCTTGCTGTGATCCCGTGCGACAACACGACATTGTTCGATCAGGAATCGATTGACCTGTATCCGGGACTCCAGCAGTGGTGGGGGCAGGCTTCGCAGGTATGGGAAGAGAACCGATCGAGCGAAAGACTCTCCCTGAGGGAACGAGCTGATTTTCAGTCAGGGCTCTCCAAGCAGTTGCCGATCCCGCCGCTTCGGGTTGTGTATAACAAATCCGGCATGCACATCTGTTGCGCCAAGCTCCGCAACCGGAGAGCGGTCGTCATCAACGGCCTGTATTGGGCCTCAGCTGCCTCAGAAGGTGAGGCCGACTACATCTGCGCCCTGCTTAACGCGCCCGCCACGACGGAATTGACCAGGCCCCTCATGTCATACGGCAAAGACGAGCGCGACATCCATAAGCACGTCTGGGAACTGCCTATGCCGCTGTTCGACCCGAACAACCCGGTTCATGGGCGCATAGCGCAGCTCGGTGCTGCTTTGGAGAATGTGGTCGCCGACTTCAAGATTGACGCTGCTATTCATTTTGCCGCCACGCGAAGGCACATTCGTGACTTTGTCATGGAAACCGCCGGAGGAAAGGAAGCCAACGAGCTTGCATTCGAGATGCTCGGATAGAGGTCAGGACCCCGCCCCACCTCCGACTACCTTCCCGAGTAGACGTCGCGTCACCTCGACGCGAAAACGGCTATTCCACGGATCCCTAAGTCACAGAAAGTCGGCTTACAACTGCCCAGTGACTGCACCAAGCCGATCTTTTCCCGAATAGGTTCAGACGTTTACGGGTTTGAGGGCATCCAGCCCTCTTTTCGTCTGCTAAAGACGTAGCAGGAGAACGCCATTCGCATGTCCCCATCGCAATCCACCCAAAAGTCAAAATCCACCGGACCCCGCACCCCGGAAGGCAAAGCGCGATCCTGCGTCAACGCCCTGCATCACGGTCTCACCGGTCGCGTAGTCGTCCTTCCATCCGAAGACATGAACGCCTACAACGCTTTCTGCGCCGAACTCATCGCCGACCTCGCGCCTGAAACCGCGCTTGAACGCCAATACGCCCAAACCTTCTGCGACACCCAATGGCGTCTCAACCGGGCGCGTTCCTTCGAAGACAGCATGCTCTCGCTCGGTCACTTCGAAGGCGCCGGCGAGATCGAAACCGATCATCCCCAGGTCCACGCCGCCCTGACCGCCGCCCGCGTATTCCGCGAAAACTCGAAATCCTTCGTCAACCTGAGCCTCTACGAACAGCGTCTTCAGAGGACCCTCAAAGAGTCCCTCCGCCAGCCCCAGGAACTCCAAACCAAACGCATCGCCGCCAGGCAAGCCGCCCTCGACGCCGCTGTCTTGTTGCGTAACCTGCACAAAATAAAAGGCCAATCCTACGACCTGGGCACCGACCAACATCGATCCGAGTCAGGCACCCAGTTCGTTTTTTCGACCGCCGAAATCGAAGCCGAAGCCCGCCGCCAGTACCGCCGCGCTGACGCCGAAAACGCCCAACCCTTCGGCTACAACCTCGCCGATTACCGCGAATCCCCCCTCAAACAAGCCGCCTGACCGGTCAAAAGAACCCGATCACACAATCCACCAAAATCCTGGTATCATAGTGTCGCAACGGGACTTGCGCCGCGTAACACTCTCTATGCGCTGTCCGTCAAACAAACTATATGATCAAAGTCGAAGGCCTGACCAAGCGATACGCACGCCATGTCGCGGTCAAGAACATTTCCTTCGAAGTAGGTAAGGGCGAGATCGTCGGATTCCTCGGCAAGAACGGCGCCGGGAAGACGACGACGATGCGAGTCCTCACCTGCTTTCTCCCCCCCACGGAGGGAAAGGCGAGCGTGGCCGGTTTCGATGTCCTCGAACAGCCGTTCGAGGTCAAGAAACGCATCGGCTACCTGCCCGAAACGCCTCCGCTTTATCCCGAGATGGAGGTCTCAACTTACCTGACTTTCGTCTCGAAGCTGAAAGGCGTTCCCGCCGGTGAGATTCCGAAGCGGGTCGCCGAGGTGTGCGATCGCACGGCCATCGCCAGCGTCAAAAACACCATCATCGGCAAGCTCTCGAAAGGCTACCGGCAGCGCGTCGGCATCGCACAGGCGATTATCCACAATCCGCCGGTACTGATACTGGACGAGCCCACCTCGGGCCTCGATCCCGAACAGCAGCGGGAAGCGCGCCAGCTGATCGCCAGCCTTTCCGGCGACCACACCATCATTCTGAGCACCCACATTCTGTCCGAAGTCGAACAATCCTGCAGCAAAGTGATCATCATCAACAACGGCGAGATCGTCGTGTCCGATTCCGTGGCCAACCTGCACAACCGGCGACGCGCATCCGAATCGGTGCTGATCGGGGTCGAGGGGGCCGCTCCCCTCGCCGTCAAGCAGCGTCTGGAACAGGTAGCCGGCGTGGCGCGCGTAATGTCCAAAGACAGCCGTGACGGCATCGCGGCTTTCGAGGTGAACGGTCTTGAGAATTACTCGGTGCGTCCGGAGCTGGCGCGAGCCGTTGTCCAGGCGGGATGGAATCTGATCGAACTCCGCGCCGTCGGAGAATCGCTCGAGGAAATCTTCCTCGAACTGACAAAGTCCGAAGAAATCAAAGCCTCGCCCGAAGAAGTTGAAATCAAGGCAGAAAACATCAAGGAAGGGAACCCGGTAATCCAATGAGAAACATCCTCACAATTTGCGGCAAGGAGATGCGAACGTATTTCACTTCGCCGATCGCCTATCTGCTGATGGCCCTCTTCGGCCTTATCTTCGGTTTCTTCTTCTATAGCGCTACTGCGTACTTCGTCGTCGCCGGCTTGCGCGCGCAGATGGGTGGCGGCCAGCAGCCCATGAGCATCAACGATTACGTGATCGCCCCACTGATGGGCAACGCCAGCGTGGTCGGTCTTTTCCTGATCCCGCTGATTTCGATGCGTCTCTTCGCCGAAGAAAAACGCACCGGCACCATCGAACTGCTGATGACCTCGCCCATCAACGATTGGGAAATCATCCTTGGCAAATGGCTGGGAGCGATGACCATGTACCTGTGCATCCTCGGCGTTTCGGCCCTCAACGTTGCGCTGCTGTTCGCATGGGGCCGTCCCGACTGGCGTCCCATCCTGACCGGCTACCTTGGCCTGATCCTGCAGGGCGGCACGGTGCTGGCAATCGGAACCTTCATTTCCACTCTGACGAAAAATCAGATCATCGCCGGCGCGGCCACGTTTTCCATCTGCCTGCTGCTCTGGATTTTGAGTTGGGTGAGTTCGTATAACGATGCGCCATGGGCCGCCGCAGTAGCCTATTGCTCGATCCTGACTCACTTCGAGCCTTTCTCGAAGGGCATCATCGACACCAAGGATCTGGTCTTCTACATTTCCGCAATTTTCCTGGGACTCTTTCTGACCGCCCGGTCGCTCGATTCCTTAAGGTGGAGAGCTTAGATGCCTGATTCGACTATTCAAGCTCGTCAGACGAAATACGGCGCATTTGTGGCGCTGTATCTCATCGTGATCCTGGCCGTCATCATCGCGGCCAACTGGCTCGCCGACCATCACAACAAAACCGTCGATGTCACCGCGAACAAGCAGTTCACCCTGTCCGATGAGACGAAGAAAGTCACGGGCAATCTCAAAAATAACGTGACGATTTTCTTGTTCGACAAGAGCGACAATTACGACCGCGCCCGCGACATGCTGGATCGCTACCAGAACCTCTCGTCGAAGATCAAAGTCCAGTACGTGGATCCCGACAAGAAACCGGACGTCGCGCGAGTGGAAGGCGCACGCGCCATGGGCGACGTCATCGTCGATAACGGCGTGAAAAAAGAGACCGCCAAAGGCCTCACCGAGGAGGAACTCACGGGCGCTTTGGTCAGGGTTTCGAAGAGCGGCGCGAGAATGGCCTGTTTTGTAACCGGGTCCGGTGAGCATGAGCTTTCCGATACCGGCCGCGATGGTTACTCAACCCTCAAAGATGCCCTTGAGAAGAATAATTACAAGACCGATACTATTTCGCTGATCGAGAAACCCGAGATTCCGAAGACGTGCAACCTGGTCGTGGTCGGCGGACCGAAGCACGATTACCTGCAACCGGCGCTCGATGCCTTGAAGATGTACGTGCAGAGCGGCGGGCGTGCGATCTTCAATTTCGACGCCGTTCTGAAGGCCCCGGAGCAAAATATGGGCGACACTCCGAAGCTCGCGGCGCTCGTGTCCGAGTGGGGTGTCACGCCCAATGGCGATGTAATTCTCGACTTGAGTTCGGCCAGCCGCGTGTTTGGGCAGATTTCGCCGGTGGTCGGGTCTTATGAGCAGCATCCGATTGTGCGGGTGATGCAGGATAACGCCACTGTTTACCCGCTCTCCCAAAGTCTTACCGTGAAGTCTCCGGCTGAGAAGCTTTTCTCCAGTACGGCTGACAGTTATTCGTTGACCAATCCGAAGCTGCCGATCAAGGAATCGGATCTCACGAACGCGAAGAAAGGTCCCTTCGTCCTGGGCGCCGTCTCAACCATGGGAACCGGGCAGAATCAGTCGCGTATTGTCGTGGTTGGCAGCTCGAGCTGGATCGCCAACAGCATCATGGCTGCGCCGATCGGCAACCGCGATCTCATTCTTAACATGATGAACTGGCTGACGTCCGATGAAGATCTCATCTCGATCCGGCCAAAGCAACCGGAAGACCGGCGATTGAACGTAACCGGCGCTACCATGCGGGTGCTTTTCATGACCAGCGTGATCCTGCTGCCAATGATCGTGATCTTCTCCGGTGTTTCAGTCTGGTGGAAGCGCAGATAGCATGAAAGCCGGCGGACTCTTTACTGCAATCGGCATTCTGGCCGTTCTGGGAGGATTGATCTGGTGGTCGAATAAGCATCCCACCACGGATGCGAAATCGAACCCCCCGGCGGGCCCGAAACTGATCTCCGTCGATGCCAAACAAATCGACACCATTCGGATCGTAAAGGCAGGTTCCGAACCGATTGAGCTCGCGAAACTGGCCGACTCGTGGGAGATTGCCAAGCCCACTCCCATGCATGCCGACCAGGACGCGGTGAACATGATCACCAGCACTCTCGCCACACTGAATGCCGATCGGCTTATTGATGAGCACCCTGGAAATCTGAGGGATTTCGGGTTGACGAACCCGGCAGTGGAAGTAGACTTCACGCTCAAGGGTGGGAAGCCGCAAAAGCTCCTGATCGGCAGCGACACCCCGGCTAATACCGGCACCTACGTCAAGCTGGAGGGCGATCCAAAGGTTTACACCATTCCCATTTTCACGAAGAGCTTTTTCGATAAAGTGCCGGTCGATCTTCGGGATAAGCGGCTGCTCACCTTTAATCAGGACAAACTGACTTCCGTAACTGTGACGGGCAAAGGCCCTGCCGTCGAGTTCGGCAAGAACGCGCAGGGCGACTGGCAGATCACAAAGCCGAAGCCGATGCGTGCCGACACGCTGCTGGTGGACGATCTGATTCGTAAGCTGAAAGGCGCAAATATGGATATCTCCTCCACGGATGCGCCCGAGCAGTTTGCGAAAGCCGAGAAGATAGGGACCGCCTCTACCACCGACAACTCAGGCACCCAGACGATTGAGGTACGCAAGGACAAGGACAACTATTACGCGAAGAGTTCGGCCGTTACCGGCATCTTCAAGCTCGCCGGCTCGGATCTCGGCGACGCCTTCGGCAAGGGCATTGAAGATTACCGGAACAAGAAGTTGTTCGATTTCGGGTTTAACGAGGTTTCGAGACTTGAGGTCAACGGCACGGCTTACCTGAAGTCGAGCGACAAGTGGATATCGGGCTCGAATCAATACGATGCGGCCAGCGTGCAGGGCGTTGTCGATAAGCTGCGCGATCTGACCTCGACGAAATTCTCCGACAAGATGGCGGGCACGCAGGCCCTTACCATCGGCGTGATTTCCGGCGACAGCCACCGGTCCGAGAAGGTCACGTTTAACAAGGATGGCGACAGTTACGACGCGCAACGTGACGGCGAACCGACCGTTTACGTGGTGGACGCGAAGTCCTTCGACGATTTGCGGAAGGCGATCGCCGGTATCAAGCCTTATCAGGCGCCCAAGCCTGCGAAGAAGACGTAGCTTGAACGGTCTTCTCACCGATCTGTATGAGTTGACCATGGCCGCCGGCTACTTCGGCGCCGGCAAGCGGGACGACATCGGGACCTTCGAGTTCAGCCTCCGGCGCTTGCCGCGGGATCGCGAATTCGTTCTAGCCGCCGGGCTCGATCGAGCGGTCGAGTATCTGCTGAACCTGAGTTTCGACGCGGATGAGATCGCGTATCTGCGCGGTCTCGAAAACTTCAGGCACGTCACCGAAGGCTTCTGGGATTATCTCGCAGATTTTCGTTTCACCGGAGATGTTTTCGCGGTTCCCGAGGGCACGGTGCTTTACGAAGGCCAGCCGGTCCTGAACATCCGCGCGCCGCTGATCGAGGCGCAGATCCCGGAAACTTATCTGCTTTCGGCGATCACCTTCGAAACCCTGATCGCCACCAAGGCGGCGCGTACTGTTCATGCAGCGCAGGGCCGGGACGTCATCGAATTCGGCACGCGCCGCGCTCATACTCCGGAAGCGGGTGTACTGGGCGCGAGAGCGGCTTACATCGGCGGCTGCGCCGGCACCAGCAACGCGCTCGCCGGTTACCGGTACGGAATCCCGGTGATGGGAACCGCCGCGCATTCCTGGATCATGTCGTTCGCGTCTGAGGCGGAGGCATTCACGAAACTCCAGCAGTTGCTGGGCGAGACGACCGTCCAGTTGATCGACACCTACGATTCGATCGAAGGCGCCCGCATAGCCGCCCGGCTCGGTAAACCGTTGTGGGGCGTTCGCATCGATAGCGGTGAGTTGCTCGGGTTGTCGCACGAAGTCCGGCGCATTTTGGATGACGCCGGTTTGCAGGATGCAAAAATCATGGCGAGCGGCGATCTGGATGAATCGAAGATTACGGATATCCTGGCAGCCGGAGCGCCTGTCGACGCGTTCGGCGTCGGCACCGAACTCGCGACTTCGGGTGATGCGCCTTCGATGGGCGCAATTTACAAGCTGGTCGAGATCAACCACGCCGGCGAGGTCCGGTATACGGCCAAGAGCAGCCCCGGCAAGCATAGCCTCCCCGGCGCGAAGCAGTTGTTCCGGTATCCGGAATGCGACTTGCTCGGGTTACATAATGAATGTGCGGGAGGCGCTGAGGCGATGCTCAAACCCGTGATCATCGGCGGAAACCTGGTGAGCCCGTCGCCCAACGTGGGGCAGATTCGGGAGCGCGCATGCAGAGCTCTGGCGCAGTGGCCTTCGGGAGTTCGCCGCACCGAGCATTCCCTGGCCCTTCAAAAACTGATACGCGCATGAAGGCCTACTTCGATATCGATACGCAGATCGACTTCGTCTTCCCGGCGGGCGCGCTTTACGGAGCGGGGGCCGAGCGCGTCATCCCGGCCGTGGCGGAGCTGAATCATTACGCGGAAGCGCACGGGATTCCGGTCGTTTCGACCATGTGCGCGCATCCCGAGGATTCGCAGGAATTCAGGGTCTGGCCGCCCCATTGCGTCATCGGTACGGTGGGCCAGCGGAAACCGGCGGCAACACTGCTGGCCGATTCCACAAAACAGATCATCATCGAGAAAGACGATCTCGATCTGTTCAGCAACCCTGAGGTGCTTCCGCTTCTCGATAAGCTCGGGATCGACGAGTGCTTCGTCTACGGCGTATTCACCGAATACTGCGTCAAGTGCGCCATTATGGGGCTGTTGAAGGCCGGGCGCAAGGTGTCGCTGGTGACTCGTGCGACCGCCCATTTATCCGATACTGAAGGCGAACGGACAATCCGGGATTTCCTCGCCGCGGGTGGACAGTGTGTATGAAAGCTCTTGTTCTTGCTCTGATACTTGTTTCGTCGAGCCAGGCGGAAGATCCACTTGTTTGGGGCGAAGTTAACGGTGGAGTGCGGCTCGGAATCGGTTTGGGACCCACCACTCCGCAGCCGACATTACGGCTGGTATTTGAGAACACGGCCAAGCCCGACGTTCAGTTACCGGTCGGCGAAATGACGGCGAAAGGCCCCATTTATAACGTCGTATTCCGAATCACGTCGCCTGCGGGGAAGGAATATTCGCTGTTCGATCTCAATGGACCGACCGGACCCACGGGAAAAATCGATCCGCTCGTCGCCCACCTTGCACGCGGGCAGAAATACGAAATTCTGCTGACGCTGAACAAGCTTGTGTATCTCGATAACAATGCCAAAAGCCGTTCGCTGCCCGAAATGCTGGCGGCCCATTACTCGGTTCGCGCCATGCTGGATACCAGCGGCGAGCCTCGGCAACTCCGCTCATTCCCGCTGTGGTTCGGCAACGTCAGTTCCGGCGAGTTCCGGCATTAGCGAGTTCTTCGTAGAGCTTCAGCACTTCGTCAGCCGTGCGGGCCCAGCTGAAACGCGCGGCCTGTACGCGGCCCTTCACGATCAACTCCTCGCGAAGGTCGTCATTGAGCAAAACCTCGGAAATGCCGCGCGCAATATCGAATACGTTTTCGGGATTCACCAGCATCGCAGCTCCTCCGACCACCTCAGGCAACGAACTCACCGCGGATGCGATTACAGGCGTTCCGGAAGCCATGGCTTCGAGCGGAGGCATGCCGAAGCCTTCATAAAGCGACGGGAAAACGAAGGCCGTGGCGAGTTCGTGGAAAATGCGCAGCGTCTCGAGAGGAATGAAGCCGAGAAAGCGCACGCAATGCTCCACGCGGCTGTGGATCACAGCGCGCCGCACGTCGGGATGACGTGAAATCTCGTCCCCGATAATGATGAGGCGCAGGTCGCGGTACGCGGCATGATTCTCGAATCCGCTGCGGGCGACGGCGAACGCTTCGATGAGCCTGGGAATGTTCTTTTGCGGGCGGATGGAGCCGGCGTAGAGCAGAAACGGGTATCGAATCTGATAACGCTCGAGGATTCTGTGGCGTTCGCGCGCATCTCCGTCGTGACCGTCGGCATCCCGCAGAAACGAGGGATCGGGCGCGTTGTAGATGAGGCGAATGCGGTCCGCCGCGTCAGGGACCAGGCTCATTACGTCCCGGCGAGTCGCGCCGGAGACCGCAATGATGCCGCCGGCGCGATTGAGGCCGCGGCGAAGGCGAAATCCCCGGGCGGCGTGAAGAAGCCCCGAAGCGTCGTCGAAGAAAAGGCTGCTGAGATCGTGAATCGTGACTGCGTAGGGTTTTTCCAGTAACAGGGGCACTCGATGGAACGGAATGTGCGTCACGTCCGCCCGTAGTTTGCGAATGAGGCGCGGCAGTTCGAAATGATCCATGCGCGCCGAATCGCGGCGGTCGTAGAGAACGGTTTCGAAGTTGGAGGGGAGATCCGCAAACAGGGAACGGTCCTCGGGCGAACAAATGAGAGCGTAACGGTGGTCCGAGCCCCCGGCGGCGAGAGCCTGGAGCAGGTTCCGGATATAGGTGCCGACACCGAAGTCGCGAATGCGGCGTGTGTCGATTGCTACTTTCACCGGACTTGATTTTCAGGCGGCGGAGACTGCCTGCAATTTCCAGGAATAGAGCGGGAACCGAGTCGTAAGCGCTTCGACGCGGCTGCGGACGCCGCTGATCACAGACTCGGAATGGACGTCGTTCAGAACCTCCGCGATCAGAGCCGCGACTTCGCGCATCTCATTTTCGCCGAAGCCGCGCGTGGTGGCGGCGGGGCTGCCAAGCCGGATGCCGCCGGGATTCAGAGGCGGATTGACGTCGAACGGGATGGCGTTCTTGTTCACCGTGATGCGGGCGCGGTCAAGCGATTGCTCCGCTTCCCTGCCCCGGACGCCTTTGGAAAAGACATCGACCAGCATCACGTGGGTATCGGTACCGCCGGAGATGATGCGGAAGCCCGCTTCCTGCAACCCTGTCGCCAGCGCCCGGGCGTTGGCCAGCACTTGTCTCGAGTAGGCGACAAATTCCGGCTGCATCGCTTCGAGGAAGCATACCGCCTTGGCTGCGATCACGTGCATGAGTGGGCCGCCTTGCGTGCCGGGGAAAACGTTTCTGTCGATCGCGGCGCCGTATTTTTCCTTCGCGAGGATGAGGCCGCTGCGAGGCCCGCGGAGAGTCTTGTGGGTGGTAGAGGTGACGATATCGGCGTACTCGCAGGGGTTTGCATGAAGACCCGCGGCGATGAGGCCCGAAATATGCGCCATGTCGACGAGCAGCAGGGCGCCGACCGAATCGGCAACCTCGCGGAAACGCGCAAAATCCAGTTTTCGCGGGTAGGCGCTGCCGCCGGCGATGATCATTTTCGGCTTGCTCTCAGCGGCGATTTTCGCCATCTGATCGAAATCGATCTGCTCGGTTTCCCTGCTGACCTGATAAGCGGCGATGTGGTAAGTCTTGCCGGAAAAGTTGAGTTTGTGGCCGTGGGTGAGGTGTCCGCCATGGGCGAGATCAAGGCCCATGATGGTGTCGCCGGGCTGCAGGACGGCGGCGAAAGCGGCCTGGTTGGCCTGCGATCCGGAGTGCGGCTGCACGTTGACGTACTCGGCGTTGAAGAGCTTTTTAGCACGGTCGCGGGCGAGGTTCTCCACTTCATCGGCATACTCGCAGCCGCCGTAATAGCGCTTGCCGGGATAGCCCTCGGCGTACTTGTTGGTGAAGATGCTGCCGGTGGCTTCAAGCACCGCTTCGGAGGTAAAGTTTTCGCTCGCAATCAGTTCGATCTGGCCGTTCTGGCGGCGCGTTTCTTCGAGTATGAGTTCGGCGATGGCGGGATCGACTTCCGCAAGCGGTCGCGCAATGAAGTTTTGCATGGTTTGAGAGACTGGTAGCCGAATTTTAACATTCGGAGCTTCAGGCGAAATTCGCGCAAGGCGTCGGCGGCGATCCAGCGGGCGGGCCTGGAACCCTGAGCGCGGATTCGTTCGGCGCAGGCGACGGCGGCGGGGAGGAGACGGGTGTTGCGCTTGCCGATGTTCCGCAGTGCCCAGTTGACAGCTTTGCGGACGAAGTTGCGATCGTCGAAGGCGTAGTTTTCGATCAGCGCAAGAGCGTCAAGAAAGAGCCGGTCTTCGGCGGTTTTGTCGTGTGCCGCGATTCCCGCCAGTGTCGAGAAAGCGGCGCGGCGCACATATTCGCGCCTGTTTCCGGCCCACTTCGCGATCTTTGCCCAGGCGTGGGGGGTGCGATCGAAGAGGTTGCAGCAGCAGGCGTTCGCAGACATCCCACGAGTTGAAGTCGCGGGTCCAGCCATCCATGGTCGAGCGCGAAATCGTTTGAGGATCGCCGACCAGGCTGGCGAGGATGCGAGCGTCTTTTGGGAGTTGGAACGACGGATACCGGTCGCCCAGAGTTGTTCGGCAAGAGGTTGGCTCTTGCCTGCGCGCCGGGCAATAGCGCGGATCTGCGGGACGGTCAAACCGAAGGCCG
>JBEKTF010000033.1:0-44095 GCA_049516355.1 Bryobacteraceae bacterium | reverse complement strand
GGGCCGCACCAATAACGGGAGCGCCTGCCGCCCATTGTTTCTGCATTCACCGCACATTGCCTCGAGGAGTATACGGCTTAGCGACCAGATACGTCATGGGTACGATCTGGTTCTCGATTGGAAGTTAACACTGCGTGCGATGAGTCAGGACATCAAGAGAGAAAAATTCCTTGTAAGCTACTGATTCAGAGAGGCAAAAAAGAATTTCACTCGCTGTGAACGGCATGTCAATCTTAGCGTCGAGTCCAGTCACCAGATTTCGGATCGAGCCGCGCAATGCCGTGCAGTCGGTTAAGGATAATGCGTAACCGCGCTTGATTGGCTTCGTCCGGGAGGATCAGCGCGGGAAGGGCATCGAGAAATTCGCGGATTGCCAGAAGGCGGGTGATTTCGTTGACAATGAACGCGCGGACTTCCGGAACGACAGCGACCGTTTTGTGATCGCCATGCGCCAGATCGTCGGGCGACGACTCACGTATGCTGAACTCACCGGCAAGCAAAGGCCAGCGGAAGCTTTCTAAACGCGAGGTTCAACGCCAAGGGCGCGGCAATCTGCTTCGCGATGACGAGGGCTTCTTCGAGTGGAATTGGGCCTTGCTGGATGCGCTCGGCGAGAGTGGGGCCTTCGACAAGCTCCATTACGAGGTAGTTTGGGCCGACATCGTAGAGCGTGCAGATATTGGGGTGATTCAGTGCGGCGATGGCGCGGGCCTCGCGTTCGAAACGATCGGTGAATTGCTGGGCTGAGACTTTGATCGCGACGTCGCGGTTGAGGCGTGGATCGCGCGCTCTCCACACTTCGCCCATGCCGCCTTTGCCGAGTCGCGAAATGATCTCGTAAGGGCCTCTAGGCGGTCTCCCGCAGAGAGCGGCATTTGAGTGAGTCAGTTCAGTCTAACCCAATTGCAGACCGCAAGCACGCGATGCGATCTCGTTTGCCTCCATTTGCTTTTTCGCCATCTTCGAACCTCGCCTTCCCTGCCAGGCCGCCCGGGCCTGTCACCTTGAAGCTTCCCGGCACGGCGTTAGTTCTGGTTCATCCAGAAGAAGCCGACGAGGGCGTCGGCTGCGGGTCAGGGGACCCGCCCCACGACGGCTTGAGCGCTTCTGGCCCTGGCGGTTCGTACTTTGTCGCCTTCGATCACCGGTCCGATGGCACGAAAGGTGTAGCCCCGGGTGGCCTTTGTGTCGAAGGCTGGGCTGGACGTGCCGGGCCTTGTGGCGGCTTGCTTGACGGCGGCAAGATCGGACGTTTCGACCTTGAACAGGGCGAGATATTTTGACGCCGGAATCGAAGCGGTCGATGGCCTCGCCAGTATCATCCGCTGCGCGCTGACGAATCCCGGAATGGCCGCCAACTCGGGGGCGTGATGGTTATCGTAAAAGGCGTTGAATTCGTCCTCCTTACCATCGACCATGGCGGTAAAGACGACCTGGTAATAAGTCTGCTTCGGACCCGGCTTCGCTCCTTCAGGCTCGCTTCCAACGCCTTTGATTTCGGGCCGGAAGGGCTTATAGACGTAACTGACCGATGTCTTCGAATCGAACGTCGGGCTCATTACTGTCTCCTTCGTCTGGAGGCGTCTCGAAACCTCGGCAAAAACCGCCTCCACGTTATCGGTGACGATTTTGTATATGACGAGATACTTCGGGACCTGCAAATCGACCATGCGGTAAAGGGGCAGATCGTTCTTTACGAACCGCTGGGCCGTGACAAAGCCGGGTATAGCAACAACGTCAGGAGCATGCTGTTCGTTGTACCACTCGTTGTACTCATCCTCGTGGCCAGCTACCGGGTTGCTGAAGACGAAAAAATAATAGGTTTCGACGGCTGCTGAGCACATCGCGCTGGACGCCAGCAGCAGGCCGAAGACGACGAGAAATTTCATGTGCGGCAATTTCATAAAGGCTACTTGTTCACCATGTGTGCGGTATCCTTCTCGTTCTCGCAGACCCAGTCCAGCAGCTCGGTATCGGCCACGAATATCCACGGGATCTTCACGGTCCAGGGCCTTGTGTAGGTCTTCGGATCGTCGATCGTAATTTGCACTTCCATGTGGCCGAAATCGGGACGGCGGAAGCGTTCGGTGATGTGCAGGGCGTCGCTGTGAGGGTGGCCGCCGTCGTCAAGCCAGGTCTTGTCGCTGATGCCGATGGTGTTGACCACCAAAGTGTCGCCTTCCCATTGGCCCACCGAGAACCCGAACCATCCCGGCTCGCGGACGGCGGGGAGCGGACGGCCGTCGGTGAAGATCTGGCGGAAAGAGTGATAGGCCTCGAAGAGCATCGCAACCTCGCCGGGCGTCTGAATCAGTTTTTTGGGCGTGAAGTGAGCGTCGAAATCGGTAACGCTGTGGGGAAGGCAGCGCCCGCTCGGCCTGTCTTTTCCGAAATTCTTCTGCCGCTCCTGATATAGCTTCGCCGCCCAGGGCTGCATTGGAATTTCAACTCCGTCTGCGCCGAGGTTGTCGAGGTACTTCGTGCTGGGGGCTTGCCAGATGCCCGAGAAATCCGGCTTGCCGTCGGACGTGCGCGGGGTGGGCGCTGAAAGGTTCGGTTTACCTTCTTTGGTTCGTGGAATGCCAGGGGTCGGGTAGGTTAACCACTGCGCCGCTACCGGCATCGCAAGGAACGCGACGGCCGGTAGGAACATCCAGAGTGAGAACGCGATGAAGGTTCTTCGCATAACCCCTTTCGGGCGGAGTTTTGGATCGCGGCCTTTCCGACCATTGAGAGTATATAACAGGTTTTAATTGCGATCCGGGCGCACCACAGCGTCTGGATGCAAATTACCCGTAGCTCCCCGGCCGCCAACCAGGTACGATGAATCGAGGTCTGTCCAGAGTGCGCGCACCTCGCGGCTGAAGCCGACCGGATTCGAACACAATATCGGGCCGCTCTCAAGCGGCTGCATACTGCGCTGAACGCATTAGGACGAGCAACTCTGTGAATACCAAAAAGCGAAGTCTATCGCCGAGGGTCTCGGCAAAGAGTACGATCTCGTGCTGAGCGAGCTCGAAAAGCATCAGCGAACCCATCTGAAGGCCGTGTGCCTATAAACAGGGACTGAACGCTCAATCAACATTTAGTATCCATCACGCGGTCGAAACCCACCGCCTTATAGGCGGTCAATATCCTGAACATTTGTGGCGCACGCTCTCAGCGTGCCGTGTCCGCACTCATGCGGACACCTGTGTTGAGGCAGGGAACGCGTCGAGAAAAGTCTCGACGCGGCACGCAGGTGCGTGCGCCACGAACTTCAGGCGACTTTCAGTGATGCCATTTTTGCGCTTCTATCCGACCCTGGATGGAATCTCTTTCGACGTGATTTCGTACTTGAAGGTATCCGGATCGAGGCTGTCGATCCGGATACCGCTCGTTTCAGCCTGCGGATACATCAGGAAGCCGACGGGCTTGCCAGCGGATCCGGGTAACGCCACATCGTGCGCGAAGTTATACGCCATCCAATTCATCTCCCACGACCCGAAGAGCCGCCCCCGTGCCTTTTTCACCATCTCGTCGTCAAGCGGCCGGTTTCCGGGTGGCTCCTCAAGAACCACCTTCCGGACGTCGGCGGGATCGACAGGGACCCAGCCGTGACTGCCGATGTACACTTCGGCGCGACAGTGCTGAGCTTTCGTGATGTTTTCCGACGCTGTGCCAAGGCTCTTGTAGCCCAGTTCCGATCGGGCGACCCGGATGCCGTAGACGTCTCGCGCCGGGAGGCCCGCGGCGCGCGCCAGACCGACATAAAGGGCGTTCAGGTCGGCGCATTTCCCACCCAGGTCCCTGGATTCCAACATAAAGCGGATGTCGCCTACACCGCAGCCGCGGGTTTTGGGATTCCGAAACGTGTTGTCGACGATCCATTCATAGATTGCGCGCGCTTTCTCGATATCAGTCCGCGCACCGCTGGTAATTTGGGTTGCGGTCGCTTTCACGATGCCGTCGGTCGGAAGCAGCTTCGTCGGCCGGGTGAAATATTCCAACTCTTTGCGGTCCGTTTTCGGCGGCTTGCCGGGTGCGGAGAGATCAACCACATAGTTCCGGGTCGCGACCTCGCTCGTGAGTGTGAGGACCGGCCTCACGCCGGCCGGAAATTCCGCAGCTATGATTCCGAGTCTGTCGGCGCTTCCCTTGACGATTTTGGCCGTGCCACCATCCGCGCTGAACCTGTTGGAGAGTGTCTTCTGGAAGGGTGTCTCGCCGATGAGCGCCGCGGGCAGCCACACGCGCGTTGCCTCTGCAGACTGCAGGATTTCGACGCGCGTTGTTACTTCGAACGTGCGCCAACTCGCGGAGGTGGCGTCCTTCGCAAGCAGGAGCTCTGTCTTTGGAAATGCGACGGCGGCGGACACAGCACCCGCAGATCGCAGAAAATCCCGGCGGTTCATAGAAGCATCCTTTCGACTAACGTTTCTATTTTGGTCACGGATATTCTACTATGCTTTGGGCATCGGAGACTACCCGATCGGCAATCCTATTCAGGCTAAGTTGCCCTGCGATGCGGCAACTTTCTTCCGTATTCGACCATTTTGAGGACGACAGGCGAAACCGCCTGCCCCACCAAAAACAGGTGTCTATAGATGGAAGAATCTCATCAAAATGCAGGAACTCCGGACGCGGCTGCTGAAGCCTCGATAAGCTCTCAGTTGCCGAGCAGGGTGCCGGGCTTGATGCCTGCTGTCTGCGCAAGGTCGCCGCCGCTTACTTTTTTGCCATCCTCTAGTTTGGCCTTCAACACTTCTATCAAGCCACCCTGGGCTGTGACCTTGAAGCTTTGAGGAGTCACATCGGTGACCTCGCCGATCTTGCTTGGCACGTCGGCAAAACGGCGGAAGAGGGTCTTGCGGGCATCGAAGATCTGCAGCTTCTTGCCATCGAACGTCGTCCAGGCCCCCGGGGCCGGGTTGCATCCGCGCACCAGATTGTAGACGTGATCGATGGGCTTGGCCCAGTCGATTCGAACTTCGGCCGAACGGCACCAACCTTCATAACTCGCCTGCGACTCATCCTGTACCGTCTCGGTGTGTTTCCCCGCCAATACAAGATCGGCGGCTTCCAGCATCGCCTGCACTCCCATCGGGAACAAGCGATCGAAGTAAATGCTGCCCAGCGTGTCGTCGGGGCCGATCGGCGTCTTCTTCTGTAAGACCACGGCGCCTTCGTCGAGGCCGTCCGAGGGACGGAAGATGGTCAGGCCGGTTTCCGTGTCGCCCTTGATGATCGGCCAGTTGATGGAACTCGGGCCGCGGTACTTCGGCAGCAGCGACGGGTGATATTGGATCGTGCCGTGTTTTGGGATGGTCACGAATTCCTGGGGCGCGAACTGCAGGACGAAAGCCATGATGCCGATATCGGCTCCGGCCGCCTGCATGGCCCGCGCGGCTTCCGGATCGCGCAGCGATTTGAACTGATGCACGGTCAGACCCTTTTCCTGGGCGGCTGCCCGCAGCGCGTCCGGCCTGGCGCCTTCTTTTTCCGGCGCGCAGAATACGGCCGCGACATCGTCGCCACGCGCGAGAAACGCTTCGAGTACTGATTTTCCGAAGTCCTGCTGCCCTATGATTGCGATTCTCATTTTTGCCAACCTGCCACAGGCTGAAGCCTGTGCTACCAGTTATTTTTTGGGGGGATTTGAGAAAGCTCCGGCCTGCCTGCCTGTCGCAATCTGCGCGTCGCTCCAGCCTAGTACTTCTTTTAATATTTCGTCGGTATGCTCACCCAGGGTGGGCGACCTTTCGACTTTTGCGGGCGACGCCGAAAGCTTGATCGGCATGCCGATGTTGTACCACTTGCCGCGCTCGGGGTGGTCGAGTTCAACGTACATTTCGCGTCCGCGGACGTGCTCGTCGTTGGCCAGATCCGCGGTGGACATGATCGGACCGCAGGGCACATTGATCGGATTCAGGATGGCCATGAGTTCGCGCTTGGTGTAATTGGATGCGAACTGCTCAAGCAGGCGCCAGACTTCGTTCTGGTTCTTGCGGCGGTCGCCGATCTTTGCAAAACGCGGATCGGCCGCCAGTTCCGGGTGACCCACGTCGGGACCGATACGTTTGGCCAGCCCCTCCCAGACCGCTTCCTGGACCACCACATAGAGATAGTCGTTGGGGCCGCCTGGTTTGCACTTGACGGCGTTGCCGAGTTGGCCGCCGCCGGAATCGTTGCCGGCGCGCGGAGTTTCGGTGAGGCCTTTGGTGGGCACGGAATACTCGGACAATTCCTGTCGCGTCAGGCGCTGGTGATCGCGCCATTTGACGCGGCAAAGGTTCATCACGCCATCCATCATGGCGACTTCGACATATTGCCCTTCACCGGTGCGGTGACGCTGCTGGAGTGCGGCGAGAAGTCCGATGGCGAGGTGCAGGCCGGTGCCGGAATCGCCGATCTGGGCGCCAGTGACAAACGGCGGACCTTCGGGCACTCCGGTGGTGCTCATCGCCCCGCCCATGGCCTGGGCTACGTTTTCATAAGCCTTGAAGTCGGAATACGGGCCGGACGAGCCGAAACCCTTGATCGAACCCATCACAACGCGGGGGTTAATTTTATGGACTTGTTCCCAACCGAAGCCGAAGCGGTCGAGCACCCCAGGGCCGAAGTTCTCCATGAGGATGTCGCTTTTTTTCAGCAGCTCGACGAACACGGCTTTGCCTTCCGGCGATTTCATGTTGACCGTGATCGAGCGCTTGTTGCAGTTCAGCATCGTGAAATAGAGGCTGTCCGCATTCGGCACGTCCCGCAGCTGGCCGCGCGTCGCATCGCCCGCGGGCGACTCGAGCTTGATCACGTCGGCCCCCATCCATGCGAGCAGTTGCGAGCACGTCGGCCCCGCCTGCACGTGCGTCATGTCGAGGATGCGGATTCCCTTTAACGCTTCCATCTATCTGTCTGTCTCCTTCTGAGTTACTCGCGCAAATCGCGAGCTACTTGTACATGGTCTGGTTCGAGGTGCCCGATGAATACACGTCGCGGTTGATCACGACGTCTACGAGAGCGGGCATGCCGGAGTCGCGGGCCTTTTCGAGTGCGGGCCGGATGTCTTCCGGCCTGGTGACACGGATGCCGAAACCCCCCATCGCCTCGGCGAGGCGGTCGAAGCGGACGTCGCCCACGACGTTGCCGATGTCGCCGCGCCCAGGGTACTTGCGTTCCTGGCCGAACCGGATCTGGTTCCACGACGAGTTGTTGCCGATCACGCCCACAAACGGCAGCTTCCGATGCACCATGGTGAGGAAATCGAAGCCGGTCAGGGTGAAAGAGCAATCGCCGAAGAGCACAACTACATCGCGCTGTGGCTGTGCCAGCTTGGAAGCCATGGCAAAGCCCGTTCCGACGCCGAGGGTGCCGAGCGGACCGGGATCCATCCAGCCGCCGGGTTTTTGCGGCCGAACGATGGAACCCGAGAACGTGACGATGTCGCCTCCGTCGCCGATGTAGACCGTGTCTTCCAGGAGAAACTCGTTGATCTCGTGGCAGAGGCGCACGGGATGAATGGGGACTTCATTGGCGGCGATGATCTTGTCGTTTTTGCTCTGGCTCTTTGCTTCGTCCGCGCGCAGCATGGTGAGGAACGCGTCGTGTTTACCCGTGGTGTCGCCCGGGGAGGCATCGCACATGGCGTCGACGATTGTGCGCAAATTGCCTACCAGCCCGAAGTCGAAGTCGCGGTTGTTGCCGACGTTCTTGTAATCCATGTCCATGATTACGATCTTTGCCTTCGGATTGAGGCGGCGGCCGTAGCCCATGCGGAAATCGAGCGGTGTGCCGGCGAGCAGAATGACGTCGGCATTGTCGAATGCGGTCTTGCGCGAGGGCATGAAACCGTGGGAATGATTGCGGGGCAGCGTGCCGCGCGCCGCTCCATTGACGTAGATGGGTATGTTGAAGTGACGCGAAAAGCGGTCGATGGCGTCATGGGCGCGGCAAGTGCGCGCCTGTGTGCCGAACAGCGCTACGGGGCGCTCGGCTCTGGCGAGCAGGTCGGCGACTTGTTGCACGATTTTGGGATCGCCGATGAATTCCGCCGGGCCGCCATCGGCGCCACGCACACGGTAATTTTTCGGGTAGCGTACTTTGGACGCATCGACTTTGCCATCCATGATGTCGTGCGGGATTTCGAGGAAGCCAGGCCCGGGCGCGCCGTTATACATCTCGCGAAACGCGATGCCCATCATTTCCGCCACGCGTTCGGTGGTCATGACGAGCGACGCGAATTTGCTGATGGGCGTCATCATTTCGGTGTGACGCAACTCCTGTAACCCGCCCATGCGGTATTGCTTGAGCGCCGAATTGCCGCCGATCAGCAGCATCGGGCTTTCCGCGCGAAACGCGTTCGCCATGCCGGTCACCGCATCGGTAGTGCCGGGGCCAGCGGTCACCACTGCGCAGCCCAACCCGGTAATACGCGCGTAGGCATCGGCCGCGTGGGCGGCGACCTGTTCGTGGCGCACGTCGACGATCTCTATTCCTTCGTCGATACATCCGTTATAGATATCGACAATGTGGCCGCCGGAAATGGTGAAAATGTGCTTGATGCCCTCCTGCTTGAGCATTTTGGCGACGATCTGGCCGGAGGAAATTTCGGTAACGGCGGGGGACTGCGTTTCCGTGTCTTTGGTCGAGTTGGTTGGGTTGGCAACAGCGGCTTCCATGTAAACTCCTGTGTGGTTTGCGAATTCCAGGCGGATTTTTATCTCCGCTGCGGTTGACCAGTGCTTTGGCCAGGGCCCCCTGGTATTGGGGGAATCACTGATTGCCGTTTGCGGAACCCCTATTGTATACGATGCTATTTGGCTAGCCTCCGGTAGAATGGAAATCCCGGTTGCCAGCGATCCGGCACCTGCAGAACATGAAAAAAACATGCCTCATAAATTAGAGAACCTCCTGACCAATGTGCCGAGCGATCTGGAAATCGCGCAGGCCGCCGTGCCGCTGCGAATCGAGCAGATCGCTTCCGAAGCGGGGATTCTGCCGGAGGAACTGGAACTTTACGGCAAGACGAAAGCCAAGGTACACCTATCGATCCGGGACCGGCTGAAAGATGTGCCAAACGGCAAATATATTGTCGTGACGGCGATCACTCCCACGCCGCTGGGAGAAGGAAAAACGACCACCACGGTGGGGCTCAGCCAGGCGCTGGGGGCGCACCTTGGCAAGAAGGTTTTCACCTGTATTCGCCAGCCCAGTCAGGGGCCTACTTTCGGAATCAAAGGCGGAGCGGCGGGCGGCGGCTACAGCCAGATTATTCCCATGGAGGAATTCAATCTTCATCTGACCGGCGACATCCACGCGATTACCGCAGCCAACAACCTGCTGGCGGCGGCGATCGATACGCGCATGCTGCACGAAGCGGCGACGGCGGACGATCAGGTTCTCTTCGACCGGCTTTGCCCGGCGAACAAAGAAGGCAACCGGCGTTTTTCCCCGGTTATGCTGCGACGCTTGCGGAAACTGGGTATCGAAAAAACGAACCCAAACGATCTGACGCCGGAAGAGCGCAGCCGATTTGCGCGCCTCGACATCGATCCCGACACGATTACGTGGCGGCGCGGGATGGATACGAATGACCGGATGCTGCGGCAAATCACGATCGGGCAGGGGCCGGAAGAAAAGGGTTTCACGCGGGTGACCGGCTTCGATATCGCGGTGGCGAGCGAGATCATGGCGGTCCTCGCGCTCACGACCGATTTGAAAGATATGAGGGAACGGCTGGGCCGCATGGTGATCGGTTCCAACCGCGCGGGCGAACCCGTGACGGCCGACGATCTGGGTACGGGCGGGGCGCTGACCGTCCTGATGAAGGACACGATCATGCCCAATCTGATGCAGACGATCGAGGGCACGCCGGCCTTTGTCCATGCAGGGCCTTTTGCCAACATTGCGCATGGCAATTCATCGATCGTGGCGGATCAGATCGCGCTTAAGTTGGTGGGACCCGATGGGTATGTGCTGACCGAGTCCGGTTTTGGCGCGGACATGGGGATGGAGAAGTTCTTCAACATCAAGTGCCGGTATAGCGGTTTGGTTCCCGATTGCGTTGTGCTGGTGGCCACGATCCGCGCGTTGAAGATGCACGGGGGCGGTCCCAAAGTGGTTGCCGGGCAACCGCTGGCGCATGTATATACGCAGGAGAACCTGGAGCTGCTTGAGAAGGGCTGCAGCAACCTGGTCCGAATGATTGGAAACGCGCGCTCGTTTGGCATTCCGGTGGTGGTGGCCGTGAATCGTTTCAAGAACGACACGGACGCGGAGGTCGATCTGGTGCGGCGCCTCGCGATTGCGGCGGGCGCAGAAGACGCCGTGAGGGCGAACCATTGGGCCGAGGGGGGCGCGGGCGCGGCGGACCTGGGTAAAGCGGTTGTGGCGGCTTGCGAGAAGCCCGGCAAATTCCACTTCCTCTATCCGCTCGAAATGAGTGTCAAGGCGAAGATTGAGACCATCGTGCGCGAGATGTATGGCGGCGCGGGAGTGGAGTATTCGCCGGAAGCGGAGAAGAAGATCGAACGCTATACGCGACAGGGTTTCGATAAGTTGCCGATCTGTATGGCTAAGACGCATTTGAGTTTAAGCCATGACCCTAATCTTAAGGGCGCACCTAGTGGGTTTATTGTGCCGGTACGTGATGTTCGGGCCAGCGTCGGGGCGGGGTTTCTCTATCCGCTGCTCGGAACTATGAGCACTATGCCGGGGCTTTCCACTCGTCCGGGCTATTACGATGTCGACCTCGATACGGAGACGGGCCGTATTATTGGTTTGTCTTAGGCTTTCTTGCAGGCAATATGGAGGATTTGATCTGGTCGGCTACTCTGGCTGAGTTTCGCGAGAAAGTGGCAGGGACGGATCCGCTTCCCGCAGGGGTGGCGGTATCGGCGGTCACTGCGAGTCTGGCTCTGGCTCTGTTGATCAAGGTGCTTGAGATCACTCGCGGGCGGAAGAGCTTTGCGGGCGATGCGCAACAAATTGCGGCGCTGATTGAGGCGGCCCGGCGGGAATCGGTCGAGCTTGCACGTCTCGCCGACGAGGATATTCGGGTTTTCAATCGGTATATGGATTGTGTCCGGATGCCAAAAACGCCGGAGCGGGAACTGGCGATGGAGGCAGCAATGAGAGAAGCTATCAGGGTTCCGATGGATTCTGCGCGTTCGGCTGTTCGCGGTCTCAACATTTGCAGGGAGGCGAGTTCGATAGGCGTGGCAGGTTTGACTGCGGCGGATCTCGGTGCTGCGGCTGCGCTCCTTTCGGGCGCGATCGATGCGATGCTGCTCAGCGTGGAATCCAACCTTCGGGAGATACCGGGGGACAATCCCCTTCGCGATGAGATTAGGGCGGAGCTATCGGGCTTTCGCTCGCTTACTCAAATGAGTTAGCGATCCGTAGGGCCGACTTTGCCCGCTCCCAGCTCGTCCTTGAGCCCAGGCAACGCGGCGTTGGTCTGGGTCCCCCTGATCAGCGGCCGACTGGAGCTTTCGGTGTCTCAGAGGGCCATTGAATGACAGGGTGCTGTTTCTGCATCGCGCAGTCCCTCAGGAACAGATTGATGAGGTTTTGATATGGCATTCCCAACTCGGCCGGTAGCAATGGCTGACGATCAGGCAGCGCGCCTGAAATCAAGCGGCGTTCTCGTCCAGAAAAGCAGTCTGCGCTTCCTCGAAGGAAACGTCGTGCTTTGCCATGTTGGATCGAGCCTTGCGCCGATCCCAGGTAAACTGGATATTGCCTACGGCAATACATTAGCAATATCGGCCCAATTGACGGAGGACGCGTATCGCCCAGGTGGAGGGGATCGAAGGCCTTCAAAGGAACCGGCGGCACAAGGCGACCGCCGGCGTTACCGAATTGAACAGCAACTCCTCTTCTGTAGAGTTCGGCCACGGCGGCGAGGCAGAAACCACGTGAGGGCTATCAGAAACAGATTGTGCCGCGAACGGCACCGCCCTGGGCGAGAGCGAATATCTCGAGATCACCGCGACGCGGATGTGACTGCTGCTTGATTTCCCAACTTTTCAACCGCCCTCGTGAACTCCGCCATGGTGACCACGCGGTTATTGGCCGGGTAGTGAACCGGAACGACTGTCTCGACGTTCAGCTTGAGCCTTTGAATGTTGTCCATGAGGTTCTTGTTGTAGATCGCGTTGTTCAGCGGACCGGGCGGTGCATCCGCCTCGAGCGGCGGGTTCCACCCGTCAGCTTCGAGGAGAACCTTCTCTTTGGGAAGATACGCCACGATCAGACCGTCATTGTGAGTGCTGTCCTTCAGGCGGTGGAGCTCGATGACGTGATTGCCGTCGGTCAGGACTTTCTTATCGGTCATTCCTTCTATGGAGGGCTTTTTAGGCGATTGCGCCAGCATGTCGGGATTGAGCGTGTGAGGTAAGCCGGCGAGCTTTTCGTAATATCGCTTGTTCTGCTCGTGCGTGATGACGGTCGCGCCTTCGGCGATGAATCTGCGCAGACCGCTCGTGTGATCGAAGTGGCTGTGGGTGTTGAACAAATATCTGATCGGCTTGTTCGGGATCAGCCTTTTCGCTTCGGAGATGATTGCGCTGGCATTGGCTTCGCTATTGCCCCCTTCCAGCACAACGATGTAATCCTTGAAGTCCACCGCGATGCTGGCATATCCGCCAAGAATGAGGTAGACACCGTCTCCCAGCGGGCGTGAGACTGTGGCCGGCGGCTGTCCACCGCCACCTGCGGGCGGACGTGGAAAATTCGCCGGAGCGTTTGGTTTCACGTCGGTTACGGTGAGATCGAGGATCGGCCAGTCGCCTTGTTTCCTGACGATTTTGGTGGGGAACTTCAGACCGCCAAAGTCCTTGTAACCGCTGTAAACCACATTGAGCGGCGTATCGCCTGTTACTGGATTGTCGATCAAGGTCTCGACTTTCTCGACCATGTTTTGATCGTTGATGTAGCCGTTGACCTTCGCCTTGTTCGGCGCAATGAAGGTTACGACGGTATAGCTCTTGCCGCCCATTTTCTGTGAGGCGACCGTTGCGTTATAGGCTACGGCAGCTTTGAGAAAGCCGTAAGGTGTCATCCAGTGGTCCAATTGCACGGCCCAATTCGTATTGGGATCGATGAAAATAGTCTGGCTCGGTGCAGGCGGGAGACCGCCTCCGCGGCGTGTGGGAGGAATCGGGGCAAGGACCCTGTCGATATGCCACGAGGGCGTCTCGAAGTTGATGGTGCGGGTGTAAGTCTTGTCCTCGTAGCCGCCCCAGGGTGAACTCGGATTCACCGCCTGACCAAAGGTATACTCCCAGCCAGTTGCGGTAAACTCAACTGTTCTGAGATTGTCGGCGCCCATTGCCTTTAAGGCGTTGCCGATGGCTGTGGCGTCCTGCGCTACAGCCGTCCATGAGAACAGCGTCACGAGCAACAAAATCACAACGGCGCCCATAAGCTTTTTGAACATCCGGCTTCCTTCCTTCCGTGGAATGGATCTGCCGGTGCCTAGTCAAATCAGGATGCGCCCCGGCAGGAAATTCAATCCCTTGTGAGAGTAGCTCATTTCGCGAACCGCGAAAAGCATCCCGGTTACGCCCATTTCTTTCCGTTCAGCTCAGATCGATGAAGGCTGTACCTGTGGGCGCAGCATTGGCATCGAGCATGAGCACTTTCGGTTGCGTGGGAAACGCTAACGAAAGACCGTCGCAAAACATCCATTTGAGCCGCACAGGTATGCAAAATTCAACTGTTTCCGAAAGCAGATTGTTGAATGATAGAGGCAATGCGGCGCCAGGTCCTCGCAATCCGCGAATGCGCCCGGCTCTGGCGAGAGGAACAATCCCGCGCGATTGACAGGGGCGATGCCGCGAGGGCCGAGTTCGCCGAGAAGTGCGCGCAGAGGTTTGACGCGTATCTCGCGGAGGAACATTCCCGCACCACCCGGAGAACGCGGTCAAGGGCTCGCGGCGGCAATAGCCCGGGTTGAGTTGCGGAACTGGTATCAGTTATATACGGCGGCGGTCCGATACCAGGTGCCGAGATCCTGATATTCTTCAATGCGACAGCTAAAAGACGAAAATGAAACGTGTAGAGGATACATGATGCAGATATCGAGGTTTCTGATTCTGGCCGCCCTTGCCGCCGCTACCGCCCACGCTCAACAGAACCCGCTGCTTGGAGAAGACACCGTGAAGGTTTCCGACCATGTGTGGGCGATCATGGGCTTCCCCAACATTGCGATCATTGCCGGTAGCCGCGCCACGCTGGTGGTCGACACCGGTCTCGGCCCCCGCAACGGCGCGACAGCGGCACGGGTTGCCGCGAAGCTTTCCGCACCGAACGCGAAGCTCTATTTGACGACGACGCACTTCCATCCCGAGCACGCCGCCGGAGATGCAGGTTTTCCGGCCGGCACCATACTGGTGCGTAATGCCACGCAGCAACAGGAAATGGAGCTTCACGGTAAAGAGATGGTGGAGCAGTTCAGCCGCAATGCCCGGTGGACGGAACTACTGGCGGACGTCAACCTGCGGACGCCCGATGTGATCTATAACGATGAAGCGAAGATCGATCTCGGCGGCGTGACGGCGCGGCTGCTCTGGTTTGGCGGCGCTCACACCAAGGGCGATGAACTCATTTTCGTGGAACCCGACCGCACGCTGATCTCGGGCGATGTGGTGCAGAACAAGACGACGCCGAACATCTTCGGAGACGGCGGAACGCCGGGAAGCTGGCTCGCGGTTCTCGATAAAGTTGCTGCGCTGAACGCGCTCCACGTGCTGCCGGACCATAGCGCCCCAGGCGATGGCTCGCTGGTTGCTCAGGAAAAGGCCTTCATCGGCGACCTGCGGACGCGCGCTCTGGCGCTTAAAAAGCAGGGCGTCACGGCCGACGACGCGGGTAAACAGCTCTCCACCGAGTTGAAGGCGAAATACTCCGACTGGCCGAGTATGAATGTGGCGGGCTTTGTGAAGAGCGTCTATGCGGAATAGGGCTTTTTCGCACTGGTAGCCTTCAGCTCGTTACGCCAGAGTGAGGATTCACCGAACTAATCAAGACTCACTTCACTTTCGGCGGACCGCGGCCCCGGTGACCGTACTGCAAAGTCAAGGCAACCGCTCCTTACTACTTGTGGCTGGACCGATAATGCTCACAGAGCAGGTCCTGGCGCGCACGAGCCTGCGTTCGATTCGGTCTTTGAAGGAGTGCAGGACATGAAAGCGGAACCGGCGGCACGATGCGTTCCATGGCCCAGCCAGCACCGGCGGTTTGCGCAGCCGGTACTGAGCAATTCTGGAGCGCAAACG
This sequence comes from Bryobacteraceae bacterium, assembly GCA_049516355.1. Classification (GTDB taxonomy): domain Bacteria; phylum Acidobacteriota; class Terriglobia; order Bryobacterales; family Bryobacteraceae; genus BOG-234. Next base: position 28,838 of record JBEKTF010000033.1, on the reverse strand, counting down.
GAACCGGCGGCAAAGACCGCTGGCGTTACCCGTTCAGCTTCTTTCGTCTTCCCAGCGTGTATACTTGGGTCGAACTGGAGGCTAGAATGGCCAGGTTTGGATCAATTTCGGCTTTCCTCGCCCTTCTCCTGGCGGTCGTTCCACTCTCCGCGCAATGGCTGCACTACCCCACTCCCGGGATTCCGCGAACGCCCGACGGAAAACCGGACCTCTCGGCCCCGGCGCCAAAGACCCCGGAAGGCAAGCCGGATCTGTCCGGAATCTGGGCTGCCACTGACGGCAACGGCAAATACTTCCAGGACCTCGGCGCGGATGGTGTTGAAATCCCCATGCTGCCCTGGGCGAAAGCGCTCTACGAGGAGCGCAAGAAAAACTTCCAAAGAGGCCATCCCTCTGAGCGTTGCCTCACGCACGGCGTGACGGATTTCGACACGCATCTCACGCCCCGCAGGATTATCCAGACTTCGGGAATCATTGCGATTCTCTTCGAGTCCTATAATCACTACCGCCAGATCTTCCTGGATGGCCGTCCTCTTCCCAAGGCCGTCCAGCCTGCCTACCTGGGTTACTCGGTTGGAAAGTGGGAGGGCGATACGCTGGTCGTCGACACCACCGGCCTTAACGATCAAGGGTGGCTCGACATGAACGGGCACCCGCAAACCGAAGCGACGCACATCACTGAACGCTTCCGTCGCCGAAACTTCGGGCATATCGATCTGCAAGTCACCATCGACGACCCGAAGGCGTATACCAAACCCTGGACGGTCGTCCTGGCCGGCCTGGATTTTCTTCCCGACGTGGACCTGATCGAATCAATCTGCGAAAACGAAAAGGACGTTGCGCACATGGCCGGCAAGTAGCGCGGCCGCCAACGCTCCGTCCACACCGGCCAATGCGGCTTCGGTATGGCCGCAGGATCAAGCGGAAGCAGCCTTCGCGTGCTGTTTGACCGCTTTCTCGATGCCGGGAGCGGCCTTGGCCAAATCCTGAGCGTTCATCACCGGGAAGAAGGTCACCCGAGCATTGAAGGCAAGAAAGAACGGCTCGGCTATGGCTGGGATCTGAGAAGTGTCCTTCATATCGAAGACAATGAATCCGCCGCGTTCACCACTCGCACCAGCCCCAAAGTAGGCGGCCTCGGGCTTTAAAGCATCGAGGCTCTTCTGGAACGACGGCCCAAAGGCTCCGGTGATGGCTGCGTTGTTTCCTGCTTCAACGGGGATTGTGATCTGCATCATCATGCGCATGAACTGATCGCCATCCTTAAGGCGCCTCGAAATGCTATCACGATGCTTGCCGACGCCGCTACGGTCTTTTACTTTCTTCCATATATGTCGTTTGCGAATGAAGCACTTGCTATCTGTTGAAACAACAGGATCAGCAAAAGACTCGAAGGCTTGAAGACTCTAAACCAGTACCAGCATGGTACCCGATTCGCTCGTAAAAGCTTGATAACGGTGTCCGTGTAGCCGAAGATCGAGATGCGGTCCTGGTGTTTCCGGCTTGAAGGAGGCAGTCCATTGGCGGGATCGACGGTTGGGCAAAATGGAAATTCTGAGCGAAAAATGTTAGCAGAACGCAGCGGTTACAATTTACGCCACAAGGCCTTGCCGCGACGCTCTCTGTCCCTTTGCCTCCCGGTTTTGGCAGTGTTGCTCGTCGCTTCGAATCCGGCCGACGCAGCGACCGTAGTGATTACTTCGCTACTGACGAATGCTTCCTTTGAAATCCCCGCATCGGGCTGCCCGACCGGCTGGGAATGCGATGGGAGTCCCGGAGTCGGAGTGTACTCCCCGACCGGGAGTCAGTATACGGTCGGCGCTGACGGCCTGCCCGGTGATCTGACGGTGCCAGATGGGAACCAGGTATTATACTTCCCCGACGGATTGGCGGGATCCGGAATCATTCAACAAACCACAGACACTCCGTGGGTTGCCGGAAACACATATTCTTACACCTTCTGGCTGGGAACACCCTATACGGAGCCCGATGGGACGACCCCGGTGACCACGGCCCCAACAGGCGCTATCCGCCTCTATTTCCTGGCCGGTCGCGTCCAGGCTGGTTTGCCCGCCTATGACCTTACGCCGCCACCACAAGGCCAGTGGGAGCAGTTGACTTACACCGTTACACCCGATCAATTGTGGGCCTCGGGCGCTGCCGGCCAGAACATCGGCGTTATGTTTTTTATATCGACAGATGCTTCGTATGAAAGCGCAAACATTGATGAGGACCCTCCCACCGACTCTCCTGAGCCGGGCACATTCTTCCTCGGGCTGGCAGCCATCGCGGTAACCTGGCTACAGTACCGGTTTCATTGGATTTTCGCGCGGCGGGGCCGCGCCTGTCCGGTGGAGATCCGCCATTCCTTCCGGGCATCGGCTCGCTTATTGCTGCGCAGATAGTTCAGGACTTGCCCCAAGCGATCCCGCAGATATCTTTAAGGCTTTACCCAGGCTTGAACCACCCACAGGCTGAAGCCTGTGCCACCTACGCTGAGGAGGCGTGGGCCATCGGGCGAGACGTCGTAACGTCTCGGGTCGGCACGGGCCGCGCGGCGCCGATTTCCAGCTCATTCCCTTTAGTGCTGATCTGGGCCGACATCAATTGCCCGGCGGGGCCGGTGTAGAAAAGCTCCTTGCCGTCCGCGCGCCAGCGGGGCAGTAGACCACCTGCCGGCGACACCTGGCGCTGGCCTCCTGAGCCAGGAAAGGGAGCGAGGTAAATTTCGTAGCGGCCGGATTCATTGGATGTCCAGGCTACCCAGTTGCCGTCCGGCGAGAACTGGCCTTGCACGGACTTCCTGCTGTCGACGCTGCCCTTGAAGAACGATCCATCCTCCATTCTGATGCGCGACGTGGTGATATCGCCGACGACCTTCCCACTTTTCCTGATATCGACTTTGTTGCCGGCTTCGACGTTGCCTTGAACCTGTCCGAGAACGATGACGTCAGAGGCGTGTATATCAGCGTGAACGCAACCACTCGGCGCGATGGTCACCTTGTTTTTGAGCGATTCGATGGCGCCTTCGACGACGCCTTCGATATAGAGATCTTCCGTCGCGAAGAGCCGGCCAACGACTCTCACCGTCTCCCCGATTATTGTGGTATTCCGAGATTCCCGCTCGGGCATCCGATAGGGTGGCATTGACGACACTGGTGCCGGCTCCTTCCTGATTTTCAACTGCGCCTGTCAGGGGTCCGTGAGTGCGTGGGCCGGACGCGGCGTAGAGAATCATCAGGGTACCAAACCCGATCCGCTCGACTTCCCCCACGCTGACACCCCACGCCGGCGCGGAAAGTGCGCAGCGATTGGATCGGGAAATCGTGAATAGTGGTATGCAGTTTAAGATGGTCCTGGAGGCTCGACGCCAGCGATCAACATAAAAGGCATAACGAAGAGAAGCGAGACGATCACCGGATTATATCGATTATTCCAGTTCAGGCGCAGTGCACAAAAGCCATGGGACGGAGTGCCGGCCGGATACCGTACGCTGCCGCTGGGGCGCCTCGAAATCGAGTCCAGTCTGGTGGACTGGGAAGAGCAGCGGAAGAACATCAAAGACATCGTCGTTCATTGTCTGGGAGACCGTCCGCCCCGGCCCGTGCCTCTTCAGGTTCGCACCATTTCGGTAGACCAGAAAGATGACTACAGGATCGAAAAATTCGTCTTCGATAATGGCGTAGACTCTGAGGTTCCGGGCTACATCGCCATCCCAAACAAACGCAACGGGCAGCTCCCCGCGGTTTTGGCGATGCATGGGCATGGCAGTGACAAAGACAACATGTTCGGTTATAAACCGAATTCCCAGAACGTCGCTGAAATGCTTGTCCGTCGAGGCTATGTCGTGATCGCCATTGACAACTATTTTACGGGCGAGCGGCGAGGTACCGGCCCGGCTGGACGCCTTGAGATGCAACTCGGAAAATCGGATCAGGAGATGTCCTTATTCAAGCTGAACCTCTGGCTTGGGCGCACTCTCTGGGGCATGATGTTGCGGGACGAGCAGCTCGCGCTCGACTACCTGGAATCGCGGCCGGAGGTAGATCGAAATCGTATCGGCGTCCAGGGAATGAGTATGGGCAGTACCGGCGCGTGGTGGCTTGGGGCGATCGACGACAGGGTCAAGGCCATAGTGGGAGTGGCGTGCTTCACGCGCTACGAGAACCTGATTGCCGTGCGCCAACTCGCCGCTCACAGTATTTACTATTTTGTACCAGGGATTCTAAAACACTTCGACAGCGAAGGTGTCATGGCGCTGGTGGCGCCGCGTCCTTTTCTGGCTCTCACGGGGGATAGCGACCCTGGCTCGCCGGTCGAGGGCATAAAGAAACTTGAGGAGATCCTGACGCCGCTTTATCAGGCTTATGGAAAGCCCGATGCGTTCCGAAGTGTGATCTACCCAAACACCGGGCATGTTTACTCCAACGACATGAAGCAAAGGATGGTGGATTGGTTCGATGAATTCCTTTGATGCCTGGAAAGCGGTTACTCGCGGCTGAAATCGTCGTTTCAACTCTTCGCGTATAGCCAGAGAATCACAAGTGCGGCCAATAGCAACGTGACCAGGAAGGGATCCGGCGGCCTCTCGGACTCGCTGGCTCTCTCTACTCCGCGTCGTGGGGATTTCCGACGGCGAAACGTGGACATACGGATACTATCTATTTGACCCGTGCGGGAGTTCGGTTTCAATGGCTTCAGTACCATGACCGGTAACCGAACGTTATGCTTCCCGGGCTGCCGATTCACTGGCCGCCCGACGCTCTTGAACGAATAAGCCGGCGAGTGGTGTGACGGGCCAAAGCACCTGCCGCCGGCTGTAGTACCAGGGATCGACGGAATTCTGCTGGAACAGGCGGTCCCAACGGACATTCTCAAGGCAGGCCTGACATTTGCCCGATCGGCAACAGGGGCTCGGCGACGCGGAGCGCTTTCTGCCAGGATTCTTCGTTTCCATTAGTCCATTCCTCCTCGTGATAGCTTTCCGGACGGGTTTTGTTCCAGCACGCCAGCAACGACCTCTGTTTCGGCTGTGGTTTCCGCAGGTTCACTTTTCAGAGCGGCCTGCGCCGAACTCAAGGCTGCCCTCTTATACTGGCTCTCAGGCCATTGCTCGATGACCTTTATCCGATAACGATGGAAATGTTTCTGATTCGGGTTCGTCATGCGGGAGTGCCGGGTAAGCGTTGGTCATTGATACGTCTGGCCTGATGATGGCAGCACTAACCAATCCAAATCGAGATCCCGAGTACTATTCGGAGTACTGAGTCTCCGTGTAAGGCAATAAGATATGACGACGCGGGACGGTTGACATAAAACCCAGTGGTGGGCACTTCCGGAGGGCAGCCGCTACGCAGTTTTCCGCGCGGGGTTATGATGAACCAGATCGGCCCGAGGACCGTCGACCGCGAAAGGAGCGTTCTGACATGAGCAAGAAAGATCGTGTCGTGAATCGGAGAAGTTTCTTCAAGCGCACCGCAGCCGCCGGCCTCGGCGTCGCCACCGCGGCTGGCCAGGAACAAAACGAGCACAAGGCCAGTCAAATTCGTTTCGACCGGACTGCCGACGTCGTCGTTGTCGGAGCCGGAGCCTCGGGACTTCCGGCGGCCATCATGGCGCGAGATCATGGAGCGTCCGTGATCGTGATCGATGCGAACCACGATATTGGCGGACACGCCATGCTGAGCGGCGGGCGCATCCCTCTGGGCGGCGGGACCAGCTGGCAGAAGAAGTACGGAATCACGGATTCGGCGGACCAAGTTTATCTGGACCATACTAACCACCGAAACCCGGAATTCAGGCACGCCGACAGGGATCTGGTGCGCGCCTGGGCCGACGAGAATGCGGCGTCCTTTGAGTTTCTGATCGAAAACGGGGTGATCTTCAATGACGTCGCGCCGGTCATAGTGAATGGCGGCAGCGTTCCCAGATTGTTTGTCACAAAAGTGTTTTCGGACGACCTCAACGAAACGATCAACGGAAGACCGGGCTCCGGTCTGGTCAGACACCTCGAAGCCAGTGCGAGAAAGAAGGGCGTGACCTTTCTCTTACGGCACAAGTTGACGCGGGTAATCAGAGAGAAACCTTCGTCGGGACGAGCTTTGGGAATCACAGCGCAGCTCGAAGGCAGGGACGTGAATATCCAGGCGAAGAAGGGAGTCATCCTGGCGACGGGCGGCCACACCAGTAATGTGGAGTTCCGCAGAAGGTTCGATCCGCGCCTGACCGAGGAATACCAAACGACCGGTGAGCCCTGGACCAGACAGAACGCCGACAGCGAGATCCTCGCTCTCGCGATGGGCGCAACCATGTGGTCAACCGCGAACCAGGCAAATCCGCGAGGCCTGGCGATCACAAAAACCATCCACATCGGGTGCCGGTATGGTTATCGAAACTTGAAATGGGAACCCGGGAGCCCGATGTTCAAGCTTGCCGGCGCCTCCGGCCTGACCGTGCGGGATTTTCAAGACGTCATCCTGGTGAATCAAATCGGGCAGCGGTTCTGGAACGAGGTGGATGAGTCTTACGACTTCCTGAGTGCATGCATGGGGACGAACGGAAGCCTGGGCAAGAATGGCAGCAAGGCGAACGGGGGCGGACCCATCTGGGCGATCTTTGATTCGGACGCCGTCAAGCGCGAGGGCTGGGACCCACAACCTCCCAACGTCGATCTCAACGGCTGGTTCTTCAGCGCCGATACCATCGCGGAACTGGCGGGGAAAATCAAGAATCCCTATCAGTTCCAGCCGGTTCCCGCCCGAGCTTTGGAAGAAACGGTTGCCAAATACAATTCCTACGTGGATATGGGCAAGGACCAGGACTTCGCCAAGCCCACTCCCAAATACAAAGTTCAGACGCCGCCTTTCCATGCGGCGTGGTCCACGCCGATCCTGCACGATACGCTGACGGGAATCAAGATTAACTCGAAGTGCCAGGTGGTGGACGTGCAAGGCAAAGTCATAGAGGGACTTTATTGCGCAGGAGAGTCGGCCGGTGGATTCGCCTTGCACGGTCTGCCGAGAGTGATTGTGTTTGGCCGCATCGCGGGCAGGGAAGCCGCACTTGTCAAGGTGTGACTTCCCAGGACGCGGGCCGGGGGCTAGTCTTCTGTATCCGAAGTATCGTTACCGCTTGTTGACACGCGCGGCTCGGAAAATGCAATCGAGTGCACGAAAGATCGATATCGATGGTTCGGCTAGTTCGTACCGGGGGCTTTTAACGTGGCCAGGGTCGGCCCTGCCTGGCCGGCGACCGGCTTCAGGAGGCTCGGCCCAGATCGTTTGAGCAGGGTCTCCGGCGGCGTCTTGACATCGAAGATCAAGCCGATAAACGGACCACTCATCTCGTCCCAGTTCTGAGGACCCCAACGGACCTCTTTCGTCGGGTCGGGATTGAAAGGATTGTTCGGCGAGTTGTCGAAATGGGCAATCCCCACGAGGCGGGTGCCCTTGGGCAGCGTCACCGGCTTCGCAAACGTGAACCCCTGTTGCCAGTTGAAGTCAAACTTTCCCCGGAACACGGTCTCGGATTCACCCGTCGGATAGATCACACGCAGCTCGTAATCCTTCCCACGAAGGTGCATGTGCGGCTGCACGTAAGCCAACTTCATTTCCGCTCCCACGGTGACTTCGCCCACGACCTCGGCATTGGGATCGCCCGGCGGAATCACGAGATTGAGGGAAGCGGGAGCAGCCGTCAGAAAATAGCGCTGGGTTGGAGGATTCTTCGCCAGAACCAGTCCCAGCTTGGACACGTCCGTTGTCGGCTTGCCCATCGCCGTGTAGTGCAACTCGAACACGAGGTCCGATCCCTTTGGAACAAACTTGGCCGCGCCTTCCACGTCGAAGGTCTGCGCACCCAATCCAGGGTTGAACTTGCCGAGGATATCATTCCCCTCCGCAACTTCGTTCCTTCCCATGAATTCCTTTTGTGTTTCGGCCTCGTACGCCTCACCTGGGACTGCGTTCTGCATCCACTCCGAACCCGGAGGCCGCACCCAGACTTTGCCGTGATGCAAAACCTTAGGGTTGCCGGGACGCATTTCGGCGGCCTGAATCCACATGTCCGACGGGAAATTGGTCTTGACCAGGATGTACTTGTAATTGATGGTGCCGGTGGCCGGGAGCGCGAAAGGCCTGGGCATCTCCACCACGATGTCGGGCTTGATACTCCAGCCGTCCTGGAAACTTAAGGGAGCGGGCGCGTCTTTCGGATTCCCTTCGGCAGCGCCATTATCCGCCCACGACACCAGCGTCTCGATCTCGCGGTCGCTGAGCTTGTGCTCGTTTGCGATCTGCCTATAGCCGGGTTCCGCGAACCACGGCGGCATCTTTCGGGTTGCGACCGCGGTCTTGATCGCCTTCGCCCAGGGGCGCGCATCCTGATAGCTGAGAAGCGACATCGGAGCCACTTCACCAGGGCGGTGGCACTGTTGACAGTTCTTCTGCAGGATGGGAAGAACGTCCTTATTGAAGGTTACAGAAGTTGCACTTGGAGCGGCAGCGCCGACCATCGCTCCCAGGACAGCGGCCAAAATAAAAAGACGCACAGAACACCTCCTGAATCGCCAGGATTCTTCGGCAATAACATATTCCAAATCTCCGCCGGATGCAACGGGCGGCCTCACCTCGAACCTCCCAAACCGCCAGCGCTTCCACTCGCGGCAACGAGTGTGTATACTCATTTCGGATTACACCATTTCGGATTACATCAATGCCTGACGGGTTCAGAGTTGCCGCAGCAGTCATCCTATGGTTCGCGGTGATCCCGGCCGTGGCTCAACGCCCTCCCGCCCCCGGGCAGTTTCCCCCCTACAAGCCGGTGCGCATGGCCGACGGTCATCCCGACCTTAACGGCATCTGGCAGGCCTTCGTCACCGCCAATTGGGACCTTCAGGATCACGAAGCGCAGTCCGGGCCGCATCCCGAAGTCATGGGTGCATATGGCGGCGGACCCGCGGGGCAGAGCATTATCGTGGGCGGCGGCGAAATACCGTACCAGCCATGGGCGCTGCAGAAGAAGAAACAGAACTTTGAAAAACGGATGACCGTGGACGTCAGCAGCGATAAAAAATGGCATGACGTCGGCGACCCGGAGCTCAAATGTTATGCGCCAGGCATACCGCGCGCCACCTATATGCCGTTCCCGTTTCAAATTGTGCAGGGATCGAGCTCCTACATTCTGTTCTCTTATGAGTTCGCCAGTTCCAACCGCATCGTTCGTATGAATTGGAAAGTCGAGTCTCCCGCTCCTGCGTGGATGGGCTGGTCGCGCGGCCGCTGGGAAGGGGACACGTTGGTGGTCGACGTTACCGGATTGCGTGAGGAAACATGGCTCGACCGGGCGGGGGATTTCCATAGCGATGAGCTTCACGTGGTGGAACGTTACACTCCGGTCAGTCCTTACAACCTCATGTATGAGGCCACGATTGAGGACCCGAAGGTGTACACGCGGCCCTGGAAGATCAGTTTCCCTCTCTACCGCCGGATGGAAAACAACGCCCAGCTGTTGGAATTCAAGTGTGTGCCGTTCACCGAAGAGTTGCTGTACGGACGTTTCGGCAAGCAGGCGGCAAAGTAAAACGGATGGAAAGGAGGCGCCGATGAATCGCCTTTTGATTTCGACGAGTTTCCTGGTAGCCGCGATCGCCGCGGCGACGCCAGTTGCAGGCCAGACTCTGAAAACCAAGACCGTCCCCGCGACAGCCGGGGCGGCGAAGAAAACGGCTGTGCCGCACACTCCATGGGGCGATCCAGACCTCCAGGGAGTCTGGAATGACGCTACCAGCACTCCTCTTCAACGTCCCGGCGCCGTCGGATCGAAAGACATTCTCGGCGATGAGGAAGCGGGCGAATTCCAGCAACAACTGGCGCACGACCTGAGCCGCGACCGCCGCGACGGAGGGGCCGAAGCCGACGTCAACCGCGCTTACAACGAACATTGGATGGATTCGCGCAGACTGAAGATCACGGCGGACCATCGCACCTCACTCATCGTGGATCCGCCGGACGGGAGAATCCCGGCGCTGGTTCCCTTATCGCCAGAACGGCAGAAAGCGGCAGCCGCGCGGGCAGGGGCGAACGCTCGCTTTGCCGCCGGACTGCCCAACAGCTTCGCGGACATGTCTTTGCCTGTGCGTTGCATTATCAGGACCGATTCACCGCCGTATCTGCCGGCCATCTACAACAACGACTTTCATATCTTCCAGAGCCCCGGGTATGTAGTGATCGCGCCGGAGATGATCCACAGCGCCCGCGTGATTCCGGTGGACGGACGGCCGCACATCGGGAAGAACCTTCACCAGTGGCTGGGCGATTCCCGCGGACATTGGGAGGGCAATACGCTGGTCGTCGAGACAACCAATTTTCGAACCGACGATGGCGTGATTTTCCAGGGGGCCGATCCCGAGACTTTCCGCATCACCGAGCGCTTCACTCGCGTAGACGCGGATACGCTCAACTACGAATTCACGGTCGAGGATCCGAGAACGTGGACGAAGCCCTGGACCGCCAGAATTCCGTGGACCAAGACCGATCCCGCTGAGCAGATGTACGAGTACGCCTGCCATGAAGATAACTACGACATGGTCCATTTCCTTGAAGGCGCGCGCGTCCGCGAGAAGAAGGAGCAAACGAAATGAAGCCAATGATGATAGCCGCTTCCCTGGTGGTTTTAGCTCTGGCCGCAATTCCGGCGTCCGCCCATCATGCATTTGGCGCGGAATTCGATGCCAATAAGCCGGTGAAGTTGCGTGGGACCGTCACGAAAATGGAATGGATCAATCCTCATGCCTGGATCCATATCGACGTGAAGAAATCGGACGACTCCGTCGAAGAATGGATGGTCGAAGCGGGCAGCCCGAACACTCTTCTACGAAGAGGTCTGACGAAGGATTCTCTTAAGGCTGGAACGGAGATCCTCGTTGAGGGCTATCAGTCCAAAGACGGATCGCTGCGCGCAAACGGCCGCAATGTCACGCTGCCCAACGGACAAACATTGTTCCTCAGTAACAATGCACCCGAGGAATTGAAGTAACCGAAACCGAGGGCCAGGCAGGGGAGTCCAGGCTTGAAACACCCACAGGCTGAAGCCTGTGCTACCTCTGCCGGTAGTATGCTGATGCGTGGGCATGAAGATGAAGTTGGTTTGTATCATGGCACTAGCCTGCTCTGCCGCGTTCGCGCAGACGGGCGACGCGGCGCGCGGCAAGGCGGTCTTTGAAGGCAAGGGACAATGTTTCACCTGCCACCGAATCAACGGGAACGGCTCCCGCACTGGTCCAGACCTTACGGACATCGGCAATCTGCGGAAACAAGAGCAGCTCGAAAAATCGATTCTCGATCCCGACGCGGAAATCGACCGGCAGAACCGGACCTATCGTGTGGTGACGAGCACGGGCGAAACCATCTCAGGACGCCTGCTGAATATGGATGCTTTCTCGATACAACTCCTGGACTCGAAGGAACGCCTGCGTTCTTTTACGAAATCAAACCTGAAGGAGTGGGCCTTCGTCGAAAAGTCGCCGATGCCATCTTTCAAAGACAAGCTCAATGCGCAGGAGTTGGCCGACGTCGTGAGCTATCTGGTGTCTCTGAAGGGAATTGAGGAAAGGATCGCGCCATGAAACCCCTGCTGTTGTTTTCGCTGGCGGCCACGCTCAGCGCGCAGGTCTCCTTCGACCGCATCATCAATGCCAATAAAGAACCCCAGAACTGGCTGACGTACTCGGGCACGGTGCTCGGCCAGCGCCACAGTCTACTCGGGCAGATCACTCCGGAGAACGTGAAGAACCTGGAGCAGCAGTGGGCCTGGCAGGCGCGCTCGCTCGAGAAGTTTGAGGCGACCCCTCTGGTGGTGGACGGCGTCCTCTACACGGTGCAGGCTCCGAATGACGTTGTCGCGCTGGATGCGGCCACGGGGCGGCCGTTCTGGACGTTTAACTACACGCCATCGCGCGATGCGCGGGTGTGCTGCGGGCGCGTGAATCGTGGACTTGCGATCCTGGGCGACACGCTGTTCATGGGCACTATCGACGCGCACCTGCTCGCCATCGACGCGCGCACCGGGCGCTTGCTTTGGAACACGCAGGTGGCCAAAGCGGCGGACGGTTATTCGATCACGCTCGCGCCCCTGGTGGTGAAGGATAAGGTGATCATCGGCACGGCGGGCGGCGATTTCGAGGTCCGCTGCTTCCTGGCCGCATACGATGCCAGGACCGGCAAGGAAGCCTGGCGATTCAATACGGTGGCAGGTCCGGACGACCCGCGCAGCACTTCCTGGACGGGCGACTCGTGGAAGAAAGGCGGCGCGGCGGTGTGGGTTACGGGCTCTTACGATTCCGATACCAACCTCACATACTGGGGCACGGGTAATCCGGGTCCGGATTGGAATGGTGAAGTCCGTGCGGGCGATAACCTCTATACGAATTCCGTGGTGGCGCTGGACGCGGATACGGGAAAGTTGAAGTGGCATTTCCAATTCTCACCGCACGACGAATTCGACTACGACTCGACCCAGGTTCCGGTTTTGGCCGACATGGAATGGCAGGGCCGCCCGCGCAAGTTGATGCTTTGGGCGAATCGCAACGGCTTCATGTATGTGCTGGATCGCAACAGCGGACAGTTTCTGCTGGGCAAGCCTTTTGTGAAGGTGACGTGGGCGGCTGGCCTGGACGACAGCGGACGTCCGGTCCGCCCGCCGGGATCGTTTCCTACGCCTCAGGGCAATCGGCTCTTTCCCGCGATGCTTGGCGGGACCAACTGGTATTCGCCTTCGTACAGCCCCAAAACCGGGTTCTTTTACATTCCTTCCAACGACAACACGTCAGCCTTGTTCAGCCGCGAAGGCTTCCCGCGCAACGTGGCTCCGATTGGGCTGGGCGCGGCGACGCTTCAACAGAACGTCCGCACGGAAGACGAGGGCTACGGAGCGATTCGCGCTTATGACCCCAGGACGGGCCAGCGGAAGTGGGAATTCAAGATGAGCGACCTGACGATGGGCGGCATTCTTACCACCACTACCAACGTTCTGTTCAGCGGTGGCCGCGAGGGTTATTTTTTCGCGTTGGACGCTCGCGACGGCAAGCTCCTGTGGAAAGTGCCGTTGGGAGGGCAGGTCAGCAGCGGCCCCATGAGTTACTCGATCAACGGACGCCAGTACGTGGTTGTGGCGGCGGGCAACGCATTGGTTTCGTTTGCCCTTCGCCAGTAGGCGGCCGCGATCCAGTGACAGGCGAATCAGGATAAAATCGGAGCGGTCGAGAATATGGTGAAAGGATGTTTTATGGTTCGATTTCTCGCCGTGAGTTTGATCGCGGGGGCTTACTTCAGCCAGGTGACGGCTTTAGCCGCCGATACCTCCTCTCCGGCATCCGTCACTTTCAATAAGGATGTGCTGCCGATTCTGCAGAAGAATTGCCAGAGTTGCCATCGGCCCGGCCAGGTTGCGCCAATGTCGTTCCTCACATACGAAAGCACGCGAGCATGGGCCAAAGCGATGAAGGCCGCCGTGGCAACCAGAAAGATGCCGCCATGGAATGCCGACCCGCATTACGGACCTTACCTGAACGACCGATCCCTGAAGCAGAACGAAATCGACACAATCGTGCGATGGGCCGATAGCGGAACTCTCGAGGGAGATTCGAAAGACGCACCACCTCCGGTCCAGTGGGCCGAGGGCTGGATGATACAACCGGACATCGTCATCGACGGGCCTGTAACCGGCGTTCCGGCACACCCGAAGAACAACGTCGTCGAGTGGACGACCGTCATCATTCCCTCGGGCTTCACGCAGGATACCTGGGTTACTTCCGTGCAGATCAAACCGGAGTACCCGGCCGTCACGCATCATATTTGCACCGGTTATGTGCCTCATCAGCCGGGTGTGAAGTACGGGTTGGGTGTATGGATGGACAAGCCGCGCGACGAAGAAGGATCGGCGATTCCGGAGAAGGGACCCACGTTCGTGGTGCTTCCCCAGGATGTCAATCGGCTCGATGCGGACGCCGCGGCCATTTTGCGGGAGAGCGCGATCCCCGGCGGCAATGCGCAGGATTGCTACCTGCCCGGAAATTTTGCCGCGGACTACCGGCCTTTGAACGCCGCGAAGCTGATCCGCGCCGGTTCCGACATCGTGTTTGTGGTCCATTACAACCCGAATGGGACGGCAGTCACGGACCATGTGAAGATTGGTTTCACCGTTGCGAAGGAGCCGCCGAAACGGCGCTACGTATCATTGCTGATTTCCTCGCCAATCGATCCCAAGCAGTTCGCGATTCCGCCGAACGATCCCAATTGGGAGAGCCCGCATGCCGAAGCGACGTTCCAGGAAGACGCGGAGCTGGTCTACATGATGCCGCACATGCACGTGCGCGGTAAAGATACAACGTGGACGCTTGAGTACCCGGACGGGCGGAAACAAGTGGTGCTGAACGTTCCGCGTTATGACTTTAACTGGCAGATTGGCTACAACGGCTCGATCCGCGTTCCCAAGGGAACCACACTGCGCGTGGACGCTCACTTCGACAATTCGGTAAACAACAAGTTCAACCCCAACCCGGACAAAACCGTCTACTACGGTCAGATGACCTGGGAAGAAATGATGTCTCCCTTCTTCGGAGTTGTGGTGAACGGCGACGCGGACGAGAGTAAGATCATCTCGACACCTGTCCGATTCGGGCGCGGCGGCGGCTGATTAACTCTTGCGTTGGAAGACAGCCACCCACGGCCGCAGGGTCTGCGAGCGCCAGATGGCAGAATCCTACTGGCGCGTTCCGCCGAACTGTACTCCCATGCCGTCCGGGTCCAGGATGTGCAGACTGGTTTTAATGTCTCCCTGTACGATCTTCAGGCCGCGGCGCTTCACCTCGGCTTCCACCGCCTCTTTTTCCTTGTCCCAGTTGGCGACGGTGTACGCGATGTGATCGACCTTCGGCGCGGGCTGCCGGTTGCGGACGACGAGTATGTTGTCGCCAAACGACAGGCGGCACTGCTTCCCATCGTCTTCGGAGACTTTCATCCCGAACAGTCCGGCATAGAAGTCGCGTGTTCTGGCGTAGTCGGTCACCTGATAAGACACGTGGTTGATGTTGGTGACGTTGATAACCTTGCCCTCGGCTGCAGTTGCCGGCACGGCGCTTGCGGCAGACGCTGCCGTCGCCGCCAACGCCAGGTTCTGAATGAGTTGCCGCCGATTCAGCTTTCCTTGTTCGAATTCGTGAAGGAGCTTTGCGATGATGTGTTCCATTGTCTGATCCTCTTCCGGGAGAACGCCGGAGATCCAACCTGGAACTCCGGTTGGCCTAAAAGTATATACCTAAACGACAGGCACGGTGATGCGTTTAGTATCCATCGCCGGGTTCAATCCCACCGCCTTATGGGCGGTCCGCTTCCGGCAGGTTTGACCTTTGTTCCGGAGCCGACGTGGCGCACGCTCTCAGCGTGCCGTGTCGAGAATCTTCTCGACACCCGTTTCTGCGAATGGTACGGGCGTCGGCACGAGTGCCGACGCGGCACGCAAAAGCGTGCGCCACGTACTTCGGGCGACTTTTCAGTTGCAGTCAATCCTACGGGCTTGAGCCGGTAGCTGTTTAGTTTTGCTGCTGGGGGTGCTCCGATCGCTGTGTGGGGCCGTCGAAAGCGTTCTCAAAAGATCCGGCCGAGTTAATTCGATTTTGGCAAGCCGGCGCCGCTCTCCCAAGCTTTGGTGAGAATCGGTTTGACGATTTGAGAAAACTCCAGATAGGCGGTCGAGTCCGGGCGGAAGTGGAGTCCGTCGGGTAGAAACAGGTTCTCCCGCACGTTGTTTCGGCTGTCAAACAAGACCGGATTGAGATCAATGTAGCCGACGTTGGAAGCCTGGCGGCTGTAGCGCTCCATCTCGCGGTTCACTGCCTCCACGACCTCCCAGCGTGCACGTTTCTCCGGCGCCTTATGAATGGACGTGTAGTAGAAAAACGTGTTCGGCGACCTCTCGTGAAGGATCTGAATAAAACGCTTCGTGCGCTCGACAATGGGACCTGCGTCGTCACCCGCGCTGATGTCGTTGCTGCCGCAGTAGTAGACCACGATGCGCGGCTGGTAGGGCAAAACCAGCTGTCCGATACGGTCCAGCATGTCCTGTGTAACGGTGCCGGCGATGGCCCGGTTGAGTACCGGTAACGGGTCCATTTGATCCGCGAGGTGGGTCCAGAACCGGAAAATGCTGCTGCCGGTGAACACAATGCCACCGTGCTCGGGAGAAGCCGCTCTGCGTTCGGGGCCTTGCGCCCGAGCCGCAATCGGAAGGCCGGCGGTCGCTAAAACGAGAGCCGCACCGATGGCGAGCAGAGCGCGAGGATGAAGGTTGATAGACAATCCTCCCGCTATCTGCGATCGGGAAGCGCGAACACGTATAGCGCATTGCCCGTTGCGGGATAATGCAGATCCGGCGCGACCACTCCCGGTACACCGCGCGGACTGCCTCCGCCGTTGCTCGTGGTCACGGCAAGGTACTGTTTGCCGCCCGCAGTGAACGTCAGCGGGAAGCCTTGCACCGCGGCGGGAAGCCGGGTCTCCCACAGAATACGACCGGTAGCGGTGTCGAAAGCGCGGAACATGCGGTCGAGGTCGCCCGCGAACGCCACTCCTCCCGCCGTCGAGACCACGCCAGTAAGGAACGGCGCGCGCTGTTCGTATTTCCAGATCTCGCGCATGGTCCGCACATCGTAGGCCGCCAGCTTGCCGACATTCCCGTTCGTCCCCGGCATCTCATAGAAGCGCCGAAGAGCGCCGTTGCCGCTGCCGCCGCCCGCAATTTTATCGATCGCCTGCCCCTTCATCTCGAGGCAGCTCTGGCTCAAGGGAATGATCAGCCGGTTCCCCGGCGAATAGTAAGTCATCGCCGGCCAATTCTTCCCGCCCTCCGTCGACGGACACGCCGACACCCATTCGCCGACGCGCTGCTCGACGATATCGTTGCGGTAGTGCGGTTCACCCGTGTGCGAGTCGATGGAATCGTATACGTTCTGGAACACCATTTCCTTGTGATCGAGGTATTTTCCGGTCTTGCGGTCCAACTTCCACAGAATGCCCGCCTTACCCGCGCTGAAGACATAGTTTTGTCCCTGATCGTCCACCAGCACGCGTTCGAAAACTTCGTCGAGGTCCAGCGTCTCGCCGGGCGCGTGGCTGTGATACCAGGCCAGCTTGCCCGTATCGGCGTCGATCGCCAGCGTGGAGTTTGCATACAACGTCGCGCCGTTGCCGGAGCCGCGGCTCACGCGCATCCACGGCTTGGCTTGCGCTGTGCCCCAGTAGGTCAGGTTCAAGTCCGGGTCGTAGCTCCCTGTGATCCATGTCTCGACGCCCGCCCGGAAAGTGTTCGTGAGCCCTCCCCAGGTGTCTCCTCCGGGTTCGCCTTCGAGCGCCACCGTTCGAAAACGCCAGGCTTCTTTGCCAGTCTTCGCGTCATAAGCGCTGATGAAGCATTTCTCTTCCCGATACGTCGCGCAGGAGTCGCGGCCCATCCCGGTAATGAGCTTGCCTTTCACCGCGATGGGTCCACTGGTGTTGGCGTACTCGCCTTTCGAGCGGTCGCCGATGGTGGTGTCCCAGACCACCTTGCCGTTGCGCGCGTCGAAGGCCATCAGGTGCGCATCACCGGTGTTCACGAAAATCTTGTCGTCGTAGATTGCGATGCCGCGCATGGCGGGCGCGGTGGGATTGGAGCCGTAGCGATTCTCCCAGATCAACTCGCCGGTTTTCGCGTCCAGTGCCTGCAGCACCATGCCGGCGTTGTTCACGTACAGCACCCCGTTGTGCACGATCGGCGCAGGCTGGTTGCCGTTGCTCGCGCCCTCCTGCATGGCCCAACTCCACACCAGATGCAGATCGCTGACATTCTTCGCGGTGATCTGATTCAAGGGGCTGTAGTCGGTTGCCTTGTAGTCGCGGCGAATCATCAGCCAGTCGCCGGCATCGGGATTGCGCAGCATGGCGTCGGTGACCGGAACGTAGTTCTTGATTTCACCCTCCACCGTAATTCCGCGCGGCGCCGCCATCTATCGTGAGCGTTTGATCGCCGGGACGTGCACTGTTAGCGTCGAGGATAAACGCGGCGAGATTGATATATGTCTGGTCCGGAAGCGGCGCAGCTCCACTGGGAGGCATGGTGGCGCGCATGAAACCGATCAACTCACCCGTGGTTTTGTCGCCCCATTGAGCCATGAAGTTGCCGCCGGCCAGTTGCGGCCCTTCGCGCCCGGAGAGATCCGGCGCGTGGCAGGCGGCGCAGCTGGTTTGATATGCGGCGCGTCCCGCCAAGGCCTGTTCGGCGGTGTAGGGCCCCGCTGGACGCTGCTGGGCTCCGCGCTGTTGAGCAACAAGTTGAGCGACAATCATCACGCTACACGTGGCGATGACCGCCCCTCCCAAAGTTATTCGAGTCTTCAATGCTATCTCCTGACTTCCATTTTCTTCCCCGGAAGCGCGAACACAAGGTCCCGTCGCGTAGATTACAACATATGCGGCCGGAACAACAGCGTTGGATAACGACAGCGCCGGATAACGAAAGGTGTCAGCACAAAACCTTCAAGGTGAACTGAATCTGCGCGTGCTTGAGGGGTTCAGGGCCACGCCACCGGAGGACGAAACGCGAACTCGGCGTTTCCGATCGCAACAGGTGAGGCGTTAGCGCGAGGTCCCTGCAGCGCGTGCGGCAGCATACGTCTCGCCTGCTTCACGAGGGACGCGCCGGCGGTCCGGCGCCCGGAATTCGCGATAGCATTCGCGGCATCGGAATTTTCTTTTATTCGTAAGAAACATCATGACTGGCTCAAATCCGGTCGGCTGCCTGATATCAAGGCTCTTCGAATAGCATTTCGGACACCGCATAAAAGAATATTAAGGGGCGTCGTGAGTAAGCGTCTATATACCGAAAGGCAACCCGGTTCTGGTGCAGCACTAATCGAAGTCGCCTGGTCGGGCCACGAGGCTGGGTTCAAACTTTCGATTTGCCTCCTGTACTCGGTTCGGCCTGCCGGTCCCGTCTTGAAATCCACGATGATCGACTCGCCGCCCTGCTGATACAAGAGGTCGATGTTGACAGAGCGGCACGAAAACGCCTCAGGTCCGAATTTTCGCGCTGCCCGATTCAAATTGATCCGTCCGTTAATGGCCGGAAGCGACAGAGTACTGGAAATTCGGCGGAACATAAGATATGTTGGCCCAGCCCATCGGATACCAGCCCCCGTTCCAGGCGTAGACCGCGTTGTTGACCGCCGCGTCGGTGGTCGCGGAAACGGTGCCCTGGTCATACCAGCTATCTCCGTTCTGCGTCTCCTGCGTGACCAGATAGTAACTCGTGCCCGCGGGCAAGGTGAGCGGGCTGATCGAAGAATACACGAACTGGCCCGCGGTGCATCCGGCCATATTCACCGATGCCGAAGCGCCGGCGACGTCGCTGCCGGTACTCGCATTCACGAATTTCACCGTATGGATTTGCGCATTGTTCGCCACGCAGATGCGGCCCAGCGATGAAACCGTAAGCGCACTTGCGCCCACTGTCACCTTCATCCCCACCCAACCCGTGAAGTCATTGCGCAGCGATTGACCACTCAGCCCATATCCGGTCACGAAAGCCGTGGATGACGGGGGCGTTGTGGTGCACTGGAAGGTGGCCGTGACCGTCTGCGGACCCGACATGGTTATGGACGCTGGGTTTGTCGATCCCGTCAGGTTTCCACTCCAGTTGAGGAATGTGCAGCCCGAAGCCGGCGTCGCGGTGAGCTGTACTACTGTTCCACTGGCGTAAGAGCCTCCCGTCGAAGATGGGCTCGCCCCGATGCTGCCGCTGCCGGCGGGCGAGACGCTGGTGGTCAGAAGATACTGCGGTGGCGGTGCCGCACCTCCGGTCGAGTACTGGAAATTCGGCGGCACATAAGATGTGTTGGCCCAGCCCATCGGATACCAGCTCCCGTTCCAGGAGTAGACCGCGTTGTTGACCGCCGCGTCGGTGGTCGCGGAAACCACGCCCTGGTCATACCAGCTATCTCCGTTCTGCGTCTCCTGCGTGACCAGATAGTAGCTGGAGGCCGCCGGCAAAGTGACCGGGCTGATTGAGGAATAGACGAACTGGCCCGCGGTGCATCCTGCCATGTTCACCGATGCCGAAGTGCCGGTGACGTCGCTGCCGGTACCCGCGTTCACGAATTTCACGGTGTGGGTTTGCGCATTGTTCGCCACGCAGATGCGGCCCAGCGATGAAACCGTAAGCGCACTTGCGCCCACCGTCAGCTTCATCCCCACCCAACCCGTGAAGTCATTGCGCAGCGAGGGACCGTTTAACGCATATCCGGTCAGGAAAGCCCCGGATGCCGGGGGTGGCGGGGGCACCGCGCTGCACTGGAAGTTCGCCGTCACCGTCTGCGGCCCCGACATGGTTATGGGCGTCGGGCTTGTCGTTCCCGTCAGGTTTCCGCTCCAGTTGACGAATGTGCAGTTCGAAGCCGGCGTCGCGGTGAGCGTTACCGGCGTGCCGCTGCTGTAGTAACCTCCCGCTGAGACGCTTCCACTGCCCGCGGGCGAGACGCTGGTTCTGAGTCGTAAAACTGGCCGTGTAGGTGGCGCCGCTGGTTGGGGCCACGGTATGCGAGATGGCCCCGTTGTCGCTCCAGCTGCTCCAGACATTCTGGGCCCCCGTACCCGCGTTCTGGGGACTGGCGGCGGCAATCGTATGCGACGATCCCGACGTCCAGGTGAACACCTGGGCCGTCGTATAAGTGGTTCCATCGACACTGAAGGAAGGGCCCGCGGGACTGGCCGCGACGTTCACCGTGATCGGCGTCGGCGCAGCTGCTGAATATTGGAAATTCGGCGGCACGTAGGATGTGTTTGCAGAACCGATCGGATACCAGGCCCCGTTGTAGGAATACACGGCGCTGTTCACCGCCGCGACATTCGTCGCCGCCACTGCGCCCTGGTCGTACCATCCATCTCCGCCGGAAGTCTCCTGGCTGACCAGGTACCAGGCACCGCCCACCGGCAAAGTGATCGGGCTGATGGAAGAGTAGACGAACTGGCCCGCGGTGCATCCTGCCATGTTCACCGACGCCGAGCCCCCGGGAACATCTGTGCCACCGGCAGCGTTTACGAATTTCACGGTATGACTGTTCGAGTTTCCTGGCAGGCATGCTCGTCCGAGGGCAGTCACTGTCAACGGACTCGCTCCCACCGTGAGACTCGTCCCAACCCAGCCGGTGAAATCATTGCGGACAGCCTGCCGGCCCAACGCATAGCCTGTTACAAACGGAGTTCCCGCGGGTGGTGGGCTCCCGCCGCCCGTTCCGCCAGTGGAATTAATCGTGAACGTTTGCCCACTCGACACGCCTCCGCCCGGGGCAGGATTGACGACCGTCACCACGGCAGTGCCTGCGGATGTCAGGTCCGTTGCCGGAATCATTGCGCTGAGAGCCGTACTATTCACAAAGGTGGTCGTTCTGTTCGAGCCGTTCCACTGAACCACGGAACCGGGAACGAAGCCGTTACCCGCGGCCGATAGCGTGAAGCCCGTGCCGCCGGCCGTCGCGAAATTCGGGATCAGAGAATCGATATCCGGAGGAGGTGTTGCCGTACTACCTGGGCTGTAGTAGACGTTCACCTCGCTAGCCGCTGCCATACCGCCTATCGCGGAGACGGCCTCGAGCCGCACCCAGGAAGCGCTCGTTGGTGTGAAGCTCGCGGATTTTTGCGTCGCATCGGCCGCCCAATTCCCTGAAGCAACCGTTGTAAAGTTGGTTCCATCCGCACTGACGTATACGTTGTACGAAGTAATGTTGCCACTCTGGTTGTTGTCCTGACGTGGTAAATAGGTGACGCTCTCAACCGCGTACGTACCTCCCAGAGCCAGGGTCAGGGACTGGGGCAAGGGTTGGGTCGGGGCGCATCCGCCCACGCAGGTGAAGGGAGAATTCCAGAATGTGCTGACATTTCCGTCAATCGCTTTGGCTGCTTCGTAGCCCGGGGTTTGTCCCGTTGCCGTCGCGGTCATCTGAGATTGCGGAACAGGTATACCAGCGCCGGGAATTGGGTCTATGCGGAAGTTGTCGAACTGCGCAGTGGTCCAGGATTGAACGCCTAACCCCGCCATGCCCCGCGCGTAAGTATCGTTTGTTGTTACATTCGCAACTGACACGCCGTCGATCACAATCCCGATCGTGCCCCCGTTGAAGATCATGTTCAAGGTGTGCCACGCGCCAGCACCGAAGGCGACCGACCCGTTGGCCAGAGTGACGAAGTTTCCCTGCCTGAGACTCCAGTTCCCGAGATTATCCACGTAGAGCTCGTAGCCGTACATGTCTCCGTTATTGACATTCAAGCCGGAGATTCGGCCCATCAACTTGACCGTGCCGGGCTCTTCGAAAAAGACGTCGGCGGTAATCTGGTAATTGTCCCAGCTTGTGGAACCGATCACACTGGAGGCCTCGATCGAGCCGATGGTAGTCCATGGGATGGGAGGGGCCGGAGCAGCCTGGCGCAGGCACTGTCCGGTTCTTCCGCCGCCACAGCTCACAATTTCAAAAGACCCGTTCAAGTCGAAGAAATATTTTGCTTGCCCACTTAAGGAAGCGTTCTCAAAGTTGTCGGCATAGGGGAAAGGAAAAGGTGCGGCCGGTGGAGGGACTGCGTTCCCTTTGGATTGCCCGGTGGTGGTGGTGATCGAGTAGATGGAACCGGCGGCTACCGTGAAGGAGAAAGAGCCGTTGACCGGGATGATGTCGGCCTGTTGGATAAACTGGGCAGTCTGGTTGCTTTGCCAGACATGCAAGGCGCCCGTAGACAACCCATTGACAATGTTGAACGTCAAAGGAGTGTCGGGCCCATTTACATTTTCGATAATGAGGCTGAAATCGCTTCCCTTCCTGATGGTGACATAGCTGCCGTAGCCAAAAAAACCGCTCGAGCTGTCGATGTATTGCCAGCCCGGCCCCGCGAACTGGTTGGTGTGCGCCGTGGCCCAGATAGCGGGCTGCACAAGATAGTTGCCCGACCAGGGAGTGTTCGCGTACATCTGCCCTGAACCGGGGAACATCAGCATATCGTAGTAGGACGTGACCAGGCTCCAGACCTGGTGCCTGGTGACTTTGGAATTGATGTACGGACGGATGTAGGCTTGAGCAAGATAGGCAGCGCCCGGCCAATTCCCGTTCCAGCTCCAGGCTTGACCATCCTCGCTTGCCCAGATAGGCTGGCTCACGGGAATCGGGCCGCCGTCAAATCTGGGATAGTGAAATCCCAACACGTCCACCGCGGCATTCAGCGCCGGATTCGCCGACACATCGTTGATGATTTGACCGCTATTTTGGTCGGCTGCGACTATCCTGGTGGTCAAGCCCTGGGCTAGCAGAGCCGCCTTTAATTGGATGATCCAGTTAGGGTCGTAAGGACGTTCATCGAGGATGCCCACGTAGTTGATCGTGAGGTTGTGATAAGTTTGGGCGCCTTGAATGTAATTGACAATGTAGTTAATGGCGTCCTGGCTGAACCACTGTCCGTTCCCGATCCAGCCGGGCGCGCCCCAGGCCAGGATCCCGAGCGCGAGCGTGATATTGGGATTTCGCAGCTTGGCCTGCTCCATGAGCCACCATTCAAAGCCGCGGTTATAATTCTGATCCGAGCGGGTGTGCATGTGGCTCGGCTCGGACCCGGTGGTTGAATTCATGTCGCCGCCAAGCTCAATCTTGAGGTCCTGGAAGCTCGCGCCATAGTTCGGTTTAAAAAGATAGTCCAGGATTTGACTGCGGTAGGGTTCGGGATAGTCGATCAGCAAACGCGAGGAGGCACCAGCGCTCATCGCGCCCTCACCCTCGAACATATGGCCGGTGCCCGAGCCGTCGAGAGTGATGACTGGGTTGGCCGTCTGCGCGAAGCTCGACGTGAGGACAAAGAAGATCAGTATACCGATGCGTCCCCACCTTGCAACCCCGCCACCCGCTATGACTTTCGAAACGAGACGCCCCGATAGGGCTTGTTTGAGCGGCACCCTCGCATTTTATCGCTTTCTCCCCTCGAATGACAGCGGGCGGACACCCCGGCAGTAGGGTAATTTGCCGAATAGTTTGTTCGCGAGACTGGTAGTACTAGTATTGTGCCCTGAAAAATGTCTAGACAAACAGGCCTAAGTAGTATAGGTGAGGCGAATCAAGGAAACCGCGTGGCCAAATTCATCACACCGATCCTATTCTGTTTTGGATCTGTCATCGTGTTATCATCCGGAGCGCGTGCCGGCGCAATTGTTTCATCGACCGGGAAAGCCGCGAGCCAATGTGCTTTGGCACGGACAAGAGCTTTGGTTGGGAGACGAACTGGAAAACTGCTAAAGGCTGCTGAAAAAGGGCTCTACCAGGTTTGAAACACCCACAGGCTTCAAGCCTGTACCACCTTTTATCAACAACCTGGCTTCAATGGTGAAACAGACTTCAACCTGTGAAGGTATTTTTCAGCAGCTAAAGGCTACTCGAATGTTTCCATTACTGCTGAAGGCGGCACCCCGACAAATCTTCACAGCGAGCATCTCTGCTTACCTGACCACTATCGTCGACCCGACTAACAGGCAAACTCGGGCGATCACAACGTAGCCTATAAGTGATAGCGATACCGCTCCTAATCCTGTTCACCGAGAGTCTGGACGTACGTTTTGCCGTACGGATAGAACAGTTCCTTGCGGCCTTGCTGCCACGCCGCTTTGAGTTCGGGCGCTGTGATATCCCAGTCCGGCCGGCATTTCCTGGTAACGGCACGCAGGTCCTGGCGGAGATCTTCCAGAGTGGGCCGGCCGAAGAACCAGTAGCCGTTGTAGATCTTATAAATGACAAGACCGGGCTCGAGGATGATCACGTGAGGAATCATGGGATTGTTGACAGGATCGGTGTATTCGGCGATGTCGAGATCCTTTTGGACGATACGCCCCGCGTCGGAGAGGAAAGGCCAGTGGGCACCAACTCCGCTGCGATATTCATTCGTCAGAGTGATATTGTCGGTGCTAATCGTGACCAGCCGGCAATAGGCAACCTCGAGCTCACGATGGAGTTCAACAAGCCCTTCAGCCTGCCGGCGGTCCTTGGGGCAGAAACCTCCGCGGCTGAGGACGAGAACCATGGGATGTTGCCCTTGCAGTTCGGAGAGCTTCCGGCGTTTCGCGGTGTGGTCGGAAAGCTCATAGTCGGGGAAGATAGCCCCTGGAACAATCTCAGATCGCATTGAAATCCTCAACAGCTGGATGCCGCGTCGCCGGGTTACGTCTCAATGGTTAGCAGGCGGCGTTCTCATGGCGCCTCAGCCACCGTGCCGCGCCAGGAAGTCACTTTTCCTTGCGGAAAGGATTTGGCTTTGGCACCCGAGGCTTTCCCGTCATTCTAGCCTGGTTTCGATCTGAATGTGGCCGTCGAAAGGTTGCCTGAAAAGACGGCGTGTTGCAGACGGTACTGTTTCGAACCGTTCGAAATCCTGCGTCACTCGAACCGGGAAAGTCACAGACAGGAGAACGAAAAAGCTGGCTCGGGCAGGACTCGGAGGTTTGGCTCCCCAAAAATGCGGTTTTCCAACTTTTTCTCCACCGATTTCGAATCCATGCTGGGCACCGAAATGGATTAGAAATTGGATAATTCCGTGCGAGGCGCTGCGGAGGGTCCGAGCAGATGCTGGGCCGCCGGGATTTGAATGCGGTACCCCGGCCTGAACACGGCAACCGGCGGCAATAGGTGCTCAGGTACTTCAACTCAAAGCGATTATGGCCCAAAGTAGCCGTTTGTATCGATGACCACATCCGTTGTGTTAGTTACGTACACATCGATTGAGCCGGTACCACCCGCCGGAACGATCGCCGCGTTCGCAACGACTTGGCCTGGCCTTTCCATGCATTGAGAGTGGACACCACCGGCTGCGTTCCTCCCGTGGGCCACGTCGAAAGGTAGCTGAGAACGCCTTGCGGAACGACTGTCATATTCAGCGAGTAAGCCTCAGCACCCGAGACACCGGGTAATCCACAGGAACCCTGCGACAGGGGATAAGCCCGCGTCGTCCCCGCTCCCATAGTCGGGCCGCCAAGCACGCCGTTCGCGTTGCGCGTATCAACGAGCCGGCAGGGGGTGACGGGATAGAAGTTGAGTCCTCCGGTTCCCGGAGGCGCAAAATAGCCGTTGATATCGACCACGAGATCGGTCGTGTTACTGGCGTAGAAGCTCGCCGCTCCAGCGGTCCCGGCCGGGACGATGGCGGCGTTGGCGAGGATTGTGCCATCGAACGAGTTCAGCGTCGATACAACCGGCTGCGTTTGCCCGGTTGGCCAGGCAGTGAGATAGGCGAGTGCGCCATGGGGCACTACCGTCACATTGAACGCATAGGCGGCCGCGTTGGCGGGTACGCCACACGAACTGGACGGAATCGGGAAGGAACGGCTGGCGCCGCCTGCTATCGATGGCCCGCCAAAAGTGCCGTTCGGATTCCGGGTATCCAGAACCCGGCAAGGCGGCAAGGGGTAGAACTGGAGCGAATTGGAGGCCGGGGGCACGAAGTAGCCGTTGATATCGACGATCAGATCTGTATCGTTCGTGGCATAAGCGTCGATGGCGCCACTAGTGCCCGCCGGAACGATAGCGGCATTGGCCAGAACCGATCCGTCCGGCGAATTGAGAGTGGACACCAATGGCTGCGCCTGGCCAGCTGGCCAAACACTCAGATAACCCAGTGTCCCCGCTCTTGGAACGACGGTAAAGTTGAGCGAGTAAGCCGAGGCGTTCGCTGGTATACCGCAGGTACTGGAGGGGATCGGGATCGTGCGGGATGTGCCGGCGGCGACAAACGGTCCGCCGAAGGGGCCGTTCGAGTTGCGCGTGTCCATGATCCGGCACGGTGCGACCGTGATCAACTGGAGCGCCTGCGGACCAGTCGTCGTGGCGGACACAATGAATGTCTGGGTGACCGGAATCGCTGCCGCATATACGGAATTCCCGGCTTGGCTGGCTGTGATCGAACAGACACCAACAGCAATGATGGTGACGATGCTGCCTGATACCGTGCACACTCCAGCCGTAGTCGAAGCAAAGCTGACCGCAATGCCTGAACTTGACGTGGCGTCGATCGTGAATGGGCCTACCCCGAACGTCACGTTGCTAAGAGGCCCGAAGGTGATGGTCTGAGGTGTCGCGCCGATTACGGAACTGACGGTGAAGCTCTGAGTTACCGGCGTGGCGGCGCTAAAACTCACGTTGCCCGGCTGGTTCGCCGTAATCGAACAGGTTCCCACGGCGACCAGCTTTACAATTACTCCCGAAACCGTACAAACCGCTGTGCTGTTGGAAGCAAACATAACCGCCAGTCCAGAACTTGCCGTCGCGCTAAGCGAGAAAGGCGAATTGGCGAGAATCTGATTGCTGATCGGCCCGAAGCTTATGGTTTGGGACTCGCCCGGCGTCAGGAGACGGATGCGGTTGTTATTGAAGTCGGCGAAGTATACGCTGCCGCCAGAGTCAACTGCAACGCCTGTGGGACCGTTCAACTCAGCGCTGGTGGCCAAGCCACCATCCCCGCTGAAGCCCTCTGTTCCGTCTCCCGCCACTGTTGTGATCACTCCGTTCGATACCTTGCGGATGCGGTTGTTATCCGCAATGTAAAGGTTTCCGGCGGAGTCCACTGCAACGCCCTCGGGAAAATTCAACTTCGCGCTGGTGGCAAGGCCGCCGTCGCCGCTGAACCCGCCGAGGTTTGGCCCTGCGGGTCCGCTGCCGGCCAGTGTTGTGATCACGCCGCTCGATACCTTGCGGATGCGGTTGTTATTGAAGTCGGCGAAGTAAACGTCGCCGCCGAGGTCCACGGCGACACTCATGGGCGCGTTTAACTCAGCGCTGGTGGCAGGGCCGCCATCACCGCTGAAGCCCACCGTTCCACTACCCACCGCCGTGGTCATTAGGCCGTTCGATACCTTGCGGATGCGGTCGGTACCGGGATCGGCAATGTACAGATTGCCTACCGAGTCAACAGCCAAGCCGTAGGGGCCAGCCAACACAGCCTCGGTGGCTGGACCGTTATCTCCGATGCAGGACGGACAGTAGAGACCGAGGGCAGCGGTGTTGTTTGGGTCCCCGTCTCCCGCCACTGTTGTGATCATGCCGTTCGATACCTTGCGGATGCGCCCGTTACCAGTGTCGGCGATGTAAAGGTTTCCGGCGGAGTCCACTGCAACGCCTGCGGGACCGTTCAACTCAGCGCTGGGGGCCAAGCCACCATCCCCGCTGAAGCCCTTTATTCCATTTCCCGCCACGGTGGTGATGACCCCATTGGATACCTTGCGGATGCGATTGTTACCAGTCTCGGCAAAGTACACGCTGCCTCCGCCGGAATCTATGGCTATCCCCCAGGGACCGTTCGACTCAGCGCTGATAGCGGAGCCGCCGTCACCGCTGAAGCCCTGCGTACCGTTTCCCGCGAATGTCGATATGGTGTAGGTCTGGCCGGATGCGGTCCAAGACATGCCAAGAGCGAGTAGAACGGCAGGCAGCAGACGCATCGTCATAAGAACGTCTTGGCTTTTTGTTTTAATGGGACACTGACTCTTTATCTGCAATGCGGCCTCCCCGCCTGCGGGCCGCAATCCGCAGCGCACGGGTTCAGCACACCATTTGCCAGCGCATCTCGCACAAATGTTGTGGTTTGCCTTCACGAACAGTTCGCAGTGGCATTGTGCTCTATCATAACTGTCCGGCTAACGATGGATTCGCCGCTGACAAGTTCCTTTTTTACTGAGAGTTGAAGGGGCATTTGACTTGCCGCGATTTGAAACGCGGCGGGGTCCCCGATAGCCGAATCCGG
>JBEKTF010000032.1:0-36006 GCA_049516355.1 Bryobacteraceae bacterium | reverse complement strand
GACGATCAATCTCAAAACGTGAGCGTTGCCCGGGGTTGGGGGCTGAATGCACGAAAGCAGCAGCCGCCGCAGGCGGTAGGGGAAAACTGTCTCTTGACATTCCCTCTTATAGGACTCCCGGATTGTCGATGAGGCTGCCTAAATCCGGCCGCAGGGGATGAAACTGCAGCCCTTCGCCTTCCACTTTCGCGCGATAGACTTCGGACGTCGCGATGGTGACGGTATGGCCGCGCTTCCGCAGGCCGATTCCTACCGCGATGTAAGGATGCAGATCGCCGAGCGACCCGAGTGTCGTGAGTAGATAATTCAAGCCGGTCAGTCTCCGGTGATCTCGTTACCGCGACAAAACGCCTTCACAGGTGAAGCCTGTTCCACCATTGCAGCCACGTTGTTGATAAGAGGTGGCGCAGGCTTCAGCCTGTGCTAGGAGCGTGTCCGAGTATTCAAAATCGGCATGTCATAACCACAATTACTGGTAGTAGGAGTCTTGTAGGCACACAACATATGACTCATAAAATGATTTCTCGGACAGGCTCCTAGACCATGGTGTCGCCGCGATGGTTGTCGACGAAGTTTTTGTCGATCGGTTTGCGCCCGGCGAAACCTTCGCTGACGCCGTGCCAGTGGTCGATATCGTCCTCATCCATCCGCCAGCATAGATAAACTTCTTCGTCGCGGAACAGTGTAGGGAAATCGACCAGACCAACGTCGAGGTCTTTCACCAGAACCCCGAGGTTCTCTACCCGCTCCATGCAATTCTTCAGCGTCTGGGCGTTGGAATCGCGTTGCGACTTCCACGCCTCGGCAGCGGCCGTATCGACGTTGATGCCGCCCATCATGAGGATTCGCTGGGCAAGATCCTGAATTACTTTCTCGGCTTCGAGGTAACGCGTCTTCGCATGAACCGCTTCGCGGATGCTGCGGCCGACCACGGGCAGAGCGGCGCGGGCTTCCTCGATCGTAAAGTAGCGAGGCATTCGATCAGGCCATGACCGGCTCGCCTGAACTGGGTACTAACGGCGTGTAATGCGAATCCACGTACTTGTTCAGAATGCCGATGAATTCGGCCACGATCGCGTCGCCGCGGAGCGTGGTGGAAAGTTTGCCATCCACGTAAACGGGCGCGACGGGTTCTTCGAAAGTGCCGGGCAGCGAGATACCCAGGTTCGCGTGCTTCGATTCGCCGGGACCGTTCACGATGCAGCCCATCACCGCGACTTTCATTTCTTCCACTCCCTCGTATTGTTCCTTCCAGATCGCCATGCGCTCGCGAAGGTAGTTCTGAATCTGATCGGCCATGTCCTGGAAGAACGTGCTGGTGGTCCGTCCGCAACCCGGGCAGGCAGTCACTTGCGGCGCAAAGCTGCGAATGCCGAGCGATTGCAGGATCTGCTGGCTGACGAAGACTTCTTCTGTCCGGTCGCCATCGGGCAAGGGCGTGAGCGAGGCTCGAATGGTATCGCCGATGCCTTCCTGGAGCAATATGGACAACGCGGCGGTAGTGGCGACAATCCCTTTCGCTCCCAGACCCGCTTCGGTCAAACCAAGATGCAGCGCGTAATCGCTCTGCGCCGCCATCGCGCGGTAGGCATCGATCAGATCCTGCACGCCGCTGACTTTGGCGCTGAGGATGATGCGCTCACGCGGGAGGCCATAATGTTCGGCTGCCGCGGCCGATTGAATCGCACTGGCGACGATGGCATCGAGCGTGACTTCGCGCGCGTCCTTCGGTTCGGCGAGAAGGTTGTTCTCATCCATCATGCGCGTGAGCAACGCGCCATCGAGCGAGCCCCAGTTCACGCCAATGCGGACGGGCTTGCCGTACTCGATGGCAGCCTCGATCATGGTGCGGAAATTGTCGTCGTGCTTCTTGCCGATATTGACGTTGCCGGGGTTGATCCGGTATTTCGCCAGCGCGCGGGCGCAAGCCGGATATTTCTTCAGCAGAAGATGGCCGTTGTAGTGGAAATCGCCGATGACAGGCACGCGCACGCCGAACAGATTCAGCGTATCGACGATTTTCGGCACCGCCGCGGCCGCTGCATCGGTGTTCACGGTGACGCGTACCAGCTCCGACCCCGCGCGAGCCAGGGCCATGATCTGATTGACCGTCGACGTTACGTCGGCTGTATCCGTGTTGGTCATGGACTGCACCGCAATCGGATTCGCCCCGCCTACTTTCACACCACCGACGTTCACCGCAACCGATTTCCGGCGCGCGATCTTTGCCATCCAACCTCCAATAAGACAGGAAAGACTTATTTTATCAGCGAGAGCTGAACACGGGTCCGCAGCAGCAGCCAGCCTGCGAACGGCGGCAAGGCCACCAGCCAGCAAACGGGGGCAAAACCGAAGTGGTCCACGAGATAGCCGATCAGGGGTGAGATGACGGTCTGCATGAGGCCGTAAGCGAATCCCAGCGCCGCAATCGCCGTTCCCGCGTATTCGCCGCCCCAGATGTCGAGCGGGATGGTATAGATATTGACGCTGCCGGCTACGATCGCGAAATAACTTAGTGACACGGGCAGCAAGGCCCAAAGCGGGGTGGGGCAGAAGGGCGCCAACACGGATACGAGGCAGCCAATCGCGCTCACGAATGTGGCGAAAACGCGGGCTTCGATGGCAGGCACTCCACGCGCGATGGCGCGCCGCGAGAGCCAGCCGCCCGCGAATCCTCCGAGCGTGGATGCTACGGGTGGAACCCACGCGTATCCGTTCGCCTGCGCGGTCGAGAGCTTGTAAGTCTGAACCAGATAGAGCGTCGTCCAGTTGGTCCAGAACGTATAGCCGACCATCCAGAGCACATTCGCCACGGCGAGCGCGATCAATCGGTTGTCGCGCAGAAGTGCAAAGCCGCCGCTTTGTTTTTGCGGCAGGACTTCGCGATAAGGCCGTACGCTGCGGCGCACCAGCATCCAGATTGGAATCCAGCCAAACCCCAGCGCCGCGCAAACGAAGAAAGGGCTGCGCCATCCCGTGAACCACGCCACGAGAAGAGGCGCGCCTACTCCGGCGATCCCGATTCCGATTTGCGTCATTGCCGCACCGATCGCGCGATCTTGCGGGGCGAGGTAAATCGCGTTGAGTTTGCCCGCGGCAGGAATGCCGGCCGACTCCCAGATGCCGAGGAATATACGCGCGCCGACCAGTTGGCCGAAGCTCCGGGTCCATCCGCACAGCGCCGCGCCCAGCGACCACAGGGCGACCGCGCAAACGATGCCCGTTTCGAGCCCCAGGCGATCGAGAAACCATCCCACCAGCGGGGCAGCGATCGCGTAGGGCAATGCGAATGCCGGGCCTATGAGTAATCCGTAATCCGTATTACTGAGGTGGAACTCGGCCATGACGCGCGGCGCGGCGGCGGAGAGCGTAATGCGATCGAGATAATTCCATGCGGTTGCCAGCGCGAAAAATGAGACAGCACCCCAGCGCGCGGTCTGTGAACTGGGCAGCGGGCGCGATTGAGCAGGGGTCACGAAAGCGAAACTGTCAGGGGGAAAATAAAAACCCCTCCTGCTGCAACCCTCCAAGCGCAGGATAACGAGCCGATCATTCCGACTACAGCTCCCGAAAGCTGTCGTCTCGGACCCGTCATCCCCATCGCCCGTGTGTTGCAGCAGAGGGCAGGTTGAGTTACTTCAACGATTCGGGATTAGGATAGCAAACATGACCCCACAAAGTCTGCTTTTTAAGTAATTGATTCTATTCAGCCAATGGACTGATGCCATTCGGCATAAGTACCGTCCTGGACCACGGGTGTGTCGGGATGACCCAATCTCCCGGGACGGGCAGCTTTCCCGCTACGGGGACACGCGCGCGATCGGGCAATACGGTGACTAGTTCGTGGCGTTAACGGTTCCCTGGACGCGGCCTTATCCCTGTACGCGGCGCTCTTTACCTTGCCAGAACTGTTCGCGTAATTCGCGTTTCAGGATCTTGCCGGTGCCGCCCTTCGGAAGGGGTTCTGTCCTAAATTCATACCTCTTCGGAATTTCGAATTTTGCGAGCTTTTTGGCCGCGAAAGCGGAGAGTTCTTCCTCGGTGAGGGCCGAACCCGGTTTGGTCACAACGAATGCTACGGGGACTTCACCCCACACCGGATCGGGCGCGCCCACTACAGCTACTTCCACAATGTCCGGATGCGCGGCCAGAGTGTTCTCGACCGCGATCGACGAGACGTTTTCCCCTCCGCTGATAATGATGTCCTTCTTGCGGTCGACGATGTGGACCCAGGTTTCGTCGTCCCATACGGCCATGTCGCCGCTGTGGAGCCACGCTCCGCTCATCACAGCCTTTGTTCCTTCGGGATCTTTGAAATAGCCATCCATAACGTTATCGCCGCGGATCACGATTTCGCCGATGCTCGACATATCGCGGGGGACGTCGCGCATCTCCGAATCGACCACTCGCAGTTCGGTGCCGGGCAGCGGCCAGCCGGCCCTCGCCTGATGGCCGTATCGATCCTCATCGCTCGCGTAACGCACCGTTCCTTTTTCGCGGGAACACGAAACCACCGGGCTGGTTTCGGTGAGGCCGTATCCGGCCTGCACGTCGCATTGGAACGCCTTCTCCATGCGCGCAATCAGTTCGGGTGAAGAGGCGGCGCCGCCGATAAAGATCTGTTTCAGCGACGACAGGTCGTATTTCGAGCTTTCAGGGAACGTGAGCAGCGCACCCGCCATGGTGGGGACGAGCGCCATCGATGTCGCCCCTTCATCCTGGATCAGGCGGCAGACTGTGGCGGCATCGAAACGGCGCAGCATCACCTGTTTGATTCCCATCATGGTGGAAGTCTGGGCGCGCCCCCAACCGTTGGCGTGGAACAACGGGATGGTGTGCAGCTCGACGGCGTTATCGTCGTGACTGAAAACGCCCGCCACGGCCATTGCGTGCATATAGACGGTCCGGTGCGACAGCATGACGCCTTTTGGGATGCCCGTGCTGCCGCTGGTATAAAAAAGTTCGGCGATGGAGTCTTCGTCGTAAGTGAAAATATCGGCGCGTTCGGGCGTGCCCGTGTTGAGAAAGTCTTCGTACTCGGTATCGAGATTGATGGTTCTCATCCAGGGCCATGCCTCGCGAAGCGGGTCGAGCAAGGGAACGAAATCGTTTTCATGGAAAAGGATCCGCGCTTCGGAATGCCGCAGGATCTGCCCCAGTTCGGCGGGCGTCAGGCGAATGTTGAGCGGCATGAACATCGCGCGCGCCTGCGGTACGCCGAAATATCCTTCGAGCAGTCGATGCGTGTTGAAACCGAGGTAACCGATGCGGTCATCCTGCCGGACTCCGGCTCTTGCCAGGGCCGACGCCAGCTTTTCGCACCGTTCGCCGAACGCCGCATAGGAAAACCGGTTTTCACCGCAGACCACCCCTTCCTTCCTGCCATAAAGATCGATGGCGCGATGGAGACAACGTATCGGCGTTAACGGAACTTTCATTCGAATCTCCCTATCCCGCATTTATAGTCGCGCATTGCGGCGCGCAACGCGCTACCCTGAAAAGGTTTTCTGCGGTAGCAATGTCTGAACCGAATCCTCTCCAGTCGATTCCCGTAGCGGACCTGGTCCCGATCGAGGGAACCGGGAGCGATCGGCCCTTTCGCCGGCTGATGGATTCCAACATCGTCGGCATTGCCTTCCGGGACGAAGAACGCGTTATCACTGAAGCGAACGACGCCTTTTTCCGCCTTTCGGGTCATACCCCTGGCGATTTCGTGGGTGAGCTTTCTCAGCGCGAACATCTGACCGCTTCGGGAGAGCGCGTCCCGGTGCTTGTGGGCGGCGCCTCGCTCGAGGGCGGACAGGGGCTGGTGTTCGCGCTCGATATCGGCGAGTTGCTCAGGCTCGAAGAGAAACTGCGCCAGACCGCGAAGCTGGAGAGCCTGGGAATCCTCGCCGGCGGAATCGCGCACGATTTCAACAATCTGCTGACCGGTATTCTGGGAAACGCCAGTCTGGCGCTTGAGGAAGCGGCACCCGGTTCGAATATCGCGGAATTGCTGCGGTCCGTGATACAGGCGGGTGAATGCGCCGCCGCGCTCGCAGATCAGGTGCTGGCTTATTCGGGACGAGGGCGATTCCGGCGGGAGCAGGTGAATCTCTCGGAGCTCGTCTCGGAAACACTCACGTTGATCGGGGCCGCGCTGGGCGGGGCTGTCCGGTTAAACCTTAGCATCTCTCCCGCGCTGCCATTCGTGGAAGCGGATCCGAGCCAATTGCAGCAAATCATCATGAATCTCGCGATCAACGCGGCCGAGGCGGTGGATAACAAGGGCGAGGTTTCGGTGCGGACCGGAAGTGCGGAACTGGATGGAATGCGCCACCCGACCGATGTTTTAACGGGGACCGCCGTTCCCGCGGGCCGGTACGTTTTTCTTGAGGTTCGCGATTCCGGCGGCGGCATGGATTCCGCGACTCTGCAACAAATCTTCGACCCTTTTTTCACCACGAAATCGGCGGGGCGAGGTTTGGGGCTGGCCTCAGTTCTGGGCATTGTTCGAAGCCATCGGGGCGCGATTCGCGTCACCAGTTCGCCCGGCAGGGGCACAACGTTTACCGTTTATCTACCGACGTCGGAAGGCAGGCAGGCAGATCAGGAGCCCGGCCCGCCGTATGCGCATTCCTATAGCGGCATTGTTCTGGTGGTGGACGATGAGCAATACGTGCGGGAGACCGTGCGCAGAACTCTGGAGGCGGCTGGTTACACGGTCGTTTGCGCCGCGGGATCGTCGGAAGCGATCCACCTGGTTCAGTCTTTGGGTTCGCAGATCGTACTCGCGATCGTGGATCTGACCATGCCCGGAGAAGGAGGCGACGAGGTGGTCCGCCGGCTGCGGCATCACAATCCGACGCTGAAGGTGATTGCGACCAGCGGATATGCCGAGCCGGAGGTGAAGGAGAAATTCGGGACTTTGATGGACGCCTTTCTTCCGAAGCCATACCGGTGGGACCGTCTGCGGGAGATCGTCGCCGAGACCCTGCGATACGAGTGAATAATAGTGGCTGATGTTACCTCGAATCAACTTCTACAAAGCTGCACCCGAAGCGATCCAGGCGATGCGCGGACTGGAGCACTACATTAGCCAATCGTCCGGGCTGGAGCCGTCTTTGCGCGAGCTCGTCAAGACACGCGCGTCGCAGATCAACGGCTGCGCTTACTGTATCGACATGCACACCAAAGATGCGCGCGCCGCCGGAGAGACCGAGCAGCGCCTGTATGCCCTGGATGCGTGGCGGGAAACGCCGTTCTACACCGATCGGGAACGGGCGGCTCTTGAATGGACCGAGGCGGTTACGCTGATCGCGGAAGATCATGCTCCCGACGATTTGTTCCAGCGTGTGCGCCAGCACTTCAGCGAGGAAGAACTGGTGAACCTGACGCTCGCAATCGTCGCCATCAATGGATGGAACCGGTTGGCGATCGCCTTCCGGGCGGTGCCGGGAAGCTATGAGCCGCAGAAGCTTGCGGCACAACCTGCTTAAGCTAAGTTGCAGGTCGAAGGTGTACTCCACATAGGCTGTAGAGTAGGCGTTTTCGCCTGCGCTCCGGGCTAACTAAACAGCTACCGGCTCAAGCCGTAGGATTGATTGCGACTGGGGGTCGCCTGAAGTGCGTGGCGCACGCACTTTTTGCGCGCCGCGTCGGCACTCGTGGCGACGCCCGTACCATTCGCAGAAACGGGTGTCGAGAAAGTCTCGACACGGCACGCTGAGAGCGTGCGCCACGTCGGTTGAGGAAGGCGATGGATACTAAAGCGGTTTGAGATCGGCTAGCATGGTCGGCACCAGCTCCGATACCGTGGGATGGATGTGCACGGCGCGTTGAATTACGGTATATGGCGCCTTCGCGTACATCACGTCGAGGATCGAGTGAATGACTTCGTCGCCGCTGGTCCCGAGGATCGCGGCCCCGAGGATCAGCTTCGTTTCCGCATCGACCATGATCTTCATGAAGCCCTGGGTTTCGCCTTTCTCGACTGCACGACCCACTTTGGTCATGGGCCGCGTGGCGAGTAGCGCTTTTCTTCCCGACTTTCGCACCTGGGCTTCGGTCATCCCCGCGCGCCCGAGCGGCGGATCGATATAAAGCGCGTAAGCGGTGATGCGGTCGCTGAGGCGACGAGGGTCGTTGTCGAACAGGTTTGCGGCAACGATCTCAAAATCGTTGTACGAGGTGTGAGTGAATCCTCCGTGACCGTTGCAGTCACCGAGCGCCCAAATACCATGCGTGCTCGTTTGTAACTGGTCGTCCACGGCGATGTATCCGTGATCGTCCATCAGTACACCTGCGTTTTCGAGCCCCAGATCGTCTGTGTTAGGTCTGCGGCCCACGGCCATCAAGAGATGGGAGCCGGCAACTTCTGGTGCGCCGCTGTCGCATTGGGCGCGGGCTACGATCTCATCTCCCCGCTTTGAGACCGCTATACACTCAGCGTTCAGGCGAACGTGAATGCCCTCGGCTTCGAGGATTTCCTTGATGCAGGCGGAGATGTCTTCGTCTTCCCGGGCAATCAGGCGCGGACCTTTTTCGATAATGGTGACCTCGCTGCCGAATCGCCGGAACATCTGCGCGAACTCGAGACCGATGTAACTGCCGCCGACGATCACCAGATGCCGCGGCAGGAAATCGACCTGCATCATCGAGCTGTTCGTGAGGTAAGGAACCCGATCGAGCCCTGGCATTTCGGGTATCAACGCCCTTCCGCCGACGTTGATGAAGATCTGCGGCGCGGTGAGCTTCGCACCCTGGACGTCAGCCACATTCGCCGACTCAAAGCGCGCGTGCCCTTCGTAAACCGTGGAGTTCGGCAGGTTTTTCATCCAACTCTCGACGCCGGTTCGCGACTTACCGGAGATGGCGTCTTTGCGCTCTTTCACGCGCTTCATGTCCATGGTTACGGCGCCTTCGATGGCGACGCCGAATTCAGCCGCGCGCCTGGCCATGTGGGCCGCATAAGCGCTCGCGACCATCGTCTTGGTCGGAATGCATCCCGTGTTCACGCACGTTCCGCCAAACAACTTGCGTTCGATGATGGCGACTTTCTTCCCCGCATTCGCGAGACGAGCTGCGAGGCTCGGTCCGGCCTGCCCGGTCCCGATGATGATGGCGTCGAACTGTATTGCCATGCCTTTCAGCCATGATAATCTCGGGTAGCAAGAACGGTACCGCATGCAACTGAGGATTTTGTGGCTTTTCGGACTGGGGATGGTCGCCCTGACCGCCCTCTATGCCTTTCAGCGGCCGTTCCGCGAATATCCCGGCATTGAATATAACGACTTCCCCCTGCCGCAGGATTACAGCGAAAAAACGGAGTGGGCATTCGCCCGATTGATGTATCCGCAGGCAGGGCGTGGCTTTCGGCGCGGCGGCGACTGGCGGGAAGGGAACACGATGTGGACGCAGGATTATCCGCGCGCGGATCGCCACTTCTCGCTGGCCATGCGGCGTTTGACCCGGATTCATGTGCGCTCGGCCGAGCAGCCAGTGAACCTCGACGACGGCGACGACGTCGATAACTGGCCATGGCTTTATGCGGTGCAGGTGGGCCAGTGGAAGCTGACGGATGCCCAGGCGAAACAGATGCGCGAGTATCTGCTGCGCGGCGGCTTTTTCATGTGCGACGATTTCTGGGGCCAGGGGCAATGGGAAAACTTCATGGAGAGCATGCATCGCGTGTTCCCGGACCGGGCCGTGGTCGATATCCCGAACGACGATCCGATTTTCCATGTGGTCTATGACCTGACCGACCGCTATCAGGTGCCGGGCGCGCGTTACATTCAAACCGGCGTCACGGAGAAATGCCAGGGGTGCCCGGCGCGCTGGCGAGGCATTTATGATGACCGGGGCAGGTTAGTGGTGGCGATGACTTTTCAATCGGACCTTGGCGATTCCTGGGAATGGGCGGACGATCCCGGCTACGACGAGAAATTCTCCGCGCTGGGAATACGCATCGGCATCAACTACATCATTTATTCGATGACGCATTGAGCGCTGAAGCGCCGGACCGGGGGGTCCGGCGCGGACGCGGGCGTCCGCCCCACGGGGCGGGGGGCGTCGAAATCAAAACGGGATTTTGGCGATCAGATTCGTCCAATCGTTCGGATGGTCATCTGCCCAGATCAGGATCAATGTCTCGACCACCTCACGGATTGACGCCTCTTAAAGAACACGCGCGAAACGGGTCGCGTCCGCGCCTCCGATTCGGGAAGTTCCTTAATTTGGCGGTGGCGCGGGACAGCGCCCTTTGCGCTTGAGGGATGACGAGCAGAACTCCGGGGCTCGTGCCACCGGATGCGATGAAGGACGCCAGCTTTCGTGGCATTGTGCGCTTGTCGTGACTCACGAGTATTCTGGATTGCAACGCCGCGAGCCGCAGGACTTCCTCATCGTCGAGGTTGTCCAGCCGGGCCGTATGAGCAGTTTGAAAATCAATACCGGGCTCACGCCGCAGCGCGGCATCAATGATGATCCTCTTCAGGTCGTTGTCCGCCTGAAAACGAATGCTCAATGCCTCGCCAGATCACGGGCGGCGAGTTCTTCGCGGGCACGCTCCAGGCGCGCGTACAGTTCCGGCCGACTCTCCCTCAAGTGCGGCACGAGGCGCTGGGCTTCGTCTTCTCCTTCCCGGATATTGGCATCGACCTCTTGTTTATGAGCAAGGTAGAAGGCAATCGCCCCGAAGACCTGTTCCAGACTCAGAGAAGGGAAATTCTGGCGAATCGTTTCCGGGGAGTCACCGCTCCTGAAGGAATAGACGATCGAGTCCAGTGAGACACGCGTACCGGCGACGTAGTATCCGCCATTGCGCTGTTCAACGTATTCACCGCGCCCCATAGTTGTAGTATAGAGCGCGCCGGATGGCTTGGGATGCGAGATTGCGTGGCGTTTTTCAGCTTGCGACCCTCAGCACATCCTCTACGGCCTCGGGATGTTTCGCGATAACCGCCAGGAGCACGCGCGTGGGCGCGTCCGGGCGAGACCGTCCCTGCTCCCAGTTCCGCAGGGTAGCCGGCGGAAAGCCAAACCTGGTCGCGAATTGCGCCTGGCTCAGGCCCATTTTCGTCCGCACCTCCCTGACATCGATCTCCGGTAACTGGACCAACGTCACGCGAACGTCATCGTTTTCCCCCCTGGTCCAGGCGATCGCCTCCTTCAGCCCTTCGATAATGCTCTCGCCTACGGTCTGGCGTTTTCGCGGGGACGCTTTTTTCGCCGTCGATCTGGATGTCTTCTTCGCCGCCATTCAGGAATCTCCTATGTGTTTTTCGGATAACCGGCGATCAGCAGAGGGACCAGCCGTTTCATCTCGTTCCGCTCCGCCTTGCTCAGGTTCTCCTTCTGGTTTTTAGCGTACGCAGAGAGCAGAAAAATGGGCACGTGCTCATTGTGGTAGTAGTAGATCACGCGTGCGCTGCCCCGCTTGCCCTTTCCCGGCAACGCCCAGCGGATTTTGCGCACGCCGCCCGTTTCAGGAATGATCTCTCCCGCTTCCGGATTGGCCCCAATGAATGCCACCAAATCTGCCCGCATTGGTCCGGTCATAAACGGCTTTGCCTTCCGTAAGAACTCTGCGGTTTCGACCACCGTCATCGGTACCGCTGTCATCCTCACCTACTATACGCAATTTGCGTAGAGCGAGCAAGGCTACAGCGAGAAGCCCGGTGCCAGCCGGGTTTCGGTTATTTGCAAAGACGAACCCATTTTTTTCAAGGTGGGCTTAGGTTGTAACTTATTCATTCGGACTTCCTCGCGGCTGTCGACTTCGCGTTTTCATGGAAGAGACGAACCCATTTCCCGGGTCGGCCCGGTATTCGAAAAAACGAACCCAATTTTTCCTGGCGCGGATCGGGGGAACGCGCCTTGAAGTCGCGTCTACTGTCGAACACACTTCGGCGTCGCTGGATTTCGTCGCGGGTGGCAGGGGCTTCGCGGACTTATCGCCGTGCGTTTCCTGCCACCAGCCGGTTTGAACCACTTCGAAGCGCAAGCATTGGGCACGCTGGATGGCGAGGCCTTTTACTCGACGCGCTCGACGCGTTGGTTCTCTGGTACCCGCGTGTGCTGCTACGCCGGGGGTCCTCATACTGATTCACCCCAGAACGCGGATGTTACCGGATCGATCCGAAGGTCTTCCGGCCGGCGCATCTCGGGGAGTGCGCCCTGCCGGAAGTCCAGTACCGCCGTAATGCGACGTTCCCTGCGCAGGGAGATAACTGTCAGAAAGCGCCGCGGCGTGCAGCGCCTTCCTGGTTGGAGTAGAACACGAGCAAGCGGGAGCACAAGGTACCGGATCGCGTAAGCAACTGAAAACAGGACGCCGAAAGTTACTAAATTTTGTGGATCGTCCATGGTGAGAGCCACAACGGAGGATGAAATCTACTCCCCAAGGAAGCGGCAAAGTGGGCCGGGCTTGTGCCTTGGCTCGCGTCCTTGTATTTTTCCCCGTCTGCGGTTTGCAAGACGGCATACCTCTGGGCCTGCCTGTCTTCCCACCCCGGTAGACTCTTTTGATTCACGTCTTCTTTGCCCGATTCCTTGGTTCCCGCGCCCCTTGTGCTTCGACGGTAATTATCCCTTTACATCACGTAGAATAAACAGCATAATGTCTTTACATGGGCGACATACAAGGCCGAAACAACGTTCTCCGCAAACCGCAGAAATGCACCATCGATGACTTCCGACAGCAGTTTCCTGATGATGACGCCTGCCTTGACTACATCATGGAGAAGCGGAATCCGGGTCGTGTTGCTGTGTGTGAGAAATGCGGCGTTGAACGGAAGCATTACCGTATCGCGGGACGGAAGGTTTATAGTTGCGACCATTGCGGGACTCAAATTTCCCCGCTTGCCGGAACCATTTTTGAGAAGTCCTCGACCCCGCTCCATCTTTGGCTTCATGCCATGTTCCGGATGGGTTCCACCAAATGTGGGATCTCCGCCAAACAGATTCAGCGCGAAACCGGCGTCACCTACAAAACCGCGTGGCGCATGTTCAAGCAGGTTCGCACCCTGATGAGCGATGAGATCAGCTTGGAGGGAGCGACGGTTGAGGTCGATGAAATGTACGCAGGCGGAAAGCGCAAGAGCGGCACCGGACGGCCGATGCGCGGCGACAAGAAGAAAACTCCCGTGCTCGGTCTGGTGGAGCGCCAGGGCCGCGTCGTAGCGCGGGTGATCCCCGATTGCACCAGTAAGACCCTGTTGGATAACGTAAAAACCTACGTGCCCCCGAAGAGCACTGTGTATACCGATGAACTGAAGGCATACGGCGGAATCGGCAACATGAAGAACGGATACGATCATCGGCGCATCAATCACAGCTCGGGCGTGTACGTCATGGGCGACATTCACACCAACACCATCGAAGGGTTCTGGAGTCTGCTGAAGCGCGGGATCGGTGGCACTCGCCATGCGGTGAGCCAGAAGTTCCTGCAAACCTACCTGAACGAATATGCTTTCCGGTATAATCGGCGCGACGTTCCGAAGCCGATGGTTATGCAGATTTTGGAGCGGGTTTGCGAACGGGCGGAATAACCGCGCGCGTGAGCATTTTATCGAAACCGCCCCACGTGAAGGGCTGCGTCTTATCTTCGGACTTCTTGGCGGGCTTCGCTTTTTTGGCCATTGCTTGGTTGCCGCCTTCAGTTTAGCAGTTTGGATTGGGATTCTCTTGGCTGGCGCGCTTCTTGGCGTCATATTCAGCCAGCGCACGATCAACTTCTTCAGGTGTAACGGCCCGTCTGGGTCCGAGATCCATGGTTTTTTTGTCCAATTTCTCTTTCCCTGGTTCATCCCTTCGCCGGTAATGAACCACAGATCTCCGTACGCCGTGATCCCTGACGATCTTGGCTTTATAGCAGAACTCGGGAAGTCTTAATGGGATGTCGAGCACGAAAGGCAACCTGTCGGGGTCGTCCAGATTAGTCGTCTTCCATGAATTGGACAT
This sequence comes from Bryobacteraceae bacterium, assembly GCA_049516355.1. Taxonomy (GTDB): domain Bacteria; phylum Acidobacteriota; class Terriglobia; order Bryobacterales; family Bryobacteraceae; genus BOG-234. Next base: position 22,062 of record JBEKTF010000032.1, on the reverse strand, counting down.
TCTATTGAGGCACCGCATAACAGCCTCTGAATATCCCGCCGGGTCATCGTCGTTCGCAATTTGGTATTGGTGCCATGCGATGAAGTCCCCGACCTGAAGAGAAATAACCTCGGACTTCTTTCGGAAAACAGGAATGGGAACTAGATCTCGTTCAGCGATCCATTCAAGCTGGCCCTTATGTTTTGCTCCGTCTTCGAAGAAAAAAAGTATGTCGCTGATTGGAACGGAGTGATGTTTTGCCCATCCTTCGATGCCTCCGATACAGGATCGCGCAGCCATTGGATACGGGTAGCCGTAGCACTCAGCAAAGACGTATTTCCGGTTTATGACTCTATAGTCATCCAGATGAAGGGTGAACGAGAACAGCTTCTCCAGTCGCCTACAAATAATGCTCGCAAAATGCTGTGATATAGCTATCGCCTGCTTGTCGGTAACCTGATCGAACGGCGGCTTTCGCCTTTCGAAGTCCACAGTATGAAGCACTGTGGTTCCAAATGGCGCTAGCACTTCCGCCCACTCCCTTTCGAGATGGACCCACTGGTCGACTGACGCCAAGCCCCCTGCAACAATCAAATACTTTCCCCGGTCCGGATGTCCGCTCTCATCGAAGTAAGCCGAGTACATCGCCATGCGCCTGCTCCAGTCGAACCTCCCGAGCAGTATTGAGCGCGCCAGGTGCTCGGTTCGGGAGTACGCCTTAAGCATACCGCCCCCTACGTGTTATGAGGGGATAATTACCGCTTCGACTGCTCTTTTACGAATGCTCCTTTCGACGTGCTGACCAGCATGCGAACGGCGTTTTCGAGGCGGGCAGCTTCTGTTTGCCGGGTCCCTGCGGCGGGGGCAATGTATTCATCTGCTAACATCGTACCGCCGGTGGAAAACATGCAGTATTCAAAGGCAGTCTGCGTCGGTTTGATGATGCTGCTCATTGGGATCGCCAGCGGACAAAGCGGAGAGAAAGCTCAGTGCCTTTTTTACAGGGAGGGTGCTTTCGCTGGCAGTGCTTTGCACGCCAGCATCAGAATCGATGGCGATAGGCCCGAGCACAAATTAGGGTCTGGGAGATACTGGGCGACCGAGCTCGCGCCGGGAGAACACCGCGTGTACTCGGATCTCGAACGGTACGCCAGAGTCTATCAACTGGAAGCCGGTAAAACCTACTATTTTCGGGTAGAGTTCCGATTGAACCCCCCGACCACATTTGGGAAGATGAGGTTCCAAATCGTTCCTGTGGAAGCCGAGGTCGCTACCGCCGAGATGACGGCCCTCAAGCCGGACAAGCCGTGATGACCTGCTCCACTTTTCTCTGCCACTCACAATTTGAGAAGTCCCGGATTGACCCGTACGCACAACTCCCCCTGTGTTCGGTTGAGACGTACGGCCGTTAATCCCGCGCTTCGGAAACTCTCGAAGTCTTCCAGCCCGGTAGTGTGAGTCTTGCTGCCAACGGACTGGACGGCGCGATATCGGCGACGCCGCGCTGGAATTCGTCTAGCCCTAGTACGCCTGGAGCGCGTCGGTGTAGAGCGCGGAACCAGCCTCAACACGCTTGCGGACTTCAGATTGAATGGACTGGAGGAACTGCGGACGGATTTGTCCATTGTCATACCGGGCTATCCGGTGCCTTCACGGCTTTGCTGAAATGTCCCACAAAACACATCATATGGAAATTTTTCTTGACGAGACCCAACATGTTGGGGCAAGATTGCAAATGCGACACAACCGCAGGAGAGCCAAACATGGGCCAAGCAGCAACAGCGAATGCGATAATAAAAGAGTTGCAAGTCGAGCGTTCTTCCCAACCAAAACACGCCGGGGTTGAATTCCCGAAGTACTTCACCGCTCGTCTGGAGGCCGGTAAAACCCCCTACGACGAAGTGCAGTGGGAGACCCGAAACGCCACTATCGGAAACGATAAAGGCGCTGTCATTTTCGAGCAACGCGACATCGAGGTGCCGGCGGATTGGTCCCAGACCGCTACGAACATTGTCGCGAGCAAATATTTCCATGGCAAACTAGGTTCGCCCGAGCGGGAACACAGCGTCGCTGAACTCGTCCATCGGGTTGTTGACAATATTGCGGATTGGGGTCTCGCGGGAGGCTATTTTGCCAGCCCGGCCGATGGCGAAAATTTCCGTAACGAGTTGGCGCATCTGATGCTGCATCAGAAAGCCGCCTTCAACTCACCGGTTTGGTTCAATGTCGGAGTCAAGGAATCGCGCGGCTACGGCTGGTTCTACGACGCAGCCACGGACCGGATCAAGAAACTCACGTCGGAAGCCAAACCGCAGTGCTCGGCCTGCTTCATCGTTTCGGTGAAGGATTCGCTCGAATCCATTCTCGATCTGGCGAAGACCGAAGGCATGTTGTTCAAGTGGGGCTCCGGCACGGGCTCGAACCTCTCGGCGCTGCGCGAAGAAGATGCCATCCTCTCCGGCGGCGGCAAGGCCAGCGGACCGCTCTCCTTCATGAAGGGCTTCGATGCGTTTGCGGGCGTGATCAAATCCGGCGGCAAGACGCGGCGCGCAGCCAAGATGGTGATCCTCAATGTCGATCACCCCGATGTCAAACGCTTCGTCTGGTGCAAAGCGAAAGAAGAGAAGAAGGCCCAGACGCTGATCGAGGCGGGTTACGATTCCTCGCTCGACGGAGAAGCCTACAGCTCGATCTTTTTCCAGAACGCGAATAATTCCGTGCGCGCAACCGATGAGTTCATGGAAGCGGTGGTCGAGGATCGCGATTTCTGGACGAAGTCGGTTCATACGGGCGAGAAGAAGGACCGCTATCGGGCGCGCGACCTGATGAAGGAAATCGCCGAGGCCACCTGGCAGTGCGGCGATCCCGGCATGCAGTTCGACACCACGATCAATCGCTGGCACCCGTGCAAGAACACGTCGCGCATCAACGCTTCGAATCCGTGCTCGGAATACATGTTCCTTGACGATTCAGCGTGCAATCTGTCGTCGCTGAATCTGATGAAGTTCGTGGGGCCGAACGGGTTGTTCGACGTGGAAGCGTTCCGGCATGCCGTGGATACGCTGATCGTGGCGCAGGAAATTCTGGTCGACAGCGCGGCCTATCCGACGGAACCGATCGCGAAGAATTCGCACGATTACCGGCCGCTGGGGTTGGGATTTGCGAACCTCGGCGCGCTGTTGATGTCGTTCGGCATCCCTTATGACAGCGACCGGGGCCGCGATTATGCGGGCGCCATCAGCGCGATCATGTGCGGCCAGGCTTACCTGACGAGCGCGCAAATCGCGGAAGCGGTGGGGCCGTTCCCGGGCTACCAGCAGAACGAAGAACCGTTCCTGGAGGTGATCCGGATGCACCGCGATTCGGTGCGCGGGATCAACCACCGCAACATTCCCAGCGATTTGTTCGCGGGCGCGAAGGAGTGCTGGGAGGAAGCTTACGAACTGGGCAAGCAAAGCGGGTTCCGTAACGGTCAGGTGACCGTGATCGCGCCCACCGGCACGATCGGTTTCATGATGGATTGCGACACCACCGGCATCGAGCCCGATCTTGCGCTGGTGAAGTACAAGAAGCTGGTGGGCGGCGGCGTGATCAAGATCGTGAACAACACGGTGCCCGCGGCGCTGGTCAAGCTGGGCTACTCGCCCGAGCAGGTGGAGGCGATTGTGAGCCACATTGATGCCACGGGGACGATCGAAGGCGCGCCCGGTTTGAAAAACGAGCACCTCGCCGTGTTCGATTGCAGCTTCCGTCCGCAGAACGGCACGCGCTCGATCCATTACATGGGCCATCTCAAGATGATGGGCGCGGTGCAGCCGTTTGTTTCGGGCGCGATCTCGAAGACGATCAACATGCCCGAGGAGTGCTCGGCGGAAGACATCATGGACGCCTATATCGAGAGCTGGCGGATGGGCCTGAAAGCGGTCGCAATTTATCGCGACAACTCGAAAAAGGTTCAGCCGATGAATACCGGCGCGGGCAAGACGGCGGAGAAGAAGGCGGCCGCGGCATCGAAGGAAGTGGTCGCCGCCGTGACGGAAAAGGTTGTTTACCGGCCCGTGCGGCGCAAGCTGGCGGACGAGCGGCAATCGATCACGCATAAGTTCTCGATCGGCGGCCACGAAGGTTACATCACGGTGGGGATGTACGATGACGGGCAGCCCGGCGAAATCTTCGTCACGATGGCGAAGGAAGGGTCGACGATTTCAGGGCTGATGGACAGCTTCGCGACGTCGGTCAGTTACTGCCTGCAGTATGGCGTGCCGCTGAAGTTCCTCGTGGACAAGTTCGGGCACGTGCGGTTCGAGCCGAGCGGATGGACGGGCAATCCGCAGATTCCGTACGCGAAATCGATTCCGGATTATATTTTCCGGTGGCTGGCGGCGAAGTTCCTGGGCGCGGAGTACACGGGTGCGAACGAAGCGGGCGAGTCGACGGCGTTGAGAGCGACAGAGGTGAGTCCGCAGGAGACGCTGCCGTTCCCGGCGGTGGCGACGGACGCTCCGATGTGCGCGGAATGCGGCGGTCTGATGACTCGCAACGGGAGTTGCTATAAGTGCGAGAACTGCGGCGGGACGAGCGGCTGTAGCTAAGAACTTGTCAGGTCGTAAAGGTATCCGGCCAAACTGAGGGGCCGCGTTTTCTGCCCGGCGTTCTCTGGAAACAGGAATCGCCGGGCAAATCCGCTTTGGCCCCAAATAATCCTTACGTGATTAAGCGAATACATCGCATCGCTCGTTTCAAAATCTCTGTTGGTAGGTGGCACTGATCCGTGCAATAGCTGCCGCGTAATCCAACCGCGTTTCTTTGTAGTCCGCCCACTCGAAAGGAAATGTCCCTTCGTTCGTGGCTTTGAAGCGGAGGACAAGGAATTCATCGAAATCACCCGCTGCCTGAGCGCGTAACCGTCGCTCTGCCTCAGACGCTTCCTGACAAGGGTGTAAAAAGCCAGCCTTGCCCGTTGTAGGAAACGGTCGATCGCCCTCGTATCCGGTAGTGTGATCGGCGCAGTTTATACCGACTACGGCAACACAGATCGGGTGACCGCCGCCGCGTTTGAACTGCGTGACTTGATTCCGAAGATCATTGATGACGCGATCGATCTGCTTGATCATCGCTTTGGCCAGCACTTTTACCTCGACACCGATCTCCACGGTTGCGATGGGACCACGGGGCACCAGATATCCGGGATCGATGATTGGAGTCTCGCCCGGAATAATCTCCCCGAAGGTCCCATCGCCGCGCCGGGCAGCGACGCCACGGCGTTTGTTCTGTACGTTGAGGACGCGGTCTTTCCGGTTCACCACAGCGTCGATCAGTTTTGGAGATCGGTTGATCGTTACGAGGTCTTCGTACAAATGCATCGCTACGAAATCGCCTTGATTCGACGCGCGATGCTTGTATAATTTACCCTCAAACAGCCGCCGGAATTCTGTCAGCAGCCGGTACTCCAGTTGCGCAGCCTTTTCCGTCAATCAAGACCTCAGCTTCAGTGGCGCCCACGAGGCGATGCTGACGCGCGGTTTTCAAAACCCGTTGTCGCGCAATCTCCACATACGCAGGCTCAATATCGTTAGCTATTGAATTTCTGCCAGCCATGATAGCAGCCTGCGACGTTGAGCCAGTGCCGGCGAATGGATCGAGGATCGTATCGCCGGCAAACGAAAATAGCTTGATGAGGCGCTCAGCCAACTCGATCGGGTACGGCGCGGGATGGCCGTCGCGCGTCGATGCGCCGCGCAGGTCAGTCCAGATCGAGCGCTGCCACAACGTCATTTCTTCCCGTGTCAACATGGAAAGCGCCTTCTGGAGCGGTGGTACCGAGCGATATTCGCCGCCCTTCCTGAGAAACAGGATGTACTCGATGTCGTTCTTGATGATTCCACCCGGTTGATACGGCTTCCCGTAGAATCCGGCGCCATTGCCCTCCGCCTCGGTAACGCCGTTGGCGATCTTGTGCCACAGAATCGGCTGGAGGCAATCCAGACCGATCTTGCGGGCGCGTACCTGGATATCCGAGTGCAAGGGAACGAGATAATGCTTGCCCCCTTTCCTGCGAGGGATGCAGACGTCTCCCACTACGCAGCAAACGCGGCCGCCGCCAACGAGAACGCGCCGGGATTCACGCCAGACTTTGTCCAGTTCAGACAGGAAGCGGTCGTAGTTATCGAAATGGCCCATCTGGTCTTCGTTGCCTTGCGCGTACTCCTTCAACGTCCAGTAGGGCGGCGATGTCACGATCAGGTGGACCGATGCGTCCGGTATCCACGAGAGATCGCGGGCATCGCCGAGATGGATGCGATGATGCGTGCGGTTGTATGGCTCCGGCCACGGGACTTCACGATAATGTCGATTTGCCGCCACCAGCGCCTTGAGACCTTCTGGCGTGTTGTCTTCGAGTGGAAGGCGCGGGGTCACACGTGCCAATCTCGTCCCGGCTCCGTTGGCAAAAAGCGGTCCGGCGGTGGCCCGTTTCGTTCCTCTCGATGGCTTTCTGATGCTTTGCACGTGACCGAAGATCAGCTTTGGGGTACTGAAGGAAATTGTACCGTTGTCTGGTGTCTGTTCGCCCATTCTTCGCTATTATCGGCAGATTGGACAAAACCAGTTAGGGAGTTTCAGCGACGTTCAGAGCGTTATCGGGCCGTTGGCGACGCAGCCTCTTTGGAATTTGGAGCTGGTGGAGGGAATCGAACCCCAGTCTAATCACAGATTACGTAAGTGGTCTTTCACCTTTGCTCAGCATCGTCATAGCTTCCACCAATTGTGCGGTGTCCGTATAGCGGGCCGGGGAACTAATGAAACAACACGAATCACTTTTACACCTTGGGTACTGCTACCTACGAGTTCGTTTTGAAAACCTCTATGTAGTCGCGAAGCGCTCCCCTGCCGTTCGCGATGGCCTCGTCAATGGTCTCGCCATCTGACATACATCCGGGGACGTCCGGACACTCCACCAGATAGCCACCGCCCTCTTCCTTTGACAGGCGTCGCACGGTGAACCGGTACGAATCAAGGTTCCGCTCTGTAATCTTTACGCTCATCTGTTCTTAACCTCCCTGGACGCATCGATCAGGGCAAAGAAATCCCTGAGCCAGAAGTTACGCGAGCCGGTTCACGGCGCGGAAACTTTGTCTGCAAGCCCCGAAGGGGCCAATGCACGAAAATCCTTCACGTTGAATGTGTAGATTCGATCGCACTCCGCCTTTTGCGCACAACGCAGGTGGACAGCGTCATGAATCCGGCCTCCGGCCCAACCACTGGCGGCACAATGGCGAACGACTTCCTTATATTCCTTCGGGGTGAGGGTCACCAGCTCCATGTGCGGGAGGATCATCTCCTCGATGATCTGCCACGCTTCGCTCGGGTAGAGAGGAGGCTTAAAGGGGGTTCGTGTCAAAACCGAGTAAATCTCCGTCAGGCTGTGGGCGCTGGTAAATCCACGATACTTCCGGTTCACCAGTTCTTCCAGCACAGCCAGCGCCGGGGCGTTGTGCGGATGCCGCGCCACTGCGGCCGGCACCACCACCGATGGTATCGAAATACCAGTTCAAAGCCCCCACGCTTTGCGAATTCGTTCTTCGCGATCATCATCGATTGCCTTGAGGATGTCATAGCCCGTGGAAATCTCACCGGTGTGAACCCAAAAGCTGCCTTTCCTGACCAGCGAAGGTCTTCGGTCAGCGGGCTTGAGCACGACGCCCTCCGGGGTTTCCTGGATTTCGAGGTCGCTCCCGGCATGCAGGCCGAGCCGGTCCCGCACTGGCTTGGGCAGGATCACGCGACCCGCTTTGTCTATCTTCAGCGTCATACCATCTCAACATGGCGCATGGCATTGAACTTGGCAAGCGGATCGGCCGGTCGGGCGCGAGTTATTGGAGTGTGTCCGCTGAACGATCTGCCAGCGTCGCCGGAACAGTGCGATAAGAGCTTCTGAGATCGCACAACAAATTGAATTTGAGAATGTACCAGCAGGCTGCAACGCCGTCCATCGCCGTGATTTTCTTGCCTTCTTCGTAGGTGCGGCCGCGATATGAAATCGGGACTTCATAAATGGCGCATCTCAGTTTGGCCACCTTCGCCGTCACTTCAATCTCGAATCCGAACCCTGAACTGGTGATGATCATGTTGCGGATGATCTCGCCGCGAAAAGCCTTATAACCGGTTTCGACATCGGTCATATTGACGTTCGTGAATAGATTCGAGAGAAACGTCAGGGACTTATTGGCAATGTAGTGATAGAAGTAGAGAACCCGCGAAGCCTTACGGACCAGGAAGCGCGACCCATATACAACGTCCGCGTTGCCCTCTAAAATCGGTCCAATCACGTCGGCGATCTCGTGAGGGTCGTATTCCAGATCGGCATCCTGGACGATTACGATCTCTCCCGTGGTAAGGGCGAAGCCGGTTTTCAATGCCTCGGTTTTCCCCAGGTTTTTTGCGTGATGCGCTACCTTCACCCGCGGGTTGGTGGCAGCCAAATCGTCCGCGATCGCCCCGGTGCCGTCGACCGAGCAATCGTTAACAATCACGACCTCCCGGACAAATGGCAGCGCCAGCACTTCTCGCGCCACGCGCACCAGCGTTGACTTTTCGTTATAGGCAGGTATGACGACCGAAACCGCTTCGTTAGCCATTGATGGAAATCTGGATGATACCAGACCGATGCCGTTCCATCCAGCTACTTCTCTTTCAGCTGCACGAGTTTCTTCGGGTCCATGCGGACGACAAGGAAGACGATGTCCGACTTCACGTCGCTCGCAAAGTGCGGCGTCCAGGCCGGGATCATCACGACGTCGCCTGGGCCGACGTGGCGCGAGACGCCGTCTTTGATGAGGCCCGTCCATGTAGGGCCGGACAGTTCCCTTACGGCGGGGTTGCCGGCGGGCATGTCTTTCACGTTTTCCATAGTGCCGCCGGTGACGAAGGTGGCTTCGCCGCTGATCACGTAATAGACCTCGGGCACGTCGCTGTGGATGATGGCGGAGGTGCGTGGCGTGGTGGTCTTCTGATAGCGGAGCAGGGAGACGCCGACGTCGAGAGAGCCCACGTCAATCATGCGCATCATGTCGTCTCCGTACGGATGAGCTCTGAGGAAGGCCTGCATTTCTTCGCTGGTGATGTCGACGGCCTTCCCGCTCGGCGGCAGTTTGGGCGAGTTCTGCGCCGGCAGAGATATGGCGAGGACTGCTAAAAGGGCAGCGGAGGTCGAGAGAGTTTTCAGCATCGTCGGGCTCCTTAAAGAATCGTTCCGAATGCTAACAAAAGGGTGGGAGGGAGACAAGCTTCTGTCAGCAGACCGCTCGCGTCTCACGGTCCCGAATATATTGGTTTTGGACATTGCACTATGACTCATGATCTCGTGGTTCTGTTCGAACACCCCGAGTGGCAGAAGCCGCTGTTTGCGGCTTTGGAGCATCGCGGCATCCGGTTCGGAAAATACGACCTTAAGCGCGGGGCCTTCGATCCCGTGGATTTGCCCGACGCTCCCCTCTACTTCAATCAGGCCAGCCCCAGTGCGTATGTCCGCGGCAATACCCGAGCCGTGCCCTTTGCCTTCGCGCTCATGCGCTCGCTCGAACTTGGCGGTGCACGGGTGTTGAACGGTACCCGCGCCTTCTCGCTTGAGCTCAGCAAGTCCGCACAGGCCGCGCTCATGCATCGCCTGGGGATTGCACATCCCAGGAGCATGGCTTTCAACGATGTCGATGCCGCGCTGGCGCGCTGGGGGGATTGCTGGCCTGCTCTCGTCAAACCGGAACAAGGCGGGAGCGGAGCCCGCATGTATCTCGTCAACTCCGCCGCCGAACTCCAGCGTCTACTCCGCGAGCGGCCGGACCTCTGGTTCCCCGACAATTTGCTTTTGCTCCAGGAATACTTCGCTGTCGATCCGTCCCGAGGCATCGTGCGGATGGAGTTCCTCGGCGGTGAGTTGCTATACGCCATGCGAGTGATCTCGCACGGAGCGTTCAATCTGTGCCCATCCGAAGTTTGCAATCCCGAAACCGGGGATTCGCAGTGCGCCGTGCCGGAGGTGCCGCCGTCTGCCCCAGTCGAATTTCTGCCCTACGCCGGCGTGCCCGCAGCCGCGGTAGAAACAGGCAAGAGGCTCATGGAGGCCGGGGGCCTGGACGTGGGCGGAATCGAGTATCTCGAGGCCGACGACGGACGGCTCATTTTCTACGACATCAACGCCAACTCCAACCTGCGAGCGCCCATAGCGCGGGAGTTTGGCTTTGATCCTTTCGAACGAGTGGTGGATTTCCTTGCGGCACAGATCGGCGCGGAAAACGCGACTTGAAGTCGCGTCTCCTTTCAGGCCCGGGTTCTGCTCTTTTTTATCCAGTTGAAGATTGACCAGGTGCTGCCCACCATCGAAATGGCGACCAGCGCGATGATGAATCCTTCCACGTAAGGCGATTGCGCCATACGGATAATTTGCCTTCCATAAATCACGGCCAGCGCGCCTTCCGTTGCAAATCGCACGGCGCGGCATGCCGCTATGATGACCAGCATTCTCCTGAGCGGATATTGCAAGGCGGCGGCGACAATGATAAAGGGCGTAAAGGGGAAAGGCGGGGGCATCAGCGCCGCAGTCGCGATCGCGATTCCACCTTGATCGTGCACTTTGCGCTCGACGTACGCGATCCGCTTGCTTTTGCGATCGCCCTCGATTCCCTTTCGACCGCCCTTTGCGGATACCCAGTGAGTGAACGCGACGCCGATGACCGATCCGATCGTCGCCATCGTTACGTAGTAGAGCATTCGCTCACGATGCGCGGCCGTCAGAGCAATGACCAGCAGATCGTTGCCCAGCGGCATGAACAGGAATGAAGAATCGAGAGTGCCGAGCAGCAATAATCCGAAGCCGCCCAGCGAATAGAAGAAGATTGCGAACGACCGCAGGAGACCGTGCATTCGTCACCGGGGTCGTCTAATGCAATGCGGGCGAATGTAATAAAGGCTCGCTGTTTGAACCGTCTCTGAGGCGCAATGCATCCAGCACGCGGCCGTGCGCGTCGAGTGTCCCGATGTAGCGGGCGGCGTCGCGGGTCGGCCCCATGAGGATCACGGAGTAACGCCGTTTCGAATAGTCGAGCGACTGAAAGATCCGGTCGCCCGATTCGCTGAAACGGACTGAGGCAGGGGGCCCCATCTTGCGGATCGTGGATGCGTAGTCGTCGTCGGCGCTCAGTTGCAGCCAGGGCCGGTAGCTTCGAAAGAAATCGGCGCGCATGCGCGGTTGCGATTGCCACGCAATATTGGCGAGGATCGTAGTAGCGACGGCGCCGAGCACTACCGCGACGCCGATCCACTTCCAGGTGCGAGCTTCCGGCTTCGGCTCGAGGCGAATGTTGATCACGGGCGCGAGATGCGTGGAGCCGAAAGACGCGGGACGGCTCTCGTTCACTGCCACCGGCACCGCCACAGGTAGTTCGATTACCCGGCGCTCGCGAGGAATAATGGCGCCTGACTTCCACTCGAGTTCCCGGTTCAAGCCGACGATGATAACGGCCTCGTCCACTCCGGAAACTTCGCCCAGGAATCGCCGCGGAATCCAGACTTCCTCACCTGTCCGCGCATTCATGACGACGCACTCCGCCCAGGTCGCCCGCCGGTAGAGCCACTCGTTCGGCTGGAGGTTCCGGATGGGCGGATAGAAGGAAAACCGGCGACCGCCCAGGTGCTGCAAGGGCGTTGGCAACGGTGCAATCGACATCTTGCACTTAATGATAACTAACTTGCTCCGGGTACGCTGGTACTAGGTAGTACGCGGGAGGTTGTCTCCGCGCGATGGGGTTTGACATAGTGGAAGTAGCACATGAAACGCAAACCGCAGAGCAAACCCGAACCGGTGGTCTCTCCCGAGATTCTCGAGGGAGCGAAACGTGCGCTTTCGACGGATCGTATCAAGCCTCCGGGCAAGTGTGTTGTTTGCTCGGCGGAGACCGCTCCGGGTTCGACTGAGCAACTCTGCTGGGTTTGCCGCAGACTCAAGATCAGTGCGTGGCGGGACGTCGAGCAGACGATGCCTGCGCAGGAATAGCTCCCGCGATCAGTGATTCTGCCCCTGGCCCCGCTTGAGGGCTTCCTCGTAAATGTGGCCGGCAACGGCAATATCCTCGACTGCCAGACCATTTGATTTAAAGATTGTGACCTGATCGGCGCTGGTGCGTCCGGGCCGCTTCCCGGCTATGATCTCAGAGAGTTCGAGACCTGGAAAAGAGCCGGGAAACGAGCTGGGAAGCGCACCGCCACCCGTCTCACGCAGGGGTATCAGGATGTCTCCCGATTCGATCTTTGCCACTTCGACGGAATCGACAGCCACGAGTATGGATTTGCCGAGAATCAGATCCGTGGGAAGTTCGCGCCGTTCCGCCCAGTTCGAACCGGCCGCATTGATGTGAGTGCCGGGCGAAATCCATTCGCTCGAGAGCACGGGGTCCTTCGAATTGGTGGCGGTGACTACGATGTCGGCGGCTTCGACGCACTCACGCGCGGTTTCGGTGGCCCTGATGTTCAACCCGAACTTTTTGGCGCAGCGCCGGGCGAATTCCTCGCGTTTTTCCGGTTTGCGGCTCCAGACCCGCACTTCCTTGAGCTGGCGGACGTTCGCAACGGCTTCGAGTTGCGTCTCGGCCTGAAATCCGCTGCCAATGATTCCAGCCACGCTGGCATCGGCACGCGCGAGGAATTTGGTCGCTACGCCGCTTGCCGCGCCCGTGCGGATCTGGCCGAGGTGATTCGCCTGGAGGGTGGCAAGCGGAAGCGCGTCCGCGGACCGGTAAAGCAGAACTTCGAAGTGCGCGCCCGTCTTCGGGTTCGCGGAATACGCTTTCAGTCCGAAGTAATCCGGCGTCCCGGCGGCCATGTAGTGAAGGACCGAGCCGGTAGGAAGAATCACGCGGCGGCGTGGATGATTGACGGCGCTGCCATCGGCGAGTTGGTGGAAGGCGCGCTCCACGAGTTCGATCGCCTTCGACATGGGCAGGCAGGCAAGAACGTCCTGCTCGGAAAGATAGAGTTTCATCGATTGGCCTCGAGAGTCTTCGATACTTCTTCCCACTCGGCAAGCAGGTTCGTCATGTCTTCACGGCGCGATGCGAGGATGCCCGCGATTTCGACGCTCAGCTCCGCGCTCTGGAAACTGGAGAGCGCCTGCTCGAAATCGGCGATCTCCACCTCGAGACGCGTGATCTCGTCTTCGATGGAGCGCTGCCGGTCTTTCATCTGGCGCAGCTTGATGGGATTCAGGCGGCGCTGTTTCTCGTCACTGTTAGCGGCGGGCTTATGGTTGGCAGCGGCAGGCCTGGGCGCGGCATGGTTGGCGGCGGCGGTCTTTTGAGGGACCGTCGTTTTTTCTTTGGCGGGCTTGTTGGGGCTCTCCGCGATTGGACTCCTGCTCGCACCACCGCCATTCTTGCGCCAGAGGTAATCTTCGTAATTCCCCGGGAAAATGTGGACTGCGCCATCGGCAACTTCGATCACGCGCGTGGCCAGCTTATCGATGAAATAACGGTCGTGCGAAACAAAAACTACGGTGCCGTTGAATTCCTGGAGAGCAGTGAGAAGCACGTCTTTGGCCCGCATATCGAGGTGGTTGGTTGGCTCGTCGAGCAGGAGGAAATTCCCGGGCATCATCAGCATGCGGGCGAGCGCGTAACGATTTCGCTCGCCACCCGAGAGGACTCCGATGCGCTTGAACACGTCGTCTTCGGAGAAGAGAAAGCAGCCGAGGATGCTGCGAAGTTCGGTGTTGTTCGATCGTGGAGCGACTCTCCCCAGATCGTCGATGATGGTCGATTCCGTGTCGAGTGCCTTGTACTGATCCTGGGCGAAATAATCGGCGATCACGTTGTGGCCGATGATGTATTCACCCGACGTCACCGGTTCCTCGCCCGACAGGAGTTTGATGAGCGTCGACTTGCCCGCGCCGTTGATGCCGACCAGCGCGACACGATCTCCTCGCTCAATGGAAAAAGTGGCGCCGGAGAAGACGAGCTTTTCTCCGTAGCTCTTTGACACATTGCGGAACTCGGCGACAATCCGTCCGCTGGGCTTGGGTTGCGGGAAACGGAAGTGGATCGTTTTCTCATCGGGCGGAATTTCGATGCGTTCTATCTTTTCGAGTTCCTTGATGCGGCTCTGTACCTGTTTTGCTTTCGTCGCCTGCGCGCGAAAACGGTTGATGAACGCTTCGAGTTGTTCGATCCGGTCACGTTGATTGGCATAAGCGGCCTCGAGCTGCGCGCGCCGTTCGGTCTTCTGCTCTTCGTATTTCGAATACCCGCCGGAATAGAAGTAGACCCGCTTGTTCCAGATTTCGGCGATACGCGAGACGGTCACATCGAGAAAAAAGCGGTCATGCGAAATGAGCACGAACGCGTTCGGGTATGTTTCGAGATACGATTCCAGCCAGTTTCGCGCTTCGAGATCGAGATGGTTCGTCGGTTCGTCGAGCAGCAGGAGATTCGGCTCTTCGAGCAGCAGTTTCGCGAGCGCGATCCGCATCTGCCAGCCGCCGGAGAACTCTTCCACGCGGCGCTGCCAGTCGTCACGTCGGAAACCGAGGCCCGTTAGAACGGCGCCCACGCGGGATTCAATGTTATAACCGTCACGCGCGGTGAATTCGGACTGCACGTGGTGGTAACGTTCCGAGATCTGCTGATATTCCACGGTCGAATGATCGAGTTCCGACAGCCGGTGCGCGAGTTCCTGCTGCTCGGCTTCGAGGGCGTGGATTTCGGCGAAAACGGCCAGACATTCGGCGAAAACGGTGCGGCCGCTGAGGGTGATGCCATCCTGCGGAAGATACCCCGCGCGGATGCCTTTCATTACGTTGATCGAGCCGTAATCGAGCGTTTCGATTCCGGCGAGCACCTTCAATAAAGTCGACTTGCCCGTACCGTTCGCCCCGACAATGCCGACGCGCTCCTTAGGCGTAATCAGCCAGTTGAGGTCTTCAAACAGAATTTTAGGTCCGAAGCGTTTTCCCGCCCCCGTCAGTTGAATCATGATGATTTAGAAGCAATCAAGAACCGGCGGCAAGACCGCCGGCGTTCCCGGCTCTTGCGAAATGATCGATACACTTTACTAGAGCCAATATTGCCATTGTCCCGCAAGGATCACCCAGGCCGCGAGTATTCCGTTCGTCACCGCGTGCGCCAGGATGCAATCCCACAAGTTGCGCGTCCGGATGATCCACCAGTTATAGACGATGCCCGCGGCGAGGCCGACGTCCCAGAACGATCCGTGCTCGGAGGCGAACAGGAGGGCGGTGAGCCAGAATGCGGCGGGTGCGAAGGTTCCGAGCGGGACCCTTTCGAAGTCCCTCGAATCGATGAGCCATCGCATGAGCCAGCCGCGCCAGAATAGCTCCTCAAGTATGGGAACGGCGATCACGCTGATCGCGATTCGAAAGAAGAGGAACATGGGATCGCGTCGGGATGCCGGAGGCGTGTTGGCGGCCGGATGTCCGACGATCCGATTGTCGAACAGAGCAGTGTGGTGCCACCAGGGCGCGATCAAATCCGGCGCGACCCAAATAACAAATACGGCAATTCCGACGAGGATGCTCAGCAGCGGTTTTGACGGGCCGCCACGCAGGGGGACCATCGATACCGCAAGGATCGCGGCCATCGATACGGCGAATCGCAGCCAGGCTGGAATCGGAACCACCTGCTGCAATGCCAGTAGTGCGATGAATATCAGAAAGGGAAGGACGTAAGATACTGCCGGATGTCGGCGCAATGCCGAAATTGTAGCAGGTGGCGGCCGGCGCTTAAGACGTCCGGCGGAGCCAAAGACTCCCGCCTCCATTTTCCAGACAAAGAGGCATCAGACTACGCAACTCATTATGTAAATGATTGACCACGAAGTCGCACCAGTACACGATCTCGAACCGTGCGTTGTATTGAAGGAATGCGCGCAGGACATACGCTTCGTTCCAACTGCGCTTGTCTTCGAAGACCCAGGGCTCGGGATATTCGAAGGGATACAAGATGTCGTGCACGTGGATCAGAACGCCGGGCTTCAGCAAGGGCAGAATCTGAAACAGATAATAATTAACATCGCTGCCTGTTTTGCAGACGTGCGAGGAATCGATGAAGAGAATATCGTTCTCTTCAAGCTCTTCGAAAATGCCGATGGGAACATTCTGCAGCTTGCTCGGATACAAGCGCGCACCAGGCGCGGATTTCGGTCCGAACCGGGACTGGATCTCGTCGAGGTAAGGATCGATCAGGGTCAGATCCATGGCATTGTCAAAGAACATCTCGTTGGTGTCAAGCAGCAGGCACGAGCTGTATCCGCAGCCCGCTTCTATGACCCGCTTCGGTCGAAAGGCAAGCAGCATCGAGAATAAAACGCTGGCGTCGTGAGCGCCAAAAAAAGGATTCTCGATATAGAAACGATAAGGCTCCCGCGGCTGGTGCGGAAACGGGAAATGAGCATGATGAGACGCCAGGCGCCGCATCATTTCTCCAATCCGGCCGGCGTCGACATCGATTCCGGCCGGCCGAGGAGCGCCCAGCCTTGACCGAACATCCGACGCTGCCTGAGGATCTTTGATGTCAACCACGGGGGAGTAGAAATGGCCTGGAGGAAAACCTGTGTTCTCCAGCAGCCCCTGCAATCGAAAGCAGTGGTCTTTCAGCTCATCGCGTTCGCGGATCAGCGTCTGAATTGCGGCTTGTTGCGCGGCGGCCTGGTTTTCGTCCATTCGAAAAGTTTGCTAAATTCCCTTTTCGCCGCGCCGTTTGACATCGATGTTCAGCCGTTTGATCTTCTGATTCAAAGTGGATAACGGCACTCGCAGGGCTTCCGCCGCTTCGGTCTGGCTCCAGTTGAAACGCTCCAGTTGCTCGACGATCGTGCGGCGCTCGAAATCAGCCACGATTTCGAACAGCGACGCATCCGACGGCAGGGCGCCGTTCTCGCTTCGCCGCAGCCGGATGCCGCCGGCGTGGAGAAGGTAGTCCGGCAGCACGTCCAGCGGAATCAGCTGCGTCGCAGCCAGGACTACAGCGCGTTCCACTACATTTTCCAGTTCGCGCACATTGCCGGGCCAGGAGTGATCGAGGAGCAACTGCATGGCTTCGGGCTCGAAGCGGAGAATCGAGTGGGTGTTTGAATCCAGAAATTTCTCGTTCTCTTTGCTGAACTTGTCGAGGAAGTGCTGGATCAGCAGCGGAATATCTTCGCGCCGGTCCCGCAATGGCGGCAGATTGATATTGATGACGTTGAGCCGGTAGTAGAGATCCTCGCGGAATTTTTTTTCCTCCACCATCTTGCGCAGGTCGGCATTGGTCGCCGCGAGAATCCGCACATCGACCTTCATGACGTCGTTGGAACCGAGCGGCGTGAACTCCTTCTCCTGAATCACGCGCAAAAGCTTCGACTGCGTCTCCGGGCCGATGGTGCCTACTTCGTCGAAAAAGATCGTGCCTTTATTGGCAACTTCGAATGCGCCCTTTTTGTTGTGAATGGCACTGGTGAAAGCGCCTTTCACATGCCCGAACAGAGTGGATTCGAGCAGATCGGCCGGCAACGAACCGCTATTGACGGCGACAAACCCATGCTCGACGCGAGGCGAATTGGCATGAATCGCCTTGGCGATCAATTCCTTGCCGGTCCCGGTTTCACCCGTGATCAGAATGGTCGAACGGCTCGCCGCCACCTGCATGACGAGGTCGAGGACGCGCAGCATGCGGTCGCTCTTGCCGACGATGTTGGGAAAACTGTAGCGCTGCTTGAGCGCGCGCTTGAGCTGCGTATTCTCGTCGATCAGTCGCTGGCCGGAAATGACGCGGCCGATCTCGATCAGCAGTTTTTCGTTATCCCACGGCTTGGCGAGATAGTCGTTCGCGCCGAGCTTCACCGCCTGAACCGCGGCCTCGAGTGTGCCGTAGGCGGTGATCATGAAAATCGGGGTATGGCGATCGCGTTCGCGCACGTCGCGGAGCATCTCCATGCCGGATTTGTCCGGCATCATGAGATCGAGCAGGACCAGATCGTAGGCGCGCAATTCGAGCTTGCGCTCGCCTTCCGCCGCGTTCGCCGCGAGATCCACCTGGTAGCCTTCGAGATCGAGCAGAGCCTCCAGGCTTTCGCGGATCTCCACCTCGTCGTCAACGACCAGAATGCGGCCTTTCGCCGTGGATGAAGACAGGGCCGGCATTCTGTCGCGCACGGGGCTCATCAGACGTGAACCGCCTTCCGGATTGCCGGAAACTCCAGATGGAAGCATGTCCCCTCCCCGGGGCGCGAAACAGCTTCGATGGCGCCCCCGTGTTCCTGAATAATGCCGTAGGTAACCGAGAGCCCGAGCCCCGTTCCCTTTTTGGCCGACTTGGTCGTGAAGAACGGATCGTAGATGCGGCTCAGATGTTCGGGAGCGATGCCGTGCCCGGTATCGATCACCTCGACGATCACGCCGTTCTCACCGTTTTGCGTCACGACTTCAAGGACGCCTCGCGGCTCCATGGCATCTCGCGCATTGAGAAATAAATTCAAAAATACCTGCTGCAGCTTGCCTGGATTGCCCTTGACCGGATCCAGCCGCTGATCCAGCCTCATGCGGACCTCAACGCCCGCCTTCATAAATTGATGCTCCAGAAGCGACAGGGTTTCCTGAATCACGCGATTCAGCTGCACATCGGATAGCTCCGCCGTCGGAGTGCGCGAGAAATTCAAAAGAGAATTGACAATCTCACTGGCGCGGAAAGTCTGGCGGGCGATTTTTTCGAGGATGCGCGATTTCTGCTCGTCCTCGGCCACCTGCTTGGCCAGCATCTGAGCGTAAGTGGAAATAACGGCGAGTGGGGTGTTAACCTCGTGCGCTACTCCCGCCGCGAGAAGGCCGATGCTTGACAGTTTGTCCGCCTGAATCAGACGGCGTTCCAGTTCGGCGCGATCCGTAACGTCGTCGAAGATCACGAGACGCCCGATGCGCTCCATATCGCGGGCAATGAGGGGCGCGATCGCAATGTTCATGGTGGATTCGCCGGTCTTCGTATCGAGGACAAATTTATCGAGGTGATGAATGCGCATCTCGCCGCGCACCCGCTCGAACTGCTCGACCAGCGGCGCGGGGAACAATTCGGCCAGGGTGCGACCCACCGCATCGGCGCGCCCGATGCCGCTCAACCGCTCCATCTGCGTGTTCCAGCTTTCGACCCTGTCGTCGAGGCCGGCCGCGAGGATGCCCACGTTAATCGATTCGACGATATTCTCGCTGAATTCCTTCAGGCGCTCATACTCATCCACCTTCTGTTTGAGCGAGCGGTATAGATTCGCGTTTTCGGTGGCAATCCCCACATAGTTGGAGAGCGTTTGCAACAGTTCGACGTCGTCGCTCGACAGAAACTCGCCGGTCTCCGTGCGGCTCACGCCAAGAAAGGCTATGGTACGGCCGCGAACCGTGCAGGGCAGGTAGTAGTTGAGGTCCAGATCGGCGATCGTCTGGCGGACGGATGCAGGCCAGCTTCCGGCGATGGCATCGAGGTGATAACGCGTGCGCTCGAAAAAGATGTAGGGGGAGTTCTGAGGCCAATCGAGGAAACTCAGATCGAGCGAACCGGGCGAATGAAGCGGGCGGGCACTCGACCCGAGGGATCTGCGCAGGCGCCACCGCGAGCCGGCGTTGCCGTTCTTACCCGCATCGCCGGCACCCCCCTCGTTGGAAGGTTCGGCCAGAAAGAAGGCCACGTGGCGGATCGACAGAGTCTGCATCAGGCGGTCGGCGACCGATTGCAGCATGTGGTCGAGATCGGTTTCGGAATTCAGCTCACGGGCGAATTCAATCAGGGTCCGGCGGTAATTGTAGCGGTCCCGATAAAAATAACGGTCGAGGCGTTCCTGAATCCAGTTGCGGATCGGCTGGAACAGGAATGTCGCGACGAGCATAACCGTGATGATGCCAATATTGCCCGGATCGTCCTTGAAATTCTTCTGCACCATATTGCCCAGCGAAAACACGATGGCGTAAAAGGCGGCGAGCACGCAGAGCGTTGCCAGCGTGTAGGCATACCCGCGGCGGAAAATGACATCCACATCCATCAGGCGATAGCGCACGATGGCGATGGCGATCGTGAGAGGAATCAAAGGCAGGGTGACGACCGCGTAGTTCTGGTAAGGGTGGAACGGAAGATTGAGAACGTAGGGGATTGCGTTCAGAATTGCGAACGGGGCGAAGCCGAACAACATCCCGTTGCGCAACCACTTGAGTTGCTGGCGAACCACGGGATCCTCGGCTCTGCGGTAACCGGCCTGGAGCACAAGGCCGCTCAGCAGGTAGGTAGCGGTGAGAAGGCCCATCCAGGAACGGTCGAGAGCTTCCCGGATGTCGAGGGACGAGTTGCCTGGCGCAATCAACAGACCGAAGGCGAAGCCGCCCGCAATCAGGGTTAGAACCGCGCCGGGAACGTAAAGAAGTGGAGCGATCCACCGCCGGTACCACGCGCGCGGCTCGGGAAACGTCACGCAGAAATGCAGAAACAAAGCGGGAGCCAGCCAACCCGCAATCAGGTTGCCCCAGTAAATGACCTGGTCGAAGGGGTTCAGTTTTCCTGTGTAGTGGAAACAGGAAAAGACGAAGGAAGCCAGACAAAAGACGTAAAAGTGCCGGGCCTTGTATGCGCTTCCGCGGCGGAAATAAACGAAAAAGCCGATGGCGAGGTACGCCAGCCCGACCAGGTATTGCCAGGAGATGGCGAAACCCCGCGCGGCTTCACCCACAATCACCGAAACCGGTACATCCACGCCGCCCCGCCGTACTACATAGGCCGCTTTCGCCCAGGCGCCTACGTAAGCCAGGCGTTGAGGAACGTCGCTGGTATCGTGAACAGGCACCGACTGGATCGATATGAGGACGTCATTCGGTCTGATGCCTGCGCGGTCCGCCGGACCGTTCATGAGCACTCGCAAGGCGCGAACCTGCTGTTGCCCTTGTGGACCCATCCCATCCGCCCAGGCGACACCATCGTCCGGAAGACGAAAGCGGTGAATCTGCTGATAGTTCAGGACGGCAGCGATCGCCGCCGCGATCGTGAGCACGGTCAGGATCGCGGTCGAGAGCTGGAATTTCAATTCCTGAAGCATCAGAAGCCTGGGCGGCGACGGGGACCCCGAAGACACCTGTATGTTTGATTACCGACTGCAGTTATGATGCCACGGTCTTGTCGCAAAACCGATTCTTTCCCAATGAAAACAAACAATTTAAAAAGCTTGCCCGGCGCCCCGATTCCATTTTTGGAATCCGCCACGTTGTAACAGTGTTGAGAACCGGAGTCAAAACTTGCAACCCGGGCGTATAGACCGCACCCACTGAACGAACTTATCCGGCGCCGCCATAGTGGAAAGACGGCTCTGGCGTACGAGCGACCAATCGTCGAACTGGCCCGATTCCTTGATCTCGCGCAGCGTGACGGGTGGTTCAATCCGGCAACGGAACTGGAAATCCGCCACTGCGAGTTTGGGATTGTTCGGATCTTCACGCCCATCACCAATCACGTCCGCAACGCCCATGATCGCTGCCGCCCCCATGCTATGATATATAAAGACGCGATCTCCCGTTTTCATGTCGCGAATCGCACGAAGAGCCTGTGGATTCCTGACGCCATCCCACACGGTATGGCCCTCGCGCGCCAACTGTTCGAATGGATACGTTTCCGGATCCGTTTTTGCCAGGAAGTATCTCTCCGCCATTAACCTAAGTATATTCTTTCCTTGCGGATTGCTTGATAGGATTTAAAAGAGACACAGAGATGAGGCCGTCGCCAAAGACCGTTGCTACGTTTGTTGTTTGCGCCCTTGTCTGCGGGATCCCCCTCTTCGCTGCGCAAAGCGAGGCCACATCACCCGCGGGAACGCCTGCTCCTGCGTCCGACATTCAGCCTTCGCCGAAGGAGACTCCCGCGCCGCCCCCGGCGCCCTCTCCCGCAGCCCCCGCCGATAAAGCAGCCGGGCAGAGCCCAGCTGAAATCAGTCCGCAGGCAGCTGCGGCAAAGTCTCCCGCGGAACCCAAAAGTTCCGCCGGGCGCCCGGCCGATTCTCAAAAGCGCTATGTTATCGGGGCGCTCGACG
>JBEKTF010000031.1:0-36176 GCA_049516355.1 Bryobacteraceae bacterium | reverse complement strand
GTCCCTACGGAGACTTCATAAATGCGTGGCTGGATGATGATTTTCGCACTAATGGCAATACTAGCCGCTGTAATTAATATGGTCGCCGGACCAGCAGCGGAGTTAGTTTCGATGAAACTGGCAATGATGATATTTGGAGCCCTCTTCTTCGTTTGTGTGATAACGAGCGTCGCTCGCGGCCGCGCTTAGGATGGAGCGGGCGGTATGCTAACCCGGCCGCTCAGGATCGTTCTCGCCTTTTATCCTTCGGGCGACGAACCGGCGGAGCGCGCGCTCAAATCCCTTCAACGCCTGGCTAAAGTCTGCGTGGTTCGCGCGGACGCTACCAAAGATATTCCGGATTCCTACCTCCGCTACGCGAAGCTTCGGCTGGAAGGCGAGTCGCTGCTCGTAGCGGAAGCTGAGCCGGGCAAAGTTGAGGATCTGGTCACGGCGATCCGGCTCGCCGGGTCGCCTGCCATTTTCGTCGTGCGTCCCGATTTCGACGACGAATGGAGGTTCGTCGATTCGACGGAGGGAAATCCCCGGCAGGCGGATTCGACTCCCTTGACGCGGCGGGCAATCCTGAACCGGTTGCGGCAAGACAGCGCGGCCCTGAGCCGTGCATGTACCGACCTCTCCGAGGCGGCCCGGCTGGAGCATACGCTCTCACCCGCCGCGGAATGGATTCTCGACAACTCCTATCTCATCCACACGCAGATCACCGAAGTGGAGCGGAATTTCCCGCGCGATTACTCTGCGTGGTCTCCCCGAAGCAATGGTCATCGGGGCCTCACTAATATCGCCCAGGAGCTTGTCGCAAAAACCGATCACTCCATTACCGAGGCAGGCATCCGGGATTGTCTCACCGAATACCAGGCCTCACATCCGCTGGCGATTGCGGAGCTTTGGGCTTTCCCTCTCTTTCTGCGGATTGCGCTCATCGAAGCGTTAACGCGGCTCGCGGTGCGCGTCAGCGAAGGGCAGCAACTGCGCGAATCGGCCTATCTCTGGGCAAACCGGCTGGCCACGAGCGCGCGCGGGGGCCACGCTGATGATAACGGCGCCTTCGAGAACCTGCTGCAGGATCTGGAAGCCGAGCCCATTGCCCGGCAACCTCACTTCGTAACGGCCCTGGCCGAACAACTCCAGGACGAAGAAATGGCACTTGGCCCCGCACAGCACTGGATTGAAAGCCGCTTCGGGGAATCGCTGATCGAGGTCGTCAGAGCGCAGCACACAAGAGAAGCGGCGGAGACTGTTTCCACGTCCAACGCCTTCGGCAGTCTGCGCACCCTGGGCCGGCTCGACTATACCAAAATCTTCGAAGACGTCAGTCTGGTTGAGGCCGAACTGCGGAAGGACGCCTCGGGCGTCTATCGGCGCAGCGACTTCGCGACGCGGGACATGTCCCGCCGCATCGTGGAAAAGGTGTCCCGCTACAGCGGGCTCGAAGAAGTCGACGTGGCCCGGCGGGCTATCAGCCTGGCCGAGGCATCGACCGATCCTCGCGCCAGCCATGTCTTGTACTACCTGCTCTCAAGCGGCCTGGCCCAACTGGAGGCTGAAACGAAGGCGCGCATTCCGGCGGGCAAAAGGCTCGTTCGCGCCGCGTGCCGCCACGCTACGCCGGTCTATCTGACTGCGATTACCGGTCTTGCCTTATGCTTCACGGTGCTTACCTGGCTGCTGGCTTGGGAGGCGGGCGTGCATCAGCACGCGTTTCTCATCGCCCTCGTGGTACTGGCCCTGTTTCCGCTGAGTGAACTCTCCATTCAGATCGTCAACGCGCTCGTGATCTCTCTTCTGCCGCCCGACCCGCTGCCA
This sequence comes from Bryobacteraceae bacterium, assembly GCA_049516355.1. Lineage (GTDB taxonomy): Bacteria > Acidobacteriota > Terriglobia > Bryobacterales > Bryobacteraceae > BOG-234. The sequence goes on along the minus strand of JBEKTF010000031.1, from coordinate 34,370 downwards.
AAACTCGATTTGCGCGGCGGCATTCCCGCCGGCGACGCGACGCTGGTCGTCGTTCCGATGATGTTGAGCAGCGCCGAAGTGGTGCGGGCGGAACTCGAGAAGCTGGAAGTCCGCTTTCTTGGCAACCGGAACGCCAATATCTATTTCAGCCTTTTTGCCGATTTCACCGATGCGTCCGCGGAGAGCACGCCGAAGGATGCCGAGCTTCTGCAAGCCGCACGCGATGGCATCGCCGGTCTGAACGCACGTTATCCGCTGCCGGACGCGGCGCAAGGCGACCGTTTCCTGCTCTTTCACCGTCCGCGGACCTGGTCCGGGAGTGAACAAAGCTGGATTGGCCGTGAGCGCAAAAGGGGAAAGATAGAAGAGCTCAACGCTTTCCTGAACGGCGAGGCCAACGGCATACTCGATACAGGCCGCCAGCCCCGGCCGATTTCCTGGGTCATTACCCTGGATTCCGACACACAACTGCCGACGGAAGCGGCCCGGCGTCTGATCGAAACGATCTCGCATCCGTTGAATAAGGTGGAGATCGATCCGGTAACGCGCGTGCGGAAGCGGGGATACACGATCATCCAGCCGCGGGTCAGCATCACGTTACCCGGCGCCACCGCAACGCGCTTCACGCGTATATTCGCCGACGCCACGGGCACGGATCCGTACTCCCGCACGGTATCTGACGCGCAGCAGGATCTCTTTCGGGAGGCGATGTTTCATGGCAAGGCGATCTACGACGTCCGGGCATTTCACACGATCCTGCACAACCGGTTCCCACCCGATACACTCCTCAGCCACGATCTGATCGAAGGCGCTCACGTGGGCGTTGGCCTCGCGAGCGATATCGAATTGTTCGAGCATCTGCCGGTGGATTACGGGAGCTTTGCCGCCCGGCAGCATCGCTGGCTGCGCGGAGACTGGCAGATCGCGCAATGGGTCCTCCGCAGCGTCCCGGCGGTTTCCCGCGGCATGGAGCCTAACCCGCTGAGCGTCATCAATCGCTGGCGGATTCTGGATAATCTGCGCCGTAGTCTCGTGCCGGTTGCCGCCCTGCTACTCCTCCTGCTGGGATGGCTAACCTCGGTAGCGCCGGGCGTCTGGAGTCTCGTGGTCTGGTTGGCGGTTGCGATTCCCGCGGCGACGCCATTGCTCGACCGGCTCGCCCGGCGCGTCCAGGGAACGGTACACCGATGGCAGGGCGCAGCCGATGAAATGTTTCGCGCCGTGGTGATGATCGCGTTCCTGCCCCATCAGGCCTGGCTCGCCGTGGACGCCATCTCCCGGGTTTTCTACCGGCGTTCCGTCAGCCATCGCAAACTGCTGGAATGGCAAACGGCCGACCGCGCGAGAGAAGCCGCGCACCATCACAGAAACTCGACATTCCGGCAGTTGCTGGTGATTTCGGGTCTTTCGGCGCCGCTCACAATCGCGCTTTTGTGGAAGGGTCAATTCGCGCCGACGGCGATATTTGTGATCCTCTGGGCCGGATCGCCCCTGCTGATGCGTTGGATGGCGAGGCCGGCTCCCTCGCGGGCGCGCAGGAAACTAAGCGGCGAGGAGACGCTTTTCCTGCGCCGCATCGCGCGCGAAACATGGCGCTACTTCGACGATCTTGTGGGGCCGGACAGCAGCTGGCTGCCACCGGACAATACGCAGCTGGCGCTGCGCGTGGAAGTGGCGCAACGAACGTCGCCGACGAATATTGGTTTCTGGTTCACTTCCGCGCTGGCGGCGCGCGATTTCGGCTACCTCACGCCCGATGAGTTTTCCAAACGTTGTTCTCACACGATGGAGACGCTGGGCCGGATGGAGCGCTACGAAGGACATCTTCTCAACTGGTATGACACGCGAACGCTGGAGCCCCTGAATCCGCGCTACGTTTCGACCGTGGACAGCGGAAATCTGGTAGCGGCCTTCTGGGTTCTGGAACAGGGATGCCAGGATATTCTGCGCGCGCCGATCCTCGGTCACACGGGGCTGCGAGGCTTGAGCGATACGCTGTCAATTCTCGAAGACAAGTGCGGGGACGATCCATCGGCCACCGTGGCACTGCATGCTTTGCGCCGCGTGCTGCACAGCAGCAAAAACACCTCCAGAGAGGGTCATGAACTCATCGCACGCTACCGCATGGCGATTGCGCCGATGCAGAAATTGCGGGAGGCGCAGCGATGGCACGTGGCAGCCATGGACAATGCAGCCACGGACGAACGGTTGTACTGGGCGTCGCGTCTCGCCGCCGAACTAGCCTCGTGGGCGGACACGGTGGAGCGCTATCTGCGCTGGATGGAAACGCTGGCTTCCCCGCCCGATTGCTCGTTGCTTGCGATCGGACAGGACGCGGTCCAGTTGCGCCGACGGGCGCTGCATCACATGCCGTCGCTCGCGGCGCTTGCCGACGGTTCGACGGGGACGAAACTTATCGAGACGATTCTGGCGTGGAGAACGTCGCGGGACCTGCGGCCGGAACTGGCCACCTGGCTGGATCAGCTTGCGGCGGAGTATGGAACCGCGCGCGCCAACGCGGTTCTATTTGTGACACAGCTGCAGACGCTGGTGGCCAACGCCGGCAAACTGGCCGACGGCATCAATATGCGCTTTCTCTACGACGCGGAACGGAAACTGTTCGGCGTCGGCTACGCGGTGGGCGGGCCGCGGGAATTCGGCAGTTGCTACGATCTGATGGCGAGCGAATGCCGGCTGGCGAGTCTGGTCGCGATCGCGAAAGGCGATTTGCCGACTGAGCACTGGTTCGCACTGAGCCGCCCGTACTCTTACTCGGGATCTTTCGGCTCGCGCTCGGGCCAGGCCTTGTTGTCCTGGAGCGGAACGATGTTCGAATACCTGATGCCGCTCGTCTTCACGCGGACTTTCAGCAACTCGATGCTCGATTACGCATGCCAGACCGCAGTGGAGCGCCAGATCGAGTTCGGAGATGAAAACAATATCCCGTGGGGGATTTCCGAATCGGCTTACAGCGCGCTCGATGCGCATCAGATTTACCAATACAAGGCCTTCGGGGTGCCATCGCTCGCGCTCAATCCGGCCATGCAGGACCGGATGGTAGTTTCCCCTTATTCAAGCGTGCTGGCCCTGCTGGTAAATCCGGCGGCGGCCGCAGCCAACCTGGAGAGACTAAAGAACCTTAATCTCGAAGGGCCGATGGGGTTCTATGAATCCATTGATTTCTCGCGCACCAGCCGGCAAGGCGGAGCGCGCGGGGTTCTCATTCGCTGTTACATGGCCCACCACCAGGGCATGAGCCTGGCCGCTCTGGATAACGTCTTGCACCGCGATGCGATGCAGCGCCGGTTTCATGGCGATCTGCGCGTTCGCTCCGTCGAGACGCTTCTCTTCGAAGGCATTCCGATCACGCGTTTGCCCCTCGTCGAAATCAGGCCCAGCCACGCCCCGATACGCGCGATCGCAGCCGAAGACGCGACCGACCGCGTATGGACCGAGGAAACGGCGGCGCCGCGCGTGCATCTGCAGGGCAACGGCCGCTATGCCCTGATGGTCACGAACTCGGGCGGAGGCTATAGCCGGTGGAACGAGTTCGACCTGACGCGATGGCGCTCCGACCCGACTCTCGATCCGTGGGGCAAATTCATCTATATCCGCGATCTGAGGTCTGACGACGTGTGGGGCAGTTCCCACAAACCGCTCGGCAGTAATTTGGGAGAGACCACGGTCCGCTTCGCCGGCGAACGCGCGGAAATCCGCCGCCGGGTGTCCGGCATTGAGACCACGGTGGACATTACCGTTGCAGTAGAGGATGACGCCGAATTACGGCGGATGAGGATCGTCAACCGTTCTCTGCGTACACGGAGCCTCGAGCTCACCAGCTATCTGGAATTGGCGATGGCGCCGCATGCGGCGGATAAGGCGCACCCCGCATTCGCGAAGATGTTCGTCGAGACCGAATGTCCCGAGCCCGGCGTTTTGATCGCGCACCGCCGGCCAAGGTCCCCTGGCGAATCGCCCATCTGGGCCGCGCACGTGCTGGTGGGAGTGGAAACGGTTACCGGCCTCCAGTATGAGACAGACCGGGCTAAATTTCTCGGCCGCGGCAGGACGCCGGAGAATCCCGGTTCGCTGCGAACGCGCCTGAGCGGATCCGCCGGTACGGTAGTAGATCCCATCTTCAGTCTGCGGTGCCGAGTGTCGCTCGACCCTCGCGAGAGACAGGAACTCACGTTCGTGACAGTGGCGGCGTCGACGCGTGAGGGGGTGATGGTGCTGGCGCGCAAGTATACGGGCGCGGGAGCGGTGTCGCGCGCGTTCGAAATGGCCTGGACGAGGACGCAGCTGGAATTCCGCTTCCTGGGCATCGGTCCCGGCGCGGCGCACCGGTTCCAGGAACTTGCCAGTCAATTGATCTACCCGAATCCCAGACTGCGTCCTCCGGCAGACCGCCTGGCGCGTAACCGGCTCGGCCAGGAAGGGCTCTGGGCGTATGGGATTTCCGGTGACCTCCCGATGGTCGTAATCACGTTGTCCGACGGCCGCCATCTTCCGCTGGTGAGAGAAGTACTCATCGCGCACGCCTACTTGAGATTGCGCGGATTCCGTGCGGACCTCGTCATCCTGAACCAGGAGGCCCCCAGCTACGACCAGCCGCTACGCGCCCAGATACTCCAGCAGATCGAAGCGCATGCGGCGGACGCGGGAATGGATCGATCGGGCGGAGTTTTTCTGCGCGACTGGCATGCGATCCCGGAAGAGCATCGGACGCTGATCTTGTCCTCGGCGAGCATTTTACTCAATGGAACCCGAGGGTCTCTGCAACAACAACTGGTGGCGTCTGTCGAAGGACTTCCGGCACCGCCGTTTGTTCCGGTGGGCGGTGGTCCGGAAGAGCCGTCGAGGCCATTGCCTTTCCTCGAACTCCCTTACTTCAACGGCATGGGTGGGTTCACGCAGGACGGCCGGGAATACGCCATTTACCTGAAACCGGGCGCGACCACTCCGACGCCATGGGTGAACGTAATAGCGAATGCGAACTTCGGCACCATGGTCAGCGAGAGTGGACTGGGGTTCACCTGGTTCGGCAATAGCCAGTCGAACCGGTTGACCCCGTGGCACAACGATCCGGTCGGCGACCCGCAGTCCGAAGTTATTTATCTGCGCGACGACGAGAGTGGAGCGATATGGACTCCGACGGCTCTTCCCAAACGCGAGAAAGACGCTTACCGCGCGCGGCATGGGCAAGGCTATACGGTTTTCGAGCATAACAGCCATGCCATCGGACAGGAACTGACGGTTTTCGTGCCCACTGGCCAGGACGGTGCGGGAGACCCGGTGAAGATATGCCGACTGAAATTGCGTAACGATTCTTCAAGGGCTCGGCGTCTCACGGTGACGTGGTTTAACGATTGGGTGCTCGGGTCGAACCGGGAAGATCAGCAACTGCACGTGCAACCCTCCCGCGACGAAGCATCGGGAGCGATCCTGGCACGGCAGTACTGGAATGGGGCGTGGAGAGGACAATTCGCATTCGCGGCTTCCAGTCCGAAAGCAAATTCGTGGTCTTTGGACCGCGTACAGGTGCTCGGGCGCAATGGGTCGACATCGAATCCCGCAGCGATCGATCGGCTGCGTCTCGACAATCGATCCGGCGCGGGTACGGACCCGTGCGCCGCGCTGCAGCTCAATATAAAACTCGAACGCGGGCAGCAGACCGAGGTCACTTTTCTGCTGGGCCAGGCGGACACGGTGGAGAATGTGCGGGCGATTCTGGATCGCTATCGGGACGCCGGGCGAGTGGAGAGCGCTTTGGCCGCAACTCGGCTGTGGTGGGATGCTACGCTCGGCGCGGTACAGGTGAAGACGCCGGTTCTCTCTATCGACCTTCTGTTAAACCGATGGCTCCTGTATCAATCGATAAGCTGCAGATTCTGGGGACGTTCCGCACTTTATCAGTCAGGTGGCGCCTTCGGGTTCCGGGATCAATTACAAGATTCGATGGCGTTTGTTTATACGGCCCCGCAACTCACCAGAAAGCACATTCTGAGGGCTGCGGCCCGGCAGTTCCTCGAAGGTGACGTCCAGCATTGGTGGCATGCGGAATCGGGCATGGGGGTCAGAACGCGCTGTTCCGACGATCTGTTGTGGCTGCCATTTACAGTCGCCCAATACATCAAGGTCACCGGCGATCACGGCATTCTCGATGAAGATGTGCCGTTTATCGAGGGCCCGGTTCTCGCTGACGGCGAGCAGGAGCGGATGTTCACGCCGGCGGTATCGCAGCAAACGGCGCGGCTTTGGGAGCATTGCACGAGGGCGCTTGACCGGGGATGGCGGCTCGGACCTCATCAGCTTCCGTTGATGGGAAATGGCGACTGGAACGACGGGATGAACCTGGTGGGCGCGGAGGGCAGGGGCGAGAGCGTGTGGCTGGGCTGGCTTCTGTGCGCGGTGCTCGAAGCATTCGCCCAACTGGCGGAAAGCCGTCCCCAGGCTTCAAAGTGGCGCGCTCAGGCTGCAAGTATGAAAACGGCTATCGAGAATACGGCGTGGGATGGCGAGTGGTATTTGCGGGCCTATTTCGATAACGGTGCTCCGCTGGGATCCCACAACAATGAGGAAGCGCGCATCGATTCCCTGCCGCAATCGTGGGCGGTGATCTCGCGCGCAGGCGGTCCGGCGAGAGCGCGGCAAGCAATGGAATCCGCCGAGCGCGTGCTTGTGCGTGAGAAAGACAAACTGGTTCTGTTATTTACCCCGCCGTTCGAACACTCCCAGCCGAACCCAGGATACATCATGGGGTATCCGGCGGGATTACGGGAAAACGGCGGGCAGTATACGCATGGTTCCCTCTGGATGTCGATGGCTTGGGCCCGCATGCGGGAAGGCGGCAACGCGGCACGGCTGCTGCAGTTGATGAACCCGATTGAACTCAGCCGGCTGCCGGAGGATTCGGCGCGTTACCGGGGCGAGCCGTATGTGGTGGCGGCGGATATTTCCGCCGCAAGGGGCCGGGTAGGGCAAAGCGGATGGACCTGGTACACCGGTTCCGCGGCCTGGATGTATCGGATCTGGATAGAGGAAGTCCTGGGATTGCAGGTGCGAGGGGACCGGCTCACAGTAGATCCTTCGATACCGGCAGACTGGCCCGGGTTTGAGATGAGTTACCGCCATGGCGCGACGGTTTACGAGATTACCGTCCGCAGAGATGCCGGCCACGGGATGATCGAGTTGGATGGCGAAATGGTAACCGGCGGGTTTATTCAACTCGATGATAATGGGGGCATTCACCGGGTGATGGTGTCGATTCCGGCGTCGATCCCGACAGCGAAGCCGAGCGCGTCGCCCGCAGTCGCCGTCGGTAACCTGCAACACAGCCTCGCTGCCGACTAGTGGCGGCTTTTACCCAAGTAGTACCCGACTAGTACCAAAGGATATATCCGAAGTGGTATACCTACGACTAATGACGCGTATTCCCGTGATAAGATCGGTTCTCCAATAAGTTTTCGATCGCGGGCGGGTCACCGCGAGGTATTGATTATGGAATGTCCACACTGCCATTCCGACGACATTGCGAGAAGCCGCCGCAGATTCCTGGATCGGCTTATATTGCCTCTTCTGCACGGAGAAGTATTGCGCTGTCGCGACTGTCGCACGCGATTCTGGGTGGGCGTTCAATGGAGCAAAGTGATTCTTGGGTGTCTGACGGCGACCGTCACGGCTGTTGTGATCGTGGCAATGGTGGCTGTGCATCAAAGCAATGAAGAAAAACTAGCCGCAGCGGCCCAGGCGGCGCGGTTTCGCAAGGTCGTGAGGCGGACCCGCCCGGCGTTCCCCAGAGGCCTTCCTCCCTTGTCGAGCGTACCAGCGCCGAAGCCTGATTCACCAGAAACTACTGCCGCGGCCAAGCGGTAGGCCAGCCACCGGAGAACAAACGGAACCGGCGGCAAAGACCGCCGGCGTTACCAAACACTGTAACCGGGCGCACAGCCCGAACGCTCTACAATCAGAGACGTGATGAGCGAAAACGCCAAGCCGCAACATCTGCTCTTCAAAGCGTCGATCGCCCTCGGGCTCCTTCTGGGCGTCCTGCTGCTGGTCGATCGCGTGGCAACGTACCGTTACGTCCGCACTAACATGGTGCGGAATGAAGCGAAATACGAGGCGGATCGAAGGGTGCAGTCGCTGATCGCGTCTGCCCGCCTGTCCGGGTACCGGGATGCGGCGGCTTTTTTCCCCCTGCTCGATGAAATCGTTAAAGGCGCGCCCCAGCAATATGCGTGGGTGCGGGTTCTTCGTCTCGACGGCGCCACGATTACGCAGGCGGGCAGGACGGAAAGCGCTCCCTCTTATAAACCGGGCGAACTGGACGAGATCATCCAGGACCGCGACCGCCAGCCGGAAATTCGCCAGACGCCGTTCGGGCCCGTGCTGGTCGTTCTTAATCCTGTTCGTATCGGCGCCGCTCCCATGCCGGGACCCGGGCACCCCATGGAAGTCGGCGCGATTGAAGTCGGGATCTATACGGAGAGCGTGTCAGTCCGCTTCGGAACCCTGCGGCGGAACCTGATTATCGGTACTACGTCCGCTTTTGCGCTGCTTGGAGCGGTGATCCTGATCGGGCTTCGGTTCCGGCATTATTTGCGTCACAAACAAGTGGAAGAGCAACTGGCCATGGCGCGCCTGGTGCAGTTCGATCTTCTCCCTTCGGGCAGCCTGCTGACGCATGATCTGGAGTTTGCCGCGCGATGCGTGCCGGCGTGGCAGGTGGGGGGAGATTTCTACGATGCCTTTGAAACGGACGACCATCAGATCGCGCTCGTCCTTGGCGATGTTTCCGGCAAGGGTCTGTCGGCTGCCCTTCTCATGGGCGTGCTGCAGGGCGTGGTACACGCGAGCAATGGGACGGGGACGCCGGAGAACCACGAACGCGCCATGGAGCGCCTCAATCAGTTACTCTGCGTGAAGACCGCACGGGAGCGTTTCGTCAGCCTTTTATGGTGCTATTTCGATCCCGTTCGTTCCGTGTTGAGCTACATCAACGCGGGGCATCTGCCTCCGCTGCTGATACGCAAGACCGGACAAGGTAACTTTGAAGTGCATCGGCTGGACGAAGGCGGCGGGCCTGTGCTCGGCTTGTTGCCGCATGCCTGCTACGAGCAAGTCCGGATTTCCATTCTTCCGGGCGACTTGCTGGTGGTTTTCTCGGATGGCATTCTGGAAGCGGCGAATGTGCGCGACGAGGAATTCGGAGAGGATCGGATTCTGGCCGCCATCGAGGAGAACTGGGCAGGGTCTCCGACCGAGATCTGTGATGCCGTGCTGGCAAAAGTGCGGGCGTTTCTGGTCAAGGAACTTCCGCATGACGACCAGACGCTGATGGTGGTGCGTCTGCAAAAGGTACCGACTGCGACGCGCCCTCTGGAGGGCGTGACAACTGGCGAGATAACGACTGGCGAGATTCTTGCCCGGTAATTCGTCCGTTTCATAAATTCCAATCCCCTGTCGAGCTGCGTTCGACTGAAGCCCGTACCCACCTGGCATGTACCGGGTACTAGCTAAGTCTTTGGCGGCGGATTGATACCCAGGCGGGAAACAGCGCCGGATCGCCCAGCCATACGAGCATCCACTCCACCATCTCCGCCTTCAGACGACGTTTGTCTGCTTCGACCTTGTCGCTCTGTGATGCATATCGCGCCCTGGTTTTGGCGGCTATTACCTGGTCGCGGCAGTAACGGCGCAGGTGCGGGTGGGAGACATAGATGTCGCTGAACTGGCGGAGAGACGCATCGAGGTCATCGATGGTGTGCTGCTTAACTCCGCTCCACGGAGGTGCTATGGGAACGCCGGATTCGCGGATCGTGGTTTCAGAGATATCCGGCAGCGCGGCTTTGAGTTCGGCCCATTCCGCCTCGCCGATCTCGCCCCAGCCGCGAACGGCGGCGAATTCCAGCACGCGCTCTTTAGCGGCGGACGGCTTTTTGATATTTCGCGACGGCTGCATCATGCTGCATGAGTGATTCGGAAAAATTGTGCCCGCCCGATCCGTCGGCCTTCGCCACGAAATACAGATAGTGGGTTTCGGCGGGCGCGAGCGCGGCCTGGATTGAGCTGAGACCCGGGCTTGCGATGGGTCCGGGCGGCAGGCCCGCATGCTGGTACGTGTTCCACGGACTGGCGCTGGCCAGATCGGAGCGGTAAATCGTGCCGCGGTAACGGTGATCGAGCAGCGCCGCATAAACGGTCGTTGGATCGCAATCGAGCTTCATGCCGACGCTGAGCCGGTTGTGGAACACCGAAGCCACCATGGGGCGTTCCTCGGGCCTGCGTGCTTCGCGCTCGACCATCGAAGCCAGGGTGATGGTGTTGTGAACGTTGGCCGGGGTTTGGAGCCCCTTCCATTGCGCGCGAAATTCCGCCGTCATCATGCGGCAGATTTGTTGGGCGGTGGTGTGCCGGTAGACGCGGTATTTGCTGGGAAAAAGATAGCCCTCGAGCGAGGGCGCATCCGGATCGAGATCGCGAATCAACGCCGGATTCCTGGCTGCGGCGAGGAACGTCTCCGGCCGGATGGTGCCCAGTTTCCCGACTTCCTCCGCAATGTCGAACATGTTGAAACCCTCCGGGACGAGGAGTTCCATGTAATAGATATCGCCGCGCGCAATGCGGCCAAAAACTTCGAGCGGAGACGCGGGCTTGTCGAACTTGTACTCGCCCGCCTGCAGATTCGTACCTCGCCGCAGCGCGCGCGCGGCCAGGAAGAGCCAGCGATTTTCTATCACGCCTTTTCTGGCCAGCTCGGATGCCATGGCGGGGGTAGATGTCCCGCGGGCAAATTCGATGAACACGGGTTGCGAGAAACCTTCGTAGGGCCGGTTCAGGCGCGAGAGGATCCAGCCGCCGGCAATCAGTGCGAGGAGTACGGCCAGTGCGAACGTCCGAAATAGGAATTTCACCGATGCGCCTCGGCTGAGTCCAGATAGCTCTGGAGCAGAATGACGGCCGAAAGGCGGTCGATTGCAGGTTTCCGTTCGCTGTGAGCGATGCCGGATCCGCGCAGGGTGCGCTCGGCTTCGCGGCTCGTCCAGCGCTCATCCCAGAATTTCACGGGCAGCCCGGTTTTGTATTCCAGTTCGCGCGCGAACTCCCGGGTATACGCGCTCTGGCGGCTCGCCTCGCCGCTCATGTGAATCGGGTCACCGATCAGGATCAGCTCGACGTTCGACTCGACGGTGAGCCGCCGGAGGGTTTCGATATCGTCGCGGCGCCCCTCGCGGTCCATTGTTTTCAATCCCTGAGCGGTCACACCGAGTTCATCGCTCAGGGCGAGGCCGATGCGTTTTTTGCCGAGGTCGAGTGCCAGAATCCGGCCGGTTTTTTTCACGGCTTGGGTCACGATTCGATTGTAATGAAAGAATGCGACTTGAAGTCGCGTCTCCAACCTGTTGTATAATTTATATTTCCAGACATGCCTAAAAGAACTTTCCAACCGAATAACCGGCGCCGCGCGAAGACGCACGGTTTTCGGTCCCGTATGAAAACCGCCGATGGCCAGGCCGTCATCTCCCGCCGACGCGCCATGGGGCGCAAGAAGCTGACCGTCAGCTCCGAGAGGTAGCCCGGATACCAGGCTTTCCCAAAAGTGTCCGGCTGCTGCGATCGAGCGATTTCCGAAGGGTTTACGACCAGGGGACGCGCTACACGTGTCCACTCTTCGCCGCTTTTCAGTTGCCCCAACCCGGAGGCCCTCGCGTCGGTTTCACCACACCCAGGGGGCTTGGTAAAGCCGTGGTTCGCAACCGGATCAAACGCCGGATGCGCGAAGCGGTCCGGCTCGAACTGCCATTATTGAGTCCAGAGTGGTCCATCGTATTCAATCCACGGCGCAAGGCTCTCGATTGCCTTTTCAGCGAACTTCAGATGGAAGTCAGGCGTCTCTTTATCAGGTGCACGCAGCGGCCGGTGTCATTACCTGGATCGTCGTCTTCCTCCTCGGCTGGTATAAACGTCTGATTTCGCCGTTGCTGCCGTCGGCCTGCCGCTTCTACCCGACTTGTTCTGAATACATGCGTGAAGCGGTGGAGGCCCACGGGGTGGCGACGGGCCTCTGGCTGGGTCTGAAACGGCTGGGCCGGTGCCATCCTTTCCACGCGGGTGGATCAGACCCCGTTCCTTGATATAGAGCATGCCTTTGAAATCTACAGAATGAGCTCTCCTACACCGCCCAAACAAGAACGCAAGGAACTGTCGAACGAAGTTCGAATGGTGTTGGCATTCGTCCTGATGGGGCTGATTCTTCTCGCCACGCCGTACGTCTATCGGCAGCTCGGGATCACACCGCCACAGGCGGACCAGAAAGCCCAGTCCGGACAGAAAACGGCGGCAGCTAAAACCAACCAGCAGGCGACTGTTGCAACAGCCGGCGGAGCGCCCATAATCCCATCGGCGGCGCCTGCGACCGACAACACCGTGGCCGGAGCCGTCTCGGCGGCGAGCGAGCAGGACCAGGTTATCGACACGGAGTTCTACCACGTCGTATTCTCCAACCGCGGCGCGACGGTCAAAAGCTGGACCCTGAAAAAATTCAAAGACAGCGCGGGGATGCCGCTCGAACTGGTGAACCAGAAAGCTGTCGAAAAGGCCGGGCGCCCGTTCGCGTTCGCGTTCCGGGACAAGCAACCGAGCTCGGATCTCAATAATGCCTTGTGGGTTGCGCATGCGGGGCCGGAAGGCCTCAGCGTCAACTACGAATACTCCGATGGACGCACGCACGCCACGAAGACTTTCGCGCTGCAGCGCGCAGGCTACATGGTGCAGTATTCCGACGAAGTCACCATGAATGGGGCAGGACTTCCGCACCTGATCGAATGGCGGGGCGGGTTCGGCGACATGGCCGTGCAAAATGCGGCGGGGCAACAAGCGACCATCCATTACGACCTCGATAAGAACAAACTCGTGCGGGAAGCGGCGAAATCAGCCAAGAACGGCCCCGTTAATGCGGATGGATCGTTCTCGTTCGCCGGAATTGACGACCAATACTTTGCGGCCGCATTCTTACCGCCGCAGAATACGACGCTGCAGATGACGACGTACGACGATATCGTCGCTTCGCCTCTGAACAGCGCCGAAGAGCCGTACCCTGGTGTTGCGGTGGGCGGGGCGGCGCGAAACCAGTTTGGAATTTATGTCGGGCCGAAAGAGATTTCCGCGCTGCATGTGGTGAATCCGAAGCTGGATGGAATCGTGGACTGGGGCTGGTTCGGTATTATCGCGAAGCCTCTGTTCCTGGTGCTGCATTTCCTCAACGATGCGTTCGTCCACAACTACGGATGGTCGATCGTGCTCATCACGTTCATCATCAATGTGGCGTTGTTTCCGCTGAAGCTGACGACTCTGAAGTCGTCGCGCAAAATGCAGAAGCTGCAGCCGGAGATGGCGAAGATCACGGAGAAATACAAGGGCATCAGCATGAGCGATCCGCGCGCCGCGAACAAGCAGCAGGAGATGATGGATCTCTACAAGAAGCATGGCGTGAACCCGATGGGCGGGTGCATTCCGCTGCTGATTCAGATGCCGTTTCTTTATGCTTTCTACAAAGTGCTTGCTGTTTCGATCGAGCTGCGCCACGCAAACTGGCTCTGGATCGGCGATCTCTCGCAGCCGGAGCATTTCGCCATCCACACGCTTCCGCTGATCATGGTTGTGACCAGTTATGCGCTGCAGCGTATGACGCCGGCCCCGGCCGCGGGAGACCCGAGCCAGCAGAAAATGATGCAGTTTATGCCGCTGATGTACCTTTTCTTCTTCTGGCAAGCATCGAGCGGACTGGTGTTATACTGGCTCACTGGCAATATTGTCGGCCTCGCCCAGCAGTGGTTCTTCAACAAGACGGCGGGCCCTGTTGAGATCGTAGCGGCGAAGAAAGCGATTGCCAAGGACGGTAGGAAGAGGGCTTGAATCCCAAGTATTCGGTGCACGAAACTGGTCCCCGGATCGATCAGTTTCTTCGTCAGATTATCGCCAGCGGCAAGTTCGATCTGGACTTCGCCATCGAAGCCGGAGATCACAGCCACCCGGATTTTGAAAACCCGGACGTTATCGTTAAGTTCAAGGGCCGCGACGTAGAGCTGCTGCTGGCGAACCGGGCGGAGTTGTTGCTTGCGCTCGAACTGGTGACACAGGAAGCGCTGCGGCTGCACTCCGACGATCATTCGCGCATCTCTTTCGACGCGAACGATTACCGCGCGCTGCGTATCGAAGAATTGCGCTTGAGCGCCATGGCCGCGGCGGAGAAGGTCAAACACACCGGTACGCCATTCCGGTTCAATCCATTAAACAGCCGGGAACGCCGCGTGATCCATATCGCGTTGCGCAACGAGCATGAACTTCGCAGCGAGAGCGCGGGTACGGGACCGTTCCGGCATGTGGTGATATATCCGGCCGGGATGCCGTCGCTGCCGGATCTGCCCCCTCCGCCGCCGCAGGAACGCTATCAGCAGCGCTCGCCCGAACGGCGCCCGGGCCGCGGTGGCGAACGGAGTGGGGACAGACGACCGCCTCCGCGCGGACGCCGCTAGTGCACAGCGCTCGTCCGGGGAACACAGACTGAAGTCTGTGCCACACGGTATTGAAATTCGAAGACACCATTGTGGCGATTTCCACCCCGCCTGGCCGTGGGGGCATAGGGATCGTGCGCCTGTCTGGTCCCAGGTCTTTTGAGATCGCCACTTCCCTGATTGCGTTGAAGAGCGAATTGCGCTCGTGGGCGGCGAGCTTCGGCGAACTCCTGGATGAGGAAAGCCGCATGGTGGATGAGGTGGTTGCGACGTACTTCGCGGCGCCCCGTTCCTATACCGCGGAAGATGTAGTCGAAATCGCGTGCCATGGTGCGCCGGTTGTGCTCCGGCATTGCCTCGACCGGGCCGTACGCGCGGGCGCCCGGCTTGCCGAGCCCGGAGAATTTACGTTGCGGGCATTCCTGAACGGGCGAATCGATCTGCCGCAGGCCGAAGCGGTCCGGGATCTCATCGATGCGACCACGCTTTATCAGGCCCGCATCGCCGCGCAGCAGACGCAGGGTTCCGTCTCGCGCAGGCTTGCTCCCGTAAAGGCGCAGTTGCTGGAACTCATCGCCCTGCTCGAAGCCGGCATCGATTTCGCCGAAGACGATATCAGCGTGGCCCCCGCTGCGGAAATACTCCGGAGGCTCGA
The DNA here is from genome assembly GCA_049516355.1 of Bryobacteraceae bacterium. Classification (GTDB taxonomy): domain Bacteria; phylum Acidobacteriota; class Terriglobia; order Bryobacterales; family Bryobacteraceae; genus BOG-234. Next base: position 19,199 of record JBEKTF010000031.1, on the reverse strand, counting down.
TCCGATTATTCAACAGACCGACGCGCTGGCGCGCAGTTTCCGCTATGGCAATCTCGTGCGATCCGGCTTTTCGCTTGCCATTATCGGTAGGCCAAACGCCGGAAAGAGCAGCCTGTTTAACCGATTATTGGAACAGGATCGTGCTATTGTGACGGAAATTCCCGGTACTACGCGCGATGTTGTCTCGGAAATGGCGGAATTCGCCGGAATTCCGGTGCGACTTGTGGATACGGCGGGAATCCGGGAGACGCAGGAACTGATTGAACGACTGGGGATTGAACGAAGCTTCCAGGCGATGTCGGACGCGGATTTGACTATCGTCGTGATCGATGGTGCGTCATATGGTTCAAACCGGCGCTCGAAACACGATGAAGATCTAATCGCAAAAGCCAATGAACAGGGCCGTTTCCTGATCGTGGCAAATAAATGCGACCTGCCGGACTTCTACGCCGGCGAACGGGAGATCGCGGTTTCCGCGCTGACCGGCGAGGGAATCGATCGTCTTCGCGAAGCCATCTTCGATACGCTGGCGCCGCGCGGCGAGCTGGAAATGCAGGGGGGCTTCATTACCAGCGTGCGACAGGAAAATCTTCTGCGGGAAGCGCTCCCGATGCTGGAGAAGGCCCGAACCGCCGCTCAGGCCGGAATACCACATGAGTTATTAATGCTCGATCTGTATTGCGCGCTGCATCCCCTGGACGCAATTACGGGCGCGACAACAGCCGATGACATCCTGAATAAAATCTTTAGTACCTTTTGCATTGGGAAATAAATATAATACGCGCAGAATGCAGCCACCAGGGTGCTCGACGTACGGTTTGGAGACTGTGATGCAAGGGGAAGGTTTTGCCGCGATTTGACTGCGGGATGAAAGAACTGCGCCGTGAGCGCGGTTGAGATCCTCGTTGCGGACGATCACGAGCTCGTGCGCAAGGGCCTGATCAGCATTCTCAGGAGAAGCCATCCGGAATGGACGGTGGTAGCCGAAGCCCCGAACGGGAAGGAAGCCATCGAACGCGGCGAATTGCTGCGGCCGAACGTGGCAATTCTGGACCTCTCCATGCCCGACATCGACGGTTTAAAGGTTGCGGGGCGGCTCTTGAAATCGGTTCCAGGCATCCACATTCTGGTCCTCAGCATGCATCTGGCGGCCCCGATCCTCCGCCAATTGAAAAGAACGGGCGTCGATGCGTACATTGCCAAGAACGAAGCGCCGAGAATGCTGGTAACCGCAGTCGAACGAATTTTGGCCGGTGAACCATTTTTCGCTTCGAGCAGTGCGTCGCGACCGGTAGATCAAATCGAATCGCCGGAGTACGTTCCGGCCCAGTTTATCCTCACCCCCAAGGAACTCGAGGTGATGCGTTTGCTGGTTCAGGGACAAAGCAATAAGGAGCTGGCCGGTGAGCTCGGCATGAGTGTAAGGACGGCGGAGAGCCATCATGCGAGCATACTCGGGAAGCTGGGCATCGATTCGATCGGTGAAATGGTGCGGGTCGCGATCCGCGACGGCGTGATCTGACGGTAATCGGGAATCAGACCCCGCACTCCGCCAGCAACCGTTCCAGCAGTCCCTCGACTTCAAGTGACTGGCCCACCGGCGAAGATAGCCAACGTCGAGTCTGCTGCCAGCGGTCCTGCACATCCCGCAAATCGAGGGTTCGTCCGGGTCGGGATAATAAACATATGGAATCCATCACCGAGGAACGCTCGCTCTGGAAGTTGTTCGGCCTGGCATTGGTGAGTACTCGCGGCACAAAACTGCGCTATTGGAAGCGGGTACTAATTGCGCTTCGCGACCGGCTTGGCTGGTAGCACCGAATTCGGGAAGCGTCAACCGGGTCTGAGCAGGCCGCGGATTCGCGTGCGAATGTTACTCCCCTCCGCCAGCAGCAGATAGAGCACTCCGTACGGGGTGAGTACGGCCGCGGCGGTCAGGATTGGATGCAGTCCTGGCGCGAGTTGTAATTTGATCGCCCATGCCACGCCGGACGCGATAATGGCCGCGATCCACAACCTCCCCAGATAGCCCACGCCCACAGGATCGGAGCCGATCTTCTTTCCGAGAGAGCGCCGCAGCAGCACGAATTCGATCCAGCCGCTTACACCCGCTGAAGCGGTCAATCCCGCGACGCCCCACTTTGGGTCGATGCCGAGCATCGGCGGCAACGGGATGGCGCAGAAATATCCGAGAACGGTGGTGAGTAAGATCCGGACGATGGCGAATCGCAGCGGGGTTCGCGTGTCCTTCAACGCATAAAACGCGGATGAATAGAGCCGCCCCTGGGTCGAGGCCAGCAGCCCGACACCCGATCCCGCGAGGATTCCCCACTCGTAGATCGAGTCTGCGTGGGTGAACTTGCCGCTCTGATAAATCGCGCCCGCAATGACGTCTCCGAGAGCGATGAAAGCCACTACCGAGGGGATTACGAGGAAGGCGATCCGGCGCAGGCCGTTCACGAGGCGCAGCCGGAGGCTCGCGGCAAATTCGAGATCGGCTCCCACGGCGCGCGACATCTCCGGCAGTTCCGATGCCGATACGGACATCCCGAATAAACTCACCGGGAGAAGGTATATCGTTTGCGCATATGCCAGGGCGGAGACCGCGCCCATGGGCAGGTTGCTCGCGATGAAGGAATCGATATACGCGCTGAGTTGCACGACGCCGCGGCTGACAAAAACCGGCCCGAAATTGCGGATCACGATGCGGACGCTGTCGAGGTGAGTCGCCAACTGAATGCGCAACGCCGGTACCAGGCCTAAGACGACGGGCAATTGCGCCAGGAACATGGCCACGCTTCCGGCAACCGACGCCCAGGCGACGAGCTCCGCGAGGCGGTCCTGCCCGGTGCGCGGGCCAAACCACGCAAGAGCCACAATCATGGCGATGTTCCACAGGACGGGCACGCTGTAGGAGAGGAAAAAGCGGCGATGGCTGTTCAGAATTCCGAGGCACCAGGCGGAAAGTACCAGGAGTCCGGCGCCGGGAAACAGAATCCGCACGAGGGTGATCGTCAGCTGGCGCTTGGCTCCGTGAAATCCGTATGCGATGGCGTCAATCAGCAGCGGCGTGGCGAGGACTCCGAGAAGCACCAGAGCCGAGGTGAGGAGCGCAAGGATTGCGAAAACGGCCCCGGCAACGCGGCCTGCTTCTTCCTCCGTTTCCCGCGTATGGCGAGCAAGCAGGCCCGCATAAACCGGGATGAACGACGCCGAGAGGACTCCCTCGCCGAACAGAGTCTGCAGGAAATTCGGAATGCGGAGCGCGGCGCGAAAGGCGTCGGCGGCATCCGAGTTGCCGAAGTAGTGGGCGAAAACCCGGTCGCGAATGAGGCCGGCGATCCGGCTGAGGAAGATGCCCGCCGCCACCAGAGAGGCCGCGCCGCGCCCCCGCCGCCGCGGCTTTATTGCCGCTTCGGGCGTCACCGGTTCATCCATCCCAGTCTGTATCTCAAAAGCGAAGCCTTCACCAGCATCGCATTTGCGGGACGGGCTCGGGCTCGTTACTTTGCGTGCTGTATTTTGCGGCGGCCGCTGCCCTGGCACTGCGGACATTGGCCCGTGCCGGCGCAGTTGAAGCACTGCCCGCCATTACTCGTGCCCTTGCAGGTTGTGCATTGGCCGCTCCCGCCGCAGACATCGCATTTCACTCTGTGTTCGTCGTCCATACTGGTTGGATTAGCACGTTGAAGCCCATACAGGTTCGGATTGCCGACTCTTATCATCGATAACTACGATTCGTTCACGTTTAATCTGTTCAGCCTCGTGGCCAAGGTTACCGGGGAAACACCGCGCGTCATCCGCAACGACGAAATGACGTGGGAAGAAATTCGCGAACTCGATTTCAACAGCGTGATTATTTCGCCAGGTCCTGGGCACCCCGATCGCCCGCGCGATTTTGGCGTTTCGGGCGAGGTGATTCGGAATGCAGCGGTCCCTGTACTGGGGGTTTGCCTCGGACATCAGGGAATCGCATCTGCATTCGGTGGACGCGTGGTAAGAACTGCGCCGGTTCATGGCCATTCGAGCGAAATCATTCATGGCGGGGACGATTTGTTTCGGGGGATTCCCACGCGCTTTTCAGCCGTCAGATATCACTCGCTCGCCGTCGCGGAACCTCTACCCGCGGAGGTTCGGAAGATTGCGTGGACGGCGGATGGAACCGTGATGGCTCTGCGGCACACTACGAGACCGTTATGGGGGGTTCAGTTTCATCCGGAATCGGTGTGTACGGAGTATGGAGCCGAGTTGGTGCGGAACTTCCTGGCGTTTGGGAAGCCCGGGACATCTCGTACCGCTCCTTGCCAGTCGCGGCTCGGAATCGGTGTTACTGCCAGGGTGCAAGTTCTGGTTCGGCAGATGCCTTTGCTACATCCTCCCGAAGATCTCTTTCTAGCCCTTTTCGCGGGCGAGCAATATGCCTTCTGGCTCGATAGCGCTCGCCGGTTCTCCTATATGGGTGCTTCGGACGATGTCCATGTAAGCATTCCGGGGGAACGGGTGTTCGATTGGCTCGAGCAGTCCCTGCTGCGAACCGAAATCGACGCGCCTGCGGTCCCGTTCCCATTCACTGGCGGTTATATCGGCTATTTCGGCTACGAACTTAAGGCCGAATGCGGGGCGCGGAATATCCACCAATCCGCGTTGCCCGATTCCGTTCTTCTGCGTGTCGAGCGTTTTCTGGTCATCGACCATTTGGATCACACGCTTTACGCAGTAGGTACAGAACATTGGCTGGACGAAATCGAAGAACGCATCGCCGCAATCAGGATTCAGCGCCCCGCGTCGAACCGCTCGCGACCGGCGGAGCGCTTCAGTATTTCGAAGACGGACTATCTCGACCGCGTCCGCGATTGTCTCGCCTTCATTGCCGACGGTGAGAGCTATGAGTTCTGCCTGACCAACAAGGTCCTGCTTGAGACCAGCATCAACGCGCTGGACTACTATGAAACTCTGCGGCGCACGAATCCCGCGCCCTACTCTGCTTATCTGAACCTTGCGGATATTCAGATCGCATCGAGCTCTCCCGAATGTTTCCTGCGTATCGGCCCCGACCGACGCGCCGAGTCGCGCCCGATCAAGGGGACCATTCGCCGAGGGTGCGATGCGGAAGAAGACGCAAAGCTGCGCGACCAGCTTGCCAGCGATTCCCGTTTCAGGGCCGAGAATCTGATGATTGTGGATCTGGTCCGGCACGACCTCGCTCGCGTCTGCGTTCCGGGAAGCGTCGAGGTTCCATCGCTCATGCAGGTGGAGACTTACGAGACGCTGCATCAACTGGTGAGTACCATCGCGGGGCAACTCGCGCCCGAAACAACCGCGGTCGCGTGCCTGCGCGCGTTATTCCCAGGCGGCTCGATGACCGGAGCGCCGAAGCTGCGCACGATGGAACTGCTCGACCGTCTGGAGCCGGAAGCGCGCGGGATTTATTCGGGAAGTATCGGCTATCTGGGCTTCAACGGGACAGCCGATTTGAGTATCGTGATCCGGACGGCGGTGTTTCATCGGGGAGGCGTGAGCTTCGGAGCAGGTGGAGCGATCGTTGCCCAGTCCGATCCGGACGCGGAGTGGGAAGAGATGCGGCTCAAGGCGCAGGCCCTCCTCCGGGCGTTCGACAGGTTACCTTGAAAGGTATGCGCCTGATTATCCAAAAGCTCTCAGGACAGCAAGTCCTGCTGATTGTTTTCGCCGTGTTGCTTATAGCCCTGCTGGTCAAACCCGGGAAGATCCGCGCCCAACAGAAAGCGGCCCCCGCTGTGGCAGAGGTCGGAGTGGGCTCTCCCCTGCCCGTCTATGTGGTCAACGATCCGCCCCCCGCGTTACCCGAGGGATTTGTCCCGGGCACTTCCTGGAAATTCAGTACCTGGACCTTGCCAAGTTCACTCACCTTTACCGCGACCGTGCAAAAGACGGAAGGAGGTTGGGCGTATCTTACGGTGAATGCAGACCCGACCGCCACGAGGTGGTATTACATTCCGCAAATGCCCGGGGCATGGGAACCGCAGTAGCTCCGATGGTGTTGTTTGTCGCGGCCGATCCGCGCGAGTGCGCCGGCTGGGTGTCCCGCTGGGAAGGGGTCCATCCGGTCTCTTTGCCCGTAATTTGGGCGCGCGCGGGCCGCTTCAAGGGGCGCGACGTGATGGCGATTGCGAGCGGCGCGGGAGCGGAACGCGCGTTTGCGGCGGTCATTGTGGCATCCAGACCCTCGGCCGTTTGCAATATTGGATTTTGCGGAGCGCTCGACGAATCTCTTCGCGTGGGGGACGTGGTGGTTGCCCTGGAAGTGCGGGATAACACCGCGCGGGATAACAGCGGCCCCGAAACACACACGTATGAGACGCTGGTTCCTGGGGTAGGTAAGCCAGAGGCTATGTTGTCGGGCGCCGTTGTATCGATTCACCATGTCGCGCAGACCGCCGCGGAAAAGCGTAACCTGCGTGCAACCGGTGCATCGATAGTAGACATGGAAGCGGCAGGGGCGGCGCGCGCGGCGGAGGATTTGGGCTTGCCCTTCTACTGCATCCGCGCGGTGAGCGATCTGGCCGGCGAAGATTTTGAGAACGATTTTAATGCCGCGCTCGGCCCGGATGGGCAGTTCAGCACATTACGGCTGGTCAGAGGCGCGCTGGCTAGTCCGCGGAAGCGATTTGCTGAGCTGCTTCGCTTGAAGCAGCGGACCGCGCTGGCATCAAAAAACCTGGGAGATTTTCTTGCCGATTGCACGTTCCAGTCACGTTGACGAAAAAACGCCGGATCATATGTTTGCCGCGGTCTACCGGGGTAACAGCACGGTGTCGGTGGACGAGGTCGCAACCCCGCTAATCGGCGACCGCGAAATTCTGATTCGCGTGGAAGCCTGCGGAGTCTGCCATACCGATCTCAAGAAAATCGAGTACAACCTGCTCACGCCGCCGCGGATCTACGGGCATGAGACGGCGGGAGTGGTTTCGCACGTGGGGCGAGAGGTGACGAAATTCAAACCGGGCGACCGGGTGATTGTCTTTCATCACATCCCGTGCGGGAAATGCTTCTACTGTTTACGTAAACTTTACGCGCAATGCCCGGTGTATAAGAAGGTCGGCGTAACGGCGGGCTTCGAGCCGGCAGGAGGCGGTTTCGCACAGTACGTGCGCGTCATGGACTGGATTGTGGAACGCGGTGTCGAGAAAATTCCGGAAGGCGTTCCCTTCGAAACGGCGGCGTTCGTGGAGCCGGTGAATACGTGTTTGAAGGCCGTCGAGCAGTGCGATCCGCAAAAAGACGATGTAGTGCTGGTGCAGGGCCAGGGCCCTATCGGCCTGCTTTTCACGATGCTGTTGAAGCTGCGCGGCTGCACGATTCTGGCGACCGATACGATCCGACGGCGGCTCGAACTCGCAAAACAATGTGGGGCGACATTCGCCATGGACCCGCGCACGGAGGATGTTTCGGCGAAGTTGAAGGAGTTGACCGAAGACCGCGGCGCGGACATGGTTTTTGTCGCAACCAATGCCAAAGGGCTGGTGGAAGAAGCGTTGCGATGCTCGCGGCCGGGCGCGAAAATCATGCTCTTTGCACAGACTTCGGACAAAGAAAGAATCGAACTATCCGGCGCAAGTGTTTGCGTGGGTGAAAGGTCGCTGCTGGGGTCCTACAGCGCATCGGTGGATATGCAAAGGGAGTCGGCGGACCTTGTTTTCAGCGGGAAATTACCGGTGCATTTGCTGATATCACACCGCGTTCCGCTTGATAAAATCGATTTTGCATTTCGCCTCGCAACGCATCCTGGGGAGTTTCCGGGTGAAAATCCGTTGAAAATCATTGTGCAGCCGCAGGAACGGGAGCGGGCACTTTGACGGGCAGACCGAACGGCGTATTGAAAAACGACACCATGCTCGCGGCGGTATTGTACGGCAAAGAGCAGGTCGAACTGGAACGGATTCCCGTTCCGGCGATCGGGCCCGGCGATATTCTCGTGCGCGTTCGCGCGGCGCTAACCTGCGGCACCGACGTGAAAGTCTTCCGCCGCGGATATCATGCGCGGATGATCGTGCCCCCGGCGGTTTTCGGGCATGAATTCGCGGGCGACGTTGTGGCAGTGGGCGACTCGGTTACGCGTTTTCAGCCTGGGCAGCGCGTGGTGGCGGCGAATTCGGCTCCCTGTCTGCAATGCTTTTACTGCCTGCGCGGGAAGGTGAACCTTTGCGAGGATCTGCTGTTCAACAATGGCGCTTATGCGGAGTATATTCGCATTCCGGCGCGCATCGTGGAACGGAACGCATATGCAGTGGCGCCGCATCTGAGTTATCAGGATGCCGCGCTCGCCGAGCCACTGGCGTGCGTAGTAAAGGGACTGGAAGACACAGGTATCGAAGCAGGCGATACGGTGGCCGTGATCGGCACGGGACCCATAGGATCGATGTTCGTGCGGCTGGCAAAGCTGCGTGGCGCTCAGGTGATTGCGGTCGGACGCAAGAGAAAGAAACTGGAACACACCCTGAAATTAGGAGCGGATCGGGCGATCGCAACCGAGGATACTCTCAACCCGGTTGCGGCGGTTCGTGAATTGACGGGCGGGCACGGGGCCGACATCGTGATCGAAGCGGCGGGGAAACCGGAGACCTGGAACTGGTCCGTCGAAATGCTGCGGCGCGGTGGAACCGTAAATTTCTTCGGAGGTCCGCCGAGCGGCACGCGCGTCGAACTCGATACGAACCTGCTGCATTACTCGGAGATTACGTGCAGGGCCAGTTTCCACCATACGCCGCGCGCATTCCGGGAAGCGCTGGACATCATCGAATCGGGGGGGGTGACGGCGGCGGCATTTGTGCAAGCGGAAGAGCCGCTCGAAAGCTTAACGAAGGTTTTGTTCCAGTTGATGGGGGGCAGCGGCACTTTGAAGACTGCCATCATTCCGTGACTGCGCAACTGTTACCGCTGGATTTTGTCCACAGCGCGGAGGCCCGTGAGCGCAGCTGGACGCAGACCGAAGCCGAACAATATACGCGCTGGCTGGCTACTCATCACTACGAAAACTTTCACGTGGTCAGTTTCCTGCTGCCGAAGGAATTGCACCAGGATTTCTATAACGTGTATTCGTATTGCCGGTGGGCGGACGATCTGGCGGATGAGATTGGCGACACGGATGAGAGTCTGCGGTTGCTCGCCTGGTGGGGCACGGAACTGGACCGTATGTATCAAGGCGAAGCGCAACATCCCGTATTCGTGGCGCTCGCCGGCACGGCGAAGAAATACGGGATCCCGAAGCAGCCTTTCGCCGATCTGATCCGCGCGTTTATTCAGGATCAGACCGTGACGCGGTATCAGACATGGGACGGAGTGCTCGATTACTGTGTGTATTCGGCAAATCCGGTGGGACGCCTGGTGCTGTATCTTTGCGGTTATTCCGATGCCGAACGGCAACAGTTATCGGATGCTACCTGCACGGCTTTGCAACTGGCGAATTTCTGGCAGGACGTAACGGTCGATCAATTGAAGGACCGCGTCTATCTTCCGCTTGACTTACTCGCGGAACATAACTATACGGTCGAGGAGCTATACGCGCATCGGTTTGACGAGCGCTTTCGCGCCATTATGCGTGAAGCGGTGGGCCGGGCGCGCGAACTTTTCCTGACGGGACTGCCGTTGAGCCGGATGGTGAATCGGCGGTTGGCGATCGATCTCGAGTTATTCAGCCGCGGCGGGATGTGCATTCTGGACAAGATCGAGCGGCAGAATTATGACGTGCTGTCGCGAAGGCCGAAAATCTCGAAGATCGAACGCGTGAGTCTGCTGATCGGGACGCTCGCGCGAGCGGCATTCGCGCCCGCTGCGTAACATCGCGTATGAATGTATTGCTCGATCAATCGTATGCGCACTGCCGTGCCGTGGCCAGAAAACGGGCCCGGAATTTTTACTACTCATTTGTACTTTTGCCGCCGGAAAAGAAGAACGCCATGTGCGCTATTTACGCGTTCATGCGCTATTGCGACGACTTGAGCGACGAGCCCGGGGCGACGCGGACAGCGATGGATCGCTGGCGCGAAGCATTAACCAACGCGCTGGCGGGACGGCCTGACGGCAATCCCACGTGGCCAGCGTTTCTCGATTCCGTGGAGCGTTACGCGATACCGCACGAGTACTTTTACGAGATGATCGAGGGCGTAGCTTCGGATCTGGAGCCGCGGGCCATCGGGACGTTTGAAGAGCTTTATCAGTACTGCTATCGGGTGGCGTCGGTGGTGGGACTTACGACGATCCATATCTTCGGATTTGAGTCGCCCGAAGCGAGAGAAGCCGCGCTGCTCCTGGCCGAGAAATGCGGGATTGCTTTCCAGCTTACGAATATCCTGCGCGATGTGCGGGAAGACGCCGGGCTCGGGCGGGTTTATCTTCCGGCGGAAGATCTGCGGCGATTTGGCGTGTTCGCGGATGACCTCAAACTGGGACGGCGCACGGAACAGTTTGGACGATTGATGGAGTTCGAGACGGAGCGCGCACGGTCTTATTACCGCGAATCCGCTCCGTTGCTGAATCTGATTCAGCCGCAAAGCCGGCCATCGCTATGGGCGCTGATTGCGATCTACTCCCGGTTACTGGATCATGTGGCGGAATCGCAGTACGATGTGCTGATCCGGCGGATCTCGCTTTCGAGCGCGGAGAAGACCTGGATCGTGCTGCGGGCCGCGCTTGGGTGGACTTAGCAGCTTCCCGGGTGCGCGCCATTGCGGAGAGCAAACGGAACCGGCGGCAAAGACCGCCGGCGTTACCTTATTAACTTTGGTCTATCATTGCCAGCTACCCTCCGGCAGACTACCCGAACCAGGCGAGTATGTCTAAAGTATTGCAATAAATCCCTGTTATTCCGCCGCTAAACCCGCCGACCTCACGCGCACGTGGAAGGTAGTTATCCTGTCCGCCGCCGCTCTCGCATTTTTGTGCAAGATTCTTCTGGCACTAAACACCTATGGGTCCAACGACGTGTACGCCTAGGAGCGCTTCGCCCGTTGGTCCCGAATCTTCGGCGCGAGTCTTCCAGCTGATCGGTACCGCTCCCTCACGGTCACGGCTCAGTAACTGCTCGAATCAGTGCGCGATAAAGTTCCACAAATTCCGCCACGGTCAACTGCTCGGCGCGCCGGGAGATTTCGGGCCTCGATTCGTATAGCTCAGCGGCGTAAACTCCGGCCAGATTATTACGCAGCGTTTTTCTCTTCTGTCTAAAGCATGTCGAGGCGAATGCGAGGAACCCTTCCCAATCCGCGACAGCCAACCCGGAGCGCGGGGTCAATCGGATTACGGCGGACTCGACTTTCGGCGGCGGTTGAAACGCTCCCGGAGGCACGGTAAACAAGTATTCCGCGTGCGCAAAGAATTGGCATTCGACGGAGAGATATCCATACTCGCGGCAGCCGGGTTGCGTCGTGATCCGCTCGGCCACTTCTTTTTGAATCAGGAACACGGCGCGGCTTAACGATCCTGGAGCGCGCACGTAGCGGGAAATAATCGGCGTAGCGATGTAATAGGGCAGATTCCCCACGAGCACTCCGGCGCCCCACTGGGACCAATCGACGTGCAGTGCATTCGCTTCGAGAATTTCCAGACGCGATTCTCCCTGCGAGCGCTCACGCAGATAATCCGCCAGGGCGGCATCGAGCTCAATGGCAGCGACGCGATCCGCGTGGGCGAGTAGGCGCTCGGTCAAGGCACCGCGCCCGGGGCCGATCTCGACGACCAGCGGCGCATGCTCGCCGCACGCGGCCTTGGCGATGCGCTCCAGAGTCTTGCCTTTGACGAGAAAGTGCTGGCCGAGTTTTTGACGCGCCAAAATTGCGGGTCAGCCCCGGATGTTGATATGGCGGCTGCCGACGACGATTTTTCCGGAAACGCGCTGCCCGAATGATGTCGCCGGAGTGAAGGTGCTGAAGAGAACCATATTGCCGATCTCTTTCATTTCCTGGGGCGAAGCAGTGCGCGTATTATCCCCATCCGGCAGTTCGAAATCGCTGACTGCTCCGCTTGGGTCCACCGTGAGTTGCATCGTGACGTCGGGGCCATCCACGGAAAATGGCGACAGGCCTTCAATCGTCACCTGGGTAAACAGGCTGACAGGAATATCGGGCTGCCACTCGGGATGGAAGTGCAGCGTATTGAGGATCATGGCGATGCAGAAGAACGAAGCCAGGATACCGCCGGTCGCAGGTACGGCGAGGGGCCGCAGCAGATTGTCGAACAACAACTTCGCGCTGGATCGCAGATCGCTCAGGCGCGCGGCCAGATCGCGGCGGAGCAACATACGGGAGCGCTCCCGGGAAGCCACGACTTTCAGCCGGGTCGATAGCAGCGAAGACACGTTCTTTTCGGGCAAAGTTTTGAGCCCGGTGCGCAGCGACCGCACCTCTGCGCGATGCAAGCTGCACTCGCGACAATTCCGCAGATGGATCGTTACGCTCTCGCGTTCACTCTCCCCGAGTGTTTCCGCGGCGTAATCCCACAGCGCGCTTCGAACGGAGTTGCAATTCAATTCATCGACCATAGTTCGTTCACCAATCATTTGGCAATCCTTGGAACTAGTTGCAGGGATGGCGCCGGATCAAGCCGGGTCGCCAGATTCCGTCTGAGGGCCTCGCGGCCCCGTACAATCCGGGATTTCACCGTCCCGATCGAAACTTCCAGGATATCGGCGATTTCCTCGTAGCTCATGTCTTCGATTTCCCGCAGGACGAGCGCCGTCCGAAACACGGGACTCACCGCCGCGAGGGCTTCTTCGAGCAGAGCGCGGGCTTCCCGGTTCATGGTGAAGTCAAACGGCGTTTCACCCGAATCCATCAGAGGCTTCGCGCGGGTTTCCGAATCCTCGAAGTTTTCTTCGATGCCGGTCTCGCCGCGGCGGTGACGGAACAACCAACGGCGCCTGTTGTGGGATTCGTTTACCGCGATCCGGTACACCCAGGTGCGCAAGCTGCTGTCGCCGCGAAAGCTGCCGACATTGCGAAAAATCTTCAGAAAAACTTCCTGGGCAACGTCACTGGCGTCCGCCTGGTCGTTGAGAAGGCGGTAAGCGAGGTTGTAAACAGGACTCTGGAAACGCTCGATCAGCTGCTCGTAGGCCTCCTCATCTCCAGCCTGGAGACTGGAGATCAGACGATGGTCCTCGAGAACCGCTTCCTGTTCGGCGGTCAGAGTCGAGTTGAGATTCAGGGAATAATCGGCGGCCAATATACCCTCAATTATAGGACGCCGTTGTGGGGATCTATGTTCCCGTGCTTCGCGAGCAATCCGAATCCGCGCGGGCCGTGGTCGAAATCCCGGCCTGCCGATCGTGCGGCGGCGGCCATACGGGCAATGATCGACTGCTGGAATGCGGGGTCAAGCCATTCGTTCCAGCCGTGCCGATTACAGATCGCGATGGCAGCCTCGCGGGTGGTCGCGCCTGAGCGTTTGACCGCCCGAACGTGCAGAGAATCCGTGACAATGGGGCCTCTGGAACAGGCAATTGCGCGCGCGATGAGAGCCTCGGGGTCACAAGGAAGGATCGGGGCGATGGCGACGGACGTTTCGATTCCGGCTTTTTGCAACGTCTCGATCGCCTGCCAGCGTTCGCCAATCGGAGCGCAATGCGGTTCGAAAATCCGGCGCACCTCTTCGCGATCGGTGGTGATGGAGAAACTCACGCGGAGATTCGTGCGAGCGGCGACGGCTTGCAGGAGATCGAGGTCGCGAACGATCAAGGGTCCGCGGGTCTGGATTACAAACACGCGGGGAGGATGGTTGCGGACGGCGGCGAGCAGACCGGGGAAAAGACGTTCTTCGGATTCCGCCGGCTGGTAGGGGTCGGTCAGGGGCGAGCAATAGATCACGTGATGCGAGCGCAGGGCCTTCCCCAGCAATTCGGCCGCGTTGCGCTTGAAGGTGGTCCACTGACCCCAATGGGCCCAGTCTTCGGGACGTAAGCCCGCCTGCACGCGCATGGTCGGAACGTAGCAGTAACTGCAGCCGAACGTGCAGTTCCGGGCGGGGCTCAGGGAATGCGTGAAGCCGGCTTCGGCGAGAAAGCCGGAAACGGGGCTCAGAATCGAGCGCGCGTCAGCTTCGAAAATCTGGAAGGGCATGGATAGCGGACGCCTCTACAATAGTTGACGGGGTGTGCCGGATGGAAACGGTAAATTCATTTTTCGAAGAAATCAAAGTGATGGGCCACGAACTCGTGGATACAGTGAAGGCGCTGATTCACGAGGGGAACGTCCGCCGGATCATCATCAAGGATGAGCATGGGCACACTTTCGTTGAGATTCCAGTAACCGTCGCCGCCGTGGGAGCGATTTTTGCGCCGATTCTCGCGGCCGTCGCCGCGCTTGCGGCTATGGCTGCAAAATTCACGATTGTGGTCGAAAAGGCCCGGACGCCCGAAGCTCAACGCAACGCTCCAGGCGACCGTCCGGCATGACAATCACCCTGCTTCATCCCGGCGAAATGGGATCGGCTGTGGGCGCTTGCCTGGTATTGCGCGGCGTTCGCGTCGTTTGGTGCTCCGAAAAGCGCGGCGTCGCGTCGCGCAAACGCGCGCAGGATGCCGGCCTCGAAGATCTGGGATCGCTGGACCGCGCCCTTGAAGCCTCCGATGCCGTGCTTTCGATCTGCATCCCGAGCGGCGCGTTTGACGTCGCCCGCCAGGTCGCAGCCAAAGGGTTCCGCGGTATTTACATTGACGCCAACGCGATCGCTCCCGCGCACTCTCGCGAGATCGGCTGCATAGTCGAAGCATCGGGTGCGAGCTTCGTCGATGGCGGCATCATCGGGCTTCCGCCCACTCCCAACCGGATCACGCGGCTTTATCTTTGCGGTTCGAAAGCCCCCGAGGTCGCCGCATTGTTCACAGGCAGTCAGACTGAAGCTATTACGATGGATGGGTCTATTGGAGCCGCATCCGCGATCAAAGTCTGTTATGCGGCGTGGAATAAGGGGCAGACCGCGTTGCTCGCCATCGTCCGTTCGCTGGCGAAGTTCGAAGGCGTCGACGAAGCGTTGTTGAAGGAGTGGCACAACACTCAGCCGGGCGTTGCCGAGCAGTCGGAACAGATCACCGACCGCGCGCGAAAAGCCTGGCGGTGGGCGGGGGAGATGGAAGAGATCGCGGCCAGCTTCGATAGCGCGAACCTGCCCTCCGGTTTCCTTGCCAATGCCGAGATCTATCGCCGTCTCGCCGCGTTCAAGGATTGCCCACAACCGCCATCGTTGCAGGAAGTAAGTATGCGCCTTCGCCAGAAGATGACCGGCTGATAACTCCCGCGAGCCTGCGAGGGAGCATTATTGAGGGCGGTTTGGGTTGAGCATTGCGGGTTTTGCCAACCTGATTCAACAAGGTTAATTCATCTAACCAATGTCTATCTTGAGCTCGTTCATAAGACAGGTTAACCTCGTGCTGAATGGCGACTCTCGGAAAGATTCTCAGATGGTTTTTTGGGCTGAACGGACTGCTTTTCGGATCGCTGGTAGCGACGTTTCTATGGTTCGCTCCTCAGTTGCTTTGGCGGGGAATGCATTCGAGCAACCCGGATTCCCGGCTGATATTCGGCTCGCCGGCGGGATCGGCAGTCGTGATTCCCAGGTTTCTGGTGGTGGTGCTTCTGGCCGTGGTTTTCAGCATGGCCTGGTGGACGCTGGGAAAGGGGACAAGGACCGCACGGGGCTGGGCGATCGCCGCGAGCGTAGCACTCATTCCCTCTGTCTGGATTCGGCCCGTGTTGACAATCTGGACCGGGGCCGGAGTTCTGGGATTGATCGTCTTCTGCAGACGCAAGACGGTGGAGGAAGTGGGCGCGCGGCCTGCGAAGGCGGCGCGGATCAGGGGTGACGGGACGAACACGGCGCTGGACTGGTTATGCACTACGGTGGCGTGGGCAGGCGTCCTGGGAGGCGGGGCTCTCTGGTCGAACTGGGGTCGTCAGCACGGTCTTCCCACGAATGAAGACTTCGAGGAGAGATTGCTGCTGATTCTGGGCGCCTCATTCATCGCGACGGCTGTGCATGAGCTGGGGCACGCCGTAGCTGCGTTGGCGGTGGAAATGAAAATCAGGCAACTCGTGCTGGGACCCTTCAATTGCCGGGTTCGCAACGGGAAATGGCAATGCCGTTTCTCGCCCGCCGGTCTGCTATCAGTAGGGGGCGCGGTCGGAACGACGCCGATGCGCATGGATGATTATCGTTGGCGGATGATGGCCGTAGTCGCGGCCGGCCCGCTTGCGTCATTTTGTCTGGGCGTGTTGGCTTTATGGGCGACATGGAACGCTAAAGACCTGGGGTGGGAGCCCTGCTGGAAGCTCTTTTCGTATCTAACGACTTTCTCAGCGCTTGGATTCGCGCTGAACCTGATTCCGACGCTGCCGGGAAGCTCGTATTCCGACGGCGCCAGAATCTATCAGCTTCTGGCGGGAGGGCCGGCCTCGCAGGTTGAGCATGCGTTTGCCATGATCTCTTCCACAGCGGTCTCGCCGCTGCGGCCAGGAAATCTGGATATGCATTTAATTCAACGAGCGCTGG
This sequence comes from Bryobacteraceae bacterium, assembly GCA_049516355.1. Lineage (GTDB taxonomy): Bacteria > Acidobacteriota > Terriglobia > Bryobacterales > Bryobacteraceae > BOG-234. The sequence continues at coordinate 2,681 of JBEKTF010000031.1, read as the reverse complement.
GTTTCTGTAAGACGGGGGAACGGGCCCTGGTGCTGAGAGTCAATGCATTCCAGTGTTTTCTCGACTCCGGCCAGATCCCACAGGCTCTGGAGGTATTAGCGGATGCGGAAGGAGTGTACACGGCTTCGTCGGGAGCGATTCCCGCCGAGCTGAAAGCAATGGTGCACCGGGCCTTCACCTTTGCCAATGCTTTCGTACGGCGTGACGCAGGGGCTGCACGGTCCTGGTGGGATCGCACGACGGGAAGGCGTGCCGAGTCGTTTACGGTAGATGACTGGAAGGCGTATTGTTCGCTGATGTGGATTGAAAACCGTCCGGAGGAGGCACGAGATGCGTGGGAGCGGGGGAACGCATTGGCGCAAGGGTGCCCGGCGGCGGGCGCATATGACTACGACCGGGATTGCTTCGCGCGATTGAGGAGCGAATTGGAAGCGGTAGCAGCATAGCTGGTTGCCTTTCGGGCCACGTCGACGATGAGCCGTTCGGCCGCGGGCCTGACAGGATCCGGGGCAAGAGGCTTTCTACCCAAGCCAACGCTCGATCGCGGATCGCAACACGCACAAACTGGTAGGCTTGGCGAGGTAACTGGCAAAGCCGGCCGATAACGCCCGCTCGCGGTCGCCCTGCATGGCAGTGGCAGTGAGTGCGACAATCGGCGTCCCGATGAGGTTTTCGTCTCGTCGCAACTGCTCAAGAACCCCAAAGCCATCCAGCATGGGCATATGCAAATCAAGAACGATCAGATCGGGCAGCACCTCTCTCGCGAACCGCACCGCCTCGGTCCCATCGGCCGCCTCCCACACTGTATGGCCGGATTGTTCCAGAACGGTGCGACTCAGTTCGCGACTTGCGGCTTGATCGTCTGCCACCAGCACTTTCTTCCCGGACTGCGCAAGCGGTATCCGCGGGGACGACGACAGTCCCGACGAGTGTGCACGATATAGAAGCATTTTAATCGGTAATTTCCCGCTGTAATTGCGCATTCAGGATGCCCCGGACAGCTCCAGCCAGTGCCGGCCCATCCGCAGGTCATTTCCTCTATCCGCCGACCTGGTTGCTTCTGCTGGAAACAGCCGTCTACATGCCTGGAACTCGATCTGCACGACCATGAGCCCCACTACCAACTCCTCCATGTCTTCCTCGTGGGCGTCTCGTCCGGCGAGGATGTCGAGGGCTTCGGAATGTGTGATGACCCGGTATTTCCCCCCTGCCGCGGCAGCTTCCCCGCAGGGCGTGACGGGCAGCATTGGTATCACTCCCGTTTCCCGCCCCGGGATGAGCGACTTCTCCGGAGTTTGTCGATTGTTGCCTCTGCCATGCGGTTCTCTTTTATCCAGCGTGAATTCCAGTCAGGGTTCGAGCCCTTATCTGTTCCCTCAGCCGGTCACCCGCCCCGGGATAGTGCTCCCGGCGTGCCATCGGCTCCATATAAATTTCGTTCGCGACAGACCTGACACCATAGACGGATTTCGCGGTTTCTTCGGCTGCGACCTTCATCGCGTAGAATTGAACAAAACCGGTGAGAGTGACCACGCCTTCTTTGGCGCTGACATTAATATCTAACGCACCAACCCATTCGAGCTGCCGGATTACGGCGTCCCGGAGTTCCTTTTCACTGGTCTTTTGCATGGCTGTTTGCATGTCTTGCTCCTCTCCCTGGCCACGCAACCCCGGCCTCGGAAGCCGGCGGCCAGACCACGTCCTGTTCCGCTTGCAGACACTCGCTTAAGTCGGAACCATCTCCGCCGTTGCGGTGTTGGAATATGTCAAAGGCTCGCTTCTGGATCGCTTCGAGTTTTTCCAGAAGCGCTTGGGAGGTTGTTTCTGTATCGTTAGACTTATTTATGGCTACCTGCGACATCGGTCAGCTCCTTCTGAATCCGGTACTCTGGACTCCGAGTAGTTACACAATATCAGCGTTCGTATTTGAAGAGAGCTGGAAAAAGTACTAGGAGCGTGTCCGAGTATTCAAAATCGGCATGTCATAACCACAATTACTGGTAGTAGGAGTCTTGTAGGCACACAACATATGACTCATAAAATGATTTCTCGGACAGGCTCCTAGGTAATTATTGCAATATCCGGCGATCTGCAAGCCCTGGAAATGGCAGGAGCGAATTCAGGCAGGTACGATCCGGTATTTGAGCAACGCAGATTCCATCAGCCACCGAATCTCGCGTAACTCGAACGGCGACGAGCAATAATCCGTCGCGCCGGCTTCGAGGGCGTCGAGCCATCTGGTTGTTTCAGGAACGCGGGTAACCACTACAAACGGCAACGCCGGCTGCTCTTCGCGAACAAGGCGCAACAGCGACAGGTACTGTGACGGCTCGCCCCCGGCGAATACAATATCCGCGTGGATCAGGTCGCGGACCCCGATGTTCCCGTGCTTTTGTTCGATCCGGTGCCGTTCAACGGCAAGCGCACGGCTGATCTGAGCAGCACTGGTCTCTTCAACATCAATTAGAAATACGTTTGCCATGCGAGTCTCCTTTCCTGTGAGGACCTGAAGGAAATTTCACAGTATCAGCGTTCGGATTTAAGAAGAGCTGGGAAAAGTACTAGGAGCCTGTCCGAGAAATAGATTTTTCCTGGCGCTCTGAAACGGAACGAACCCATAATGGTTTATGGGCAAGGGCTACCGTTCCTACGAACCGGATCAGGATTATCTGCTTCCGCCG